>NZ_VOSK01000455.1 GCF_009296175.1 Microvirga tunisiensis | reverse complement strand
CGACGACGCCGACCCGTATCGACAATCTCAACTCGATCCATAGCCGCACTGTCCTTTTTGACGTCAATAAGGACAGTCAGTGCCAAATCCGACAATTCCTACAAGGCGGCCCACCTCGGATGCGTACCCTGAACCGTGATGCCGTCGGTGACTTTGTGCTCGACAGCGCTTTCCTGGCGGAACGCCTCGGCACCGACCTGGAGGCGCTGCGTCGCGGGATGCGCCTAGGGCAGGTGACTAGCCGCGTCGAGCAGGGAAACGGTAAGGATGCCGGGCGCATCCGCATCACGGTGCGGGCACCACAGGCCGCATGGCAGGCCATCCTCGACCAGACTGGCGAGATCCTCTCCGAGAAGGTGGTCACCGCGCAGGATCAGCCCGGCTCCACCTGAGACCCACCATTCTGGCCGACGTGGTACGCGAGCCCCGCGGCACTCCCGGGCCGCATCAAACGGACTTCTTCCATGCCGAATGCCCGCCGAGCCTATGTAACCCCGAAAGCACGCCCGGACGCCGGTCAGATTGTTTTGCCGCCCATGCCACAGTTGCAGGGGATGGCGCATCGCGTCTGGTACGTGTTGGCTGTGGCATGGCAAATCCTCACTGGGACCGAGGGTTGTCGCTGAAGCAGGAGCCGGGCGAATGCCCTGCAGGCGTCGCAAGCCTCCCTCCTTGTTCACCCGAAGTGAAGGCTCATCCGTGTTCCCGCGCCTCGATCTCCAATCGGGAGAAGCATCCCGGTGTTCTAACTCCGGCAAAAGCAGGGCGACCGCTGCGTCACGCGAAGCGGAACCTAGGGGCCAATATGGGTTCAAGGGTCGCGAACATGGTCACAAGACCGGGCACGGCCTTTTTCATAGGCGTTCCCGGCCGGTCACAGGCATGCGCGTGAAACCACGTGCGTGCCAAACCTACTGCGTACGTGAAAAAAGACTGCGGACACCTCGGCCATAGTCGCGTCAGCGTGAATTGACGTCGGCTCAAGACAGCGCATGATCAAGGCCTGCGTGGAGAGAGGGATCTGGCCTGGTGGAAGCCGGGTGTAAGGAACCGCCCACAGCCGAAGCCCTGGAGAGATCCGGGGTTTTTGGCGTTTTCGGGCCGCGCCTTTCCGATCAGCCCTTCGGACAAGCGGTTCAGCCTCGGGCGACAACCGTTGACGCTGCTCGACACCAGGCGCAGGCTCAAAGCCTGTGGTGGTCGCGCCCGGGACTCGGGCTCCTGACGCGCCCGGTGCTCCTCCCCATAGGCAAGGCCTCGGATCGCCCCTCGCGGCCTTCGCCGTATCCCGGTGCGTCATTCGCAGAAGCCGCAGAATGGAGCCACTCTGAAGCAGCTACGGACTATTTACCTTAGCTGTTGCAGGTTGCGTGCGTCGGGTGCGTTGCGTATCGATCCGACCTGTTCCCTGCCCCACGCGGGGAACATGGCCTTGGCTGAGGGTTCCACGACTCCCCTCAGCTGGGGCTACAGCCGCTCTAAGCCGGAGGTCTGCACAGGACCCCTCGGTTAGGGCGTCTTCTCCGGCACGGGCCAAACCACCGCGGGTCAAACCTACCGCAAATTTCGCGGAGGGCCGTTTATGGAACTGGATACCCGATTAAGGGTGCGGCTCATGGTTGACTGATCCCGCTCTTATTCAATCACGTCGTCGGCTCGAGCGAGGAGCAAGCTAGGAACCGAAAGGTTGAGCGCCCTCGCAGTGGTCATGTTGATGACGAAATCAAACTTGGTGGGCTGCAAAATCGGCAGATCTGTCGTCTTAGCTCCCTTCAGAATGCGGCCCATGTACACGCCTGCTTGGTGATAGACGTCGGTGATGCTCGGTCCATAGCTCATCAGGCCGCCGGCCTCGACGATCTCGCGCCATTCGTAGATAGCTGGAATGGCATAGCGCGCGGCCAGCATCACGATCTGCTCGCGACGGCTGTGGAAGAACGGATCGGCAGTGACCAAGAGCGCGCTGGATCGTGTTTGACCGAGGGTGGCGAAAGCGGCCTCAAGTTCAGATGCCGACTTGGCATTCAGGATTTCGACTGTTCGCCCTATCTGGCGGCCTGCTTCCAGCAAATCCTTGGTTTGAGACGCAGCAAGGTGGCTGTCCGGGTTGAGTAGTGCGGCAAAGCGGGTTGCTGCGGGCGCCAGTTCCTCCAGGATCTCCAGCCGCTTCGGCTCCATCGTAGCCGTAAGGAAGGCCATTCCAGTCAGATTACCCTCGGGCCGGCTGAGACTGGTGACGAGGCCAGATCGCACCGGATCGGTTGTGATGAAGACAATCGGAATGGTCGACGATGCCGCCTTGGCCGCCAACGCGGAGCCACCCGTTGCAGCTAGGGCCGTAACCGGGCGGTTGACCAGTTCGGCTGCGAGCGCCGGTAGCCGGTTATAGTCACCGTCGGCCCAGCGGTATTCAATTAGAACGTTGTGTCCTTCAACAAATCCTGCCTCGCTGAGCCCAGTGCGGAAGGCTGACACAAGGTGGCCGAACTGGTGGGATGAGGCGCCATTGAGGAAGCCGACCACAGGCATCGCCGGCTGTTGTGCATGTGTTGTAAGCGGCCAAGCGGCTGCCATGCTGCCGAGGAAGGCAATGAACTCCCGCCGCCTCATTTGGTCAAGCATCACAGCCTCCTCTCTTGAGGTTGACTATTATGCCTCTGACTGGACCAGAAGTTGGTGTCCTCGCGCACCCGACACTATCCCAATCCGACCCCGTGCGACATTCTCAGACGGGCACTGAGGAGCTGTCCGGTGACCCTCACTGATCAAATCAACCGGTTTCTAGCTACAAAGTTGCAGCCGGGGGAGTTCCTAATTGAACGCTATGAATTCGGAGAAGCTAGGCGTGAAAGCGGCGAACTGCCCGCGACGAGGCGCCCAGAGGACAAGCCGTTTCAAATATCGCACCAACCCGGTGACAATGAATATGGCCTCTGTGTAGCGGCTCCATTCTATGATGACGCCGAGACGAGGATCCGTATCTTCAAAGGGGTTTGTACGAAGAAGCGTATCGATGAGATCGCGGGCGCGCTACCATCTATCATCGCAAGTTATATTGAACGTGCCTGTCGGAACGCTCTGGAACAAGTCAAACTCGCTAATCAGGAACTACTGTCCTCCCTGGAGCCTGACGACATCGTCCGCAATGTCGTCAAATGCGCCATAGAGGTCATCCCCGGAAGTGACGCTGGCGTGTTTCGGCTTTATGATGCCGAGCAGGACTATCTGCTCCCCGTGTCCCAGGTGGGCTTAGGCGAGGATTACTTCGATTATAAGCTTCGACCGCATGAGTCGGTCTCGGGAATGGTTTACGAAACCCACGTCCCTGTTTTGCTCCGTTCCCAACGTGAAGTGCTGGATGCTCACAGCAACCTGACGGCAAAGAACATGGAGTTTGTCAGGTCAAGCAGGATTGCACACAGTCTGATCTGCGTTCCTGTGAAGACTGGCGACCGCTGCCTGGGCACGCTTACGCTTCTGGCCTTCAATCCACTGTCGTCGTTCAACCCGTTCAGTCTCTCGCTCCTGGAGGTCTTTGCGACGCATGTTGCGATCGCCTGGAAGAACGCCACCGCTCACCGAGAAGCAACGGAAACATTGAAAATGCTACAGGTGCTTCGTGGGGAACTTCAGAGCAAAAACCAGGAGTTGGAACGTGCCATTTCGGTCCACAACGATATCCTTCAGGCTTTCACGAGCGCCTCAAGCCTTGAGAAGAGGCTCCGCCTATTGTCTAAACGGTTCGAATTTCGGCATTGCTATTTTGATGTATTCGGAAATCGTTTTTGTTCAGATGCAACACTAGAGCAGAATGAGCATGTTGCAGCGATTGCAAGTGACTTTCTCAACACCGAGAAGCTGAATGCGAGTCTGGATGTTGATCATCTATGGATCAAGCCTGTCACAGTTTCAGATATTTCCGTAGGACTGCTAGCCGTTCCTATTCACCAGAGTTTGTTTCGGGGCCTATTTGGTAGCGCGGGCGTGCCGATCCGCTGCGTTTCTTTCACCGCGGCAAGGTCTGGAACGTGGGGAACGCGTTGGCAGGGACGGGATGGGATGACCGGGGCGATGGCAGCCCCGGCGCTCAGGGCGAGGCCGCCCGGGGCTGGGGTGCCAGAGCGCTCGCAAGACGCCGGACGAGATCCGCTTCCGGACAGCACGAGGCAAAGGCCAGTCGGATGCGGCTGGTGGTTTCCTGCACCCGCACGGCGATCTTGAGCAGGCGCAACCGCAGCGTTGCGAACTCCGCCCGGGCGAGAT
>NZ_VOSK01000454.1 GCF_009296175.1 Microvirga tunisiensis | reverse complement strand
AGATCCGCTGCACGCTGGTGTGGGACAGGCCTGTGACAGCGGCCATCGAGCGCACGCTCCACTGCGTCGCTCGCGGCGGCTTCTCATGCAGGGTCATGTCGACAACCCGCTGGATCACCGCGGCCGTCAGGGGCTTGCGCCCTGGCGGGCGGGTGGCGTCCTTGAGAAGCCCGTCGACGCCCGCCTGCGCATAGCGGCGGCGCCAGCGCCTCACCGTCAGAGTGCTCGTGCCGACGCGGCCGGCGACCTCGGTAGCGCGCAGGCCCTCACCAGCCAGCAGAACAATCCGAGCCCGCCAGACGACCTTCTGGGATGTGTTGCGGTCACCGACCAAGCTCTCCAAGCGATCTCGATCAGCGGCGGGAACCTCAATGCGTTCGATCTTGCCCATCAGAGCAGGATCGCACGTCGGATCGGATTTCGGAATCACTCGTCAGTGACAGAACACTAGGAAGATCCTCATGAGTCACGGACCCATCGAAGAACAACACCGATCTGTCATGAACACTCTCGCCGGAGCACTGGACGAGGTCTTCAACGGTCCCTCCACAGATGACCGAGTCCGGACGACCGGCTTTGCCCTGCTCGTGTTCCCACTCGGCAAGGACATCAGCGGAACGGGCCGCGTCAACTACATTGGCAACGGCGCCCGCGCAGACATGCTGGTAGCGCTCAAGGAGCTCGTGGCCCGCTGGGAGGGATGCATTCCGTCTGAGGAGGATCGCGCGTGAAGATCGTGATCAAAACGGGCACCAGCGGCGGCGACACCGTTGAGATCGTCACGGATAACAAGACGATCACCCTTACCACCTCACAGGCGGACGAGCTCGCAATCAACATTGCTCTCGTCACTGCCCAGGCTCGCAAGGGCAACGAGTATGAGGAGGTGATCGAGGTATGAGGGCTTGGCCATTCTTATTCCAGCTTGTCGCGTTCTGCCCGAATGGCGTGCGCTGCGCTTTCGGCGGCGATGACATTCGTTCGAGATACATCGCCAGTATTGAAGGAGACCGCTTGCTTCTCGCGGTATTCGGTATCGGCTCGGGCGATAACAAGCCCAGTGTGGGTCACAAGGCCACGAAGGCGTTGAAGTTGTGTGGCGGTTCCCGAAGATCCAAATGGGCTCAAAGAGGCGCTCAGCAACGCGCTCGCGAGGTCTTCGAGCATCTTCGACGAGTGCTCGAGCACATAGTATTGAGGGATCATCTTTGGATCTGCGATTACATCCGCAACTTTCTTGACTTGGCGAAGAGCTTCGTCGCTCAGGCCAATGAAGGCATCGAATTGTGCCTTTTTCGCAGCCTTTGCCTCACGCCGAGCTTCGCGCGATTGTGCGGAAGCGATCCAAATGGCGGCCGCTATCGCGAGAACGGATCCAATGGCCTGGGCCCAAGACGCAGTTCCGGGGTGCATCTCGATCCATTTCAGCAAACCGCCATGGACGTGTTCCACCATGCCTGAGCCCCCCATTATTTTCTCTGCGCCTATGATCCGCGCGCTCATCGCAGGGCGCAAGATCCAGACGCGCCGGATGCCGCAGCCGACGCCGGCTGGCGACGGTCTCTGGCACTTTCATAACCGCTGGGGTGGCATCTCGCAGGCTCATCAGGAGGCGCTCACCTCTTACATCGTGGATGCTGCGGCTCGCTATGCTGTCGGTGACCGCCTCTGGGTGCGGGAGAACTGGCAGACATACTCGATCCTCGACAGTGACGCGCCTTCTGCGCTCACTGGCATTAGGATCTGGTACGGTGCGGATGAAGGCTACAAGCCTCCGAGCAAGGTGCGCCCATCAATCCACATGCCCCGCTGGGCCTCCCGGCTGACCCTGACCGTGACTGGCGTGAAGGTGGAGCGGCTCCAGGACATCAGCGAGGAGGATGCTCGGGCGGAAGGGGTCCATCCGGCGGCGGTCTACGGCGGCCAAGCACAGTCTTGGCTCCCGGCCGGGGACCTGCGTGAGACATTCCACCTAACGGCCAAGGAAGCCTTTAAGGATCTCTGGGGCCGGATCAACGGCCCAGAATCCTGGGAAGCCAACCCATGGGTCGTGGCTGTCTCCTTTGAGGTTCGCCGTGGCAACATCGACAGCTTGGGGGAGCAATGAGCTCCTCCGCCAAGACTCTACCCCCTTTGGATCCGCTTCTGGTGGAGTTCGTAAGAGCGCTTGCCAGGGATGCGGCCAGACAGGATATTCGGGACCGCTACGGCTCAGTCCCCCCGGGATCTTCCAATGACCAACGCCAGACTGCGGGCGGTGCTCTACGCCCGCTACTCGAGCGATCTGCAAAACGAGCGATCGATTGATGACCAGATTGCCCTCTGCCGGATCTATGCCGAGCGGGAGGGTTATACGGTCACCAAGGTCTACTCAGATAAGGCCAAGTCAGGGGCGACCCTCTTCGACCGAGACGGCCTGATCGAACTGATTGCCGATGCCAAGAAACGCCTCTTCGATATGGTCGTCGTAGAGAGCCTCGACCGCCTCTCCCGCGACCAGGAAGATCTGGCGGCAGTCTACAAGCGCCTTGAGTTTGCCGAGGTCGAGATTCGCACCCTGAATGAGGGCAAAGCCACCTCGGTCCATGTGGGGCTGAGAGGCCTGGTCGGCCATCTATTCCTCAGGGATCTCGGAGCTAAGGTCCGCCGCGGCCATACAGGCCGCGTGAAGGAAGGAAAGATCCCCGGGAAGGTGGCCTATGGCTATCGGGCCGTGGTTGGGAAGCCGGGCGAGCGGGAGATTGATCCCGATCAGGCCCAGGTCATCCGCCGGATCTTCGAGGAATACGCCGACGGCAAATCACCGATCGCCATTGCCGAGGATCTGAACCGTGAGGGCATCCCAGGGCACAATGGCAAGCCCTGGCAGTGGCCCCGCCTCACCGGCGGTCCCCGGGCTCTCCTCACCAATAGGATCTACCTGGGCGAGATCCACTGGAATAACTGGCGCAACGTGCGCAATCCCGATACCGGCAAGGTCAACAAGCGCCCCACAGCTCCTGAAGAGCGGGTCGTTGTCAAAGTGCCGCATCTGCGGATCATCTTGGACGAACTTTTTGAAGAGGCTCAGGCCGTGCGCATCGCCCGCGGGAAGAAGCAGAAGATCCCGCCCAAGGGCCAGCGCCGCCCGTGGCAGCGCAATGGCAGCCTCTTGGCAGGCCTTCTCCGGTGCGAGACCTGCGGCAGCTCGATGGTCCGTGGCCAAGGCGACCGAGGCGGTCGCCCCCGCGTGATTTGCACCTCGGCAAAGGTTGGCGGCTGCCAGCACACCAAGAGCTACGACGAGCAGATGCTGGAATCGGTCGTGCTCAATGGGCTCCATACCCAGCTCGCCGATGAGAGGCTCATCAACGAGTTCGTCCAAGCCTACCATTCAGAGCGCGCAGTGGCCGAGCGGGCCGCCCGGGCAGATCTCGAAGGGACCAAGCGCCGGCTGACCGAAATCGAGGCCGGCATGATGCGCCTGGTCGGGTTCCTGGAGAAGGGCACCATGGCCGAGGATATCATCGCTTCCCGTATGAAGGATCTTGAGACCGAGCGGGCTGCCCTGCGGGAGCGGGAGCGGCTAGCTCTTGAGGCCACGAACATCGTCGAGCTTCATCCGAAAGCCATTGAACGGTACCGGCAGGCCATCGCCACCCTTCAGGAGGATCTGGCCTCTGGCCGCAGGCCCGAGAGTCGGGCCGCCTTCCGGAACCTCGTGGATCACGTTCTGGTCAAGCCGACAGAAAAGAGGGCGCCGTACGAGGTCACGATCTTCGGGCGGCTGGGAGCCCTCCTCGGTCTCGACCTTTACCCGGCGAAACGGACCCCCAGAGAGATCCTAGTGTTCTGTCACTGACGAGTGATTCCGAAATCCGATCCGACGTGCGATCCTGCTCTGATGGGCAAGATCGAACGCATTGAGGTTCCCGCCGCTGATCGAGATCGCTTGGAGAGCTTGGTCGGTGACCGCAACACATCCCAGAAGGTCGTCTGGCGGGCTCGGATTGTTCTGCTGGCTGGTGAGGGCCTGCGCGCTACCGAGGTCGCCGGCCGCGTCGGCACGAGCACTCTGACGGTGAGGCGCTGGCGCCGCCGCTATGCGCAGGCGGGCGTCGACGGGCTTCTCAAGGACGCCACCCGCCCGCCAGGGCGCAAGCCCCTGACGGCCGCGGTGATCCAGCGGGTTGTCGACATGACCCTGCATGAGAAGCCGCCGCGAGCGACGCAGTGGAGCGTGCGCTCGATGGCCGCTGTCACAGGCCTGTCCCACACCAGCGTGCAGCGGATCT
>NZ_VOSK01000453.1 GCF_009296175.1 Microvirga tunisiensis | reverse complement strand
CGACGACGCCGACCCGTATCGACAATCTCAACTCGATCCATAGCCGCACTGTCCTTTTTGACGTCAATAAGGACAGTCAGTGCCAAATCCGACAATTCCTACAAGGCGGCCCACCTCGGATGCGTACGTTGATGAGCGGCGTCATGGCGTCGAAGCGATCAGGACCGAACCCGCCGCGGCAATGGAACATGCCAGGCACCATGAACAGCCGATAGAAGTTGCTTGTCCGGTCCGCTCCCATCGTCCGGCGGACCCGCTCGTAGTAGTTCACCCCCATCATCGGGTTCAGGGCAGGATCCGCCCAGCCGAAGTAGGTGATGAGGCGCCCACCGCGCTTCTCGAACTCGGACAGGTCCGGGTTAGTGGCATTAAGGATCTCCCGGATTCGGGTAATCGGCTCGACATCCTTGTCGAAGTTGAACTGCTTCCAATCCAGGTTGGGTTGCGAGGTCGGAGCGTTGGCAAAGTACTTCAGGAAGCTCTCGCCATAGGCGAGTTGTCGGCTTTTGGCGCCTTCAGAGACGATCCACTCCTTCCATCCGCTTGCGCCGCTGGCATCCGCCGGCTCCGCACCCGGAAGCTGGCCCGGGAAGATGACCTCACCCTTGCTCTGCACGCCACCATAGATGGTCTGGAGCGTCTCGACTTGGGCTTGGGTAAAGCACTGATCCCCGGTCTGGCCTTCGGTGCATTTCGGCAGGTCCTGAGCGGGGTTGAAGGGACATTGGCGTGGGTCGGCCAGTAGACCGTCCTTGGCACCGTCCACGGCATCGCACTTGTCCAGCACGGCCTTGGCAATCGCGGGGAGCTGCCGGATCGAGATCGGCGCCTTGGCGAGCGCTTGAGCGTTCCACACGCCCCAAAGCTGGGTTCCAGTGAAATCGAGCACAGGGGCGCCAGCGAGGATGCCGTCAAAGTCGCCCGGAAAGCGCTGAGCCGACATGAGACCCTGACGCCCACCCGTGGAGCAGCCGTCCCAGTAGAGGAGTAGGAGGGAGGACGATCATAGTAGGCCCGGATCAGGTCCTTGGACCTGGTGACGGTCACGTGGACTCCGCGCGAGGCATAGTCCACGAGCTTGCCGAGGTTGTTCTCGGCAAAACTGCCGAGTGGTTGGGCGCGGGCATCGTGACCGCTGTTCTGCTGGACCACGGCAAAGCCCTGCCGGAGAGCGGCATTGCGGGTGTCCTGCCGGCTGGCTTCCGCCAGGTTCTCGCCGGCATAGCCGCCATTGCCGAACATATAGAGCCGCCGGTTCCAGGCATCCGGCAGGGTGATCTCGAACTGGATCTCCGGCTGGATCACGCCTGTGACCTGACAATGAGCAGGGTGCTGGTCAGCCGCGTCCACAGATCTCGACTTGAGGTAGGACATTTCCGGAAGCACCAATCGCTCGATAGCCGCGCAGGCCATCTGCGGCGACACCGGCGAAGAACGGAGTGGTGCATCGGGCGGTGTCGCGGTGAAGCTGGAGGCGTTCTGTGCGTGAGCCGGGATGATGCCGACCCAAAGCACAGCGGCCGCCAGAAGCGGGCGTTCGAGGGCATTCATGCGCGTTTCCCTCCCTTGGCTGCGGCCATCATTGCCGCTTGTCCCTATTCAGGAGGAAAGAGGGTAGAGGGCCGCGTGTGCTTCTCAATGGACCAAATACGCATTGCATTGGACAAACCGCACATTTGGCTGGGGATCACACCGCTACCCCGCGAAGCGGAGAACTCTGACCCTCCGAATGATGTTTCACACCGTCCGTAGGCTGATCCAAGTGGAGCCTCTAACAGTGATCTCTTAGCACGGAGCCGAAGTAAGACGAGGGTCCTCTGAAGAGAGGAACACCGGACATTCGCGAAGGGCAGGGGATCGGCGGAGAATGACCCATTACAGAACATCAGCGACGTCCGAGATCCCAACTTGGCTCGAATGCCATGTGTAGTCAGGCGCCGGCTGAGGCTTGCCCAACCTCGGCGGCAATGCTGCGCAGCGCGTGCTCGAAGGTGCCGGCGGGCTGACCGCCGGAGATTAGCCATTTCCCATTGATGACGATGGCTGGGACCGATCGGATGCCTCGGGAGGTCCATTCCAGTTCGGCGTTGCGCACCTCCTCGGCATAACGGCCCGACGCTAGCACCTCGCGAGCCTGAGCCCCGTCGAGGCCGGCCGCGACGGCGGCCTCCACCAGCACCCTATGGTCCGACACGTTCGCGCCGTCCGTGAAGTTCGCCCTGAACAGCGCGAGCTTCAACTCCTTCTGGCGCCCGATTGTCCCGGCCCAGTGCAGCAGGCGGTGCGCATCGAACGTGTTGTAGATCCGGCTTTCCTCCGACATGTTGAAAGTGAAGCCGACCTCGGCTCCGCGCGACCGGATCATTGCGCGGCTCGCGGCCGACTGCTCGGCCGTGGAGCCGTACTTCTCAGTGATATGCTCCACCAGGTTCTGCCCCGCGGCAGGCATTCTTGGATTGAGCTCGAACGGCTGGAATGTGATGTCGGCCTCCACGGCGTCCGCGACATAGGCAAGCGCCTGCTCAAGTCCCCGCAGGCCGATGACGCACCACGGGCAGGCCACGTCGGAGACGAAGTCGATTTTCAGGTGCTGGGTCATGGAACTGCTCGTTGTCGTTCGTGCAAATCGGATTGTCGCGGTAATGCCGAAATACCACAGTGTCGAGGCGTCCCGATGGCCAATCCTTGAGATGCTCGCTCATATTCAGGCGATCCCAGCCGTGGGTCGTGTCCCCGGATGCGGGATCGAGGCTTCACAACAAGGCCTCCTCCTGCATTATAGCCGCCCCGCCACGGAATCAGTTAATTCCGAATGGACGCCTCACGAATGCCAGGAGCAGCAGTGATGACCGGTTCCTACAATTACGTGCCGCCGAAGGTCTGGACATGGAACAAGGGCAGCGGCGGGAGCCCCGTCACAAGCCTCAACCGCCCGATCGCCGGAGCCACGCACGAGAACGAACTGCCGGTCGGCAGCCACCCATTGCAGCTCTATTCGCTGGGGACGCCCAACGGCCAGAAGGTCACCATTCTGCTGGAGGAACTGCTGGCACTGGGTCATTCCGGCGCGGAGTACGATGCTTGGCTGATCAGGATCGGCGACGGCGACCAGTTCGGCAGCGGGTTCGTGGAAGTGAACCCGAACTCGAAGATACCCGCCTTGTTGGACCGCTCCAGCCCTGATCCGATCCGGGTCTTCGAGTCCGGCGCGATCCTGCTCTACCTCGCGGAGAAGTTCAGGGCGTTTCTGCCGAGGGAGGCCGGCCCGCGTGCCGAATGCCTGTCCTGGCTGTTCTGGCAGGTGGGAAGCGCCCCGTATCTAGGGGGAGGCTTCGGGCATTTCTACGCCTACGCCCCACTGAAGATCGAATATGCGATCGACAGGTTCGCGATGGAGACCAAGCGGCAGCTCGACGTGCTCGATCGGCGGCTCGCGGACAACGAATACATGGCGGGACCTGAGTACACGATCGCCGATATGGCCATCTGGCCGTGGTACGGTGGCCTGGTTCAGGGGCGCCTGTACGAGGCGGGCGAGTTTTTGTCGGTGCAGGACTACCGGCACATCCGGCGCTGGGCCGATGCGATCGGCAGCCGCCCGGCGGTCGCACGGGGGCGGGTCGCGAATCGTGCCTTCGGCGAGCCCTCTGAGCAGTTACACGAACGCCATGACGCCAGCGACTTCGACACTATGACACAGGATAAAGTGGCCGCCCGGGAGTAGCAGCCCACCAAGTACGGCGAACGTCCCGCACGAGCATGGACGCGGATGCCGTGTGCTGGTGTCGAAGGCCACGTCGCGGTGGAGCGGTTCGTCACACAGCTCTTGCAGAACCATGGGTCGGAGAGCACGTGGGCTGCAAACGCGAACGAGGTAATCGAGGCTATCAACGAGCTGAACGACGCAAGCCAATGCTATAGGTCGGCTAATGGGATGGTCCGGCCGTGCTTCTGCCCCGCTTGTTCGTAAGCTGTGGGGCTTCGAGCCACGCAAGGAGCACGTCTCATGTCACGGTCTTCTTTCTCTGCCGCCATTGCCACCCTGGGCATCGATCTCGGCAAGAACAGCTTCCACCTTGTCGGCCAGGATCAGCGCGGCGCCATCGTGCTGCGCCTCAAGCTCTCCCGTACCCAACTCGCTCAGCGCCTGGCCAACATTCCACCCTGCCTGATCGGCATGGAGGCTCGGCATGGAGGCCTGCGCCGGGGCCCACCACATCGGCCGGCAACTGCAAGCGCTCGGCCATGACGTGCGCCTCATCCCGGCCCAGTACG
>NZ_VOSK01000452.1 GCF_009296175.1 Microvirga tunisiensis | reverse complement strand
CCATGGCTCGAAGCGTTAACATGACCGACGAACACCTGCCCGGCGCGGCTGCGCTGCTGTGGGTCGAGACGCAGATCGAGGTCGATACCGACGAGGACGGCTGCGTGTTGGTCGACATCTTCAACGACGATCCGATCCTCAGCGCCGTCCGGCTCCTGAGCCCCTTCAGCGCCCGCCTGATGGCCGATGCCTTGCTGGAAGCAGCGAAGCTGGCCGAGGGCCGCAACCCGATGAACGAACCGTGCCAGGGGAGAGCATGATGCGACATGACATGAAACGCCGTCGCGCTGCCGCCGCCCGCAGGGGCCGCTGCCAGCTGGCTGCGGAAATCCTGCCCCTGCTGCGCGAAGGCAAGGTCGAGGCCGCCGTGGAGCGGCTGGAGGCGGAGATCAGGCCACCTAGCCGACCGAAGGAGACCGGCCATGAACAACCAGTTTGAGAAGCCCGGCCCGTATGGCTGGATCGGTCTCCTGGCCGTCGCCATCGCGCTGCACGTCAGCCACAACGACTTGCCGACACTCTACCCAGGTGACTTGGTTGCCATGGCCGTGCTCGGCCTAATCTTGATTTATTGCATACGGGGCAAGCGAAAGCTCCCCGGACAGCAGGGCGCGGGCGAGAGCATCGGTTTTCGACTTGGCCAGACGCTGAAGCGCATTGTCCGGCCCCGTTAACGCCTCGCGCGTGCGGCCAGCCCGCATCAATTCGGCGAGCTGGTTGGCCTTGCGCTTGGTGAGCCGATCCGACAGCACCTTCGCGCCCGCGCCGGTCAGCGGAGCCGCGATGGCCCAAGGATGGCCCGCGAGCAGTCCGCTGACGGCACCGCCGACCGAGGCCCCGCCGAGTGGCCCCTGCGGGGCGAGCAGGTCGCCGGTGAGCCGTGTCGCCTTGCGCGAGAGGGAGCCCTTGGCCACGTCCCTGACCGCCGCCAGTTCGTCCGGCGTGAGGTTGTCCATCGTCTGCGGCAGCCTGCCGACCAGCGTGCGCGTGGCCCGCTCCGGGTTCGCGGCCAGCTCGGCCTCGCGGAGCGCACGCTCCACGGCATCGGATTTCGCCACCCGGCCCCGCAGGCCGAGGGCTTCCTTCAGCGACGCCGCGCCCTCAGCCGCCTGCGCCTGTGCAGTCAGCTCCTCGGTCGAGGGTACGGACGGCTTTTTCTTGAGCGCCTGAGCCAATCTGTGCGTGACCCCGCCCACTGCCTGGGCTGCCGCTGTGCCGCCAGCGCCCGCCGCAGCACCGAGCAAGGCGGCATCACCCACATTCTGGTCGTGTCCCGCCCCATGCAGCGCACCATAGCCTGCCCCTTCGGCACCGCCCGCAATCAGCCGGGCTCCGAGCGTCTTGGCCCGCGACAGGCTCTGCGGAATAAGGCGAGCGGCGGTCACGCCCGCTTTCGCGGCAGCGCCCATCGGCAACAAGGCTCCGCCGATTTCAGCCGCCGTCCCGGCGTAACCGGCGCGGGCCTTGGCATCCCCGGTTGCTTGGCGGTGAAGTTGCAGCGCCTCGTCGTAGTCCATGTCGGAACGGCCCGCTGCCTCGATCCCGGCAAGCAGCTTGTCGCCGAAGCCAAAGCTCGCGCCGTCGAGCCCCAGGCGCGCGATGTCCATCGTGGCCCGGCCAGCCTTGTGCAGTGGGCTCATGGCCTCGAACTCAGCCTGCACGCGGACTTCGCGCGCCTTGGTGTCTTTGTGCTCACGGGCACGCATGGCAGCCCGTGCTCTCGCCCGTGCTCTGGCGAGGTCCAGGCCCTCGACTTCCTGACGTTTCGCCGCCTCCCAGGGTTTCTCGGCGTCCTCGGGGAATTCATCTTCCGATGGCATGGACGATGGCTTCTGCTGCGCCGTCTCCTGCTCGCGCTTAGCCTTCTCCCATGGCTTGAGACCATCCGCCTGCGCTTCGGCGGCCCGCTGGCGCTCGTTGGTGGCGTTGGCCTGCGAGGCATCGCCGCTGGGGCGCGGCGCGACGCTTGGGGCCGCGCTGCCGCGAGACGGCTGGCTCTGACCGGATGGGGGGACGGAGGAGGCATCGGAAGACGAAGGAGCATCGTCGAGGCCGAGGCTCTGGCTCGCCAGGGCATTCTGGATGTCCGACCATGCCTGCTCGTCGGCTTCCTTCTCCTGGCTCGTCGCGCGCTTGGCCAGGAGGGCTCCCATCAGTTTCGAGCCCACGTCCAGCATGCCTGCCGTGTTTGAGTACACCTGCGTCGGCTGGTTGCCCTTCAGCAGCATTTCGGCCAGCGCCTGCTGCTGCGAGGTGTCGGACGTGTCCCGCTTCTGCCGGGAGGTCGGCGGCGCGTACATGTCGACCAGTTTCACCTTCGGCGTCGTCACGCTCCTTCTTGGCGTTATCGTCTTCGCATCTCAGGGCAGCGGGGCGGCGGGGGAGCGGAACCCGCCTTGCGCTGCATCAAAGTATAAGACCGAATGATCAGCCGGTCCAAGCCGCAGTGCCACCAGCCCGGCTGTTGCTCTGGCGTTTAAACGCAATCCGTAGGACGGCGCAAAGCCAGCTATTGTTTGCCCGCCCTGGAGATGCGGCTACGCCGATTGGTGTTCGGGACCAGGCGGGGATGGTGCCGTTTCCGGCCTCTCTTCTCGCTAGGCCGTTAGCACTTGAATGCTGCTCCCTGCCCTGGACGCAGCAGGGTGGTAGGGAGTATTATAAAGCGCAATTCTCGCTCATAACCAGTCGGGCGGCGGAGTGCCTAGGCCCGGCTACAGCGAATGCCAGGGGGCCGTGGCGCCCATACAACTCTCGTGCGCAGGAGTTCGGAACGAAGATCCGGTGGGCGCGAAGGGAGAAAGCAGTCATGGCGGAAATAATTGGCAGCCCCAGCGCCGATCACCTCATCGGCACACCCGAGGCCGACCGCATCCGCGGTTTCGGCGGCAGAGACACCCTTGAGGGCCTCGGAGGGAACGACCGCATCGAAGGTGGCGACACCGACATTGGGCGAACCGGCCAAGAGGCCGGCGGGGCCATTGGCACCGTAGTTGGCGGCATAGTCGGCTTCTTTGCCGGCAATCCCGGCGCCGGCGCCGGCGCCGGCGCCGCGGCCGGCGGCCTGATCGGCTTCATCTTCGACAGCCGGGCCGCTAACAGAAACAACCCCGATACGCTCTTCGGCGGTGACGGCGACGATACTCTTCTCGGGCAGCGCGGCGACGATTATCTCAGCGGGGACGCCGGTAACGATAGCCTCGATGGCGGCCCTGGTAACGATACTCTCGTCGGCGATCTTCTTCTCCTCTTCGGCAATGATCCCCGCGGCTTCGGCAGCGACACCCTCGACGGCGGCCCCGGTAACGATCTTCTCTTCGGCCTCCGCGGCGGCGACGCTTTTGTCTTCGTCGTCACGCCTCTTCCTCCTGCCATTGGTGGCGTAGCTGGCCCTACTACTGGCGGCGGTGGCGTGGCTGGCCCCCTCCCTGATGTGGTTGGCTCCCTCCCTCTTGTGACTGGCCCCGTCGGTGGTGCGGCTGCCCCCCTCGCTGGTATCGACCCTTTCACCTTCAACAACGACACCGTCATGGACTTTTCGAGGTTTGAGTTGGAGAGGGACCGCATCTTTGTGGACGTCCCCAACCCCGCCGTCGCGCGAGCCATGGTCGACAACGCTCGCCCCTTCGACGTGATCAACGACGCCGATCGCAACGTGGACGCCGTGCCGGGCGGCCTGCGGCTGGACTTCGGTCCGGGGAACACTCTCACCGTCCGAGGCGTGACCTCCCTGACGGTGGGGGAGGACATCTTCTTTATTTGAGGCGCCCACCGTGCGGGCCACGAGCCGCACCACCCTGACCTCTATCGATGGTCGGCAGAGTATCACGAGCCGCGCCTCCCCGAGTGGGTATGCCAGCTCCACACACGACTTCCGCGAAATCGCGGCCGGTTGTCTTGCGCCCGCTTGAGACGACGGGCGCTTTCTTTTTGCCAAGACAGGATGTTCAGGACGAGCAGCCTCACAGGTCGCGGCTGTCCCGCTTCGCCTGCGCCAGTTCCATAAACGATCGTGTCGGAAATTCGCCGCTATGGGATTTGGAAGAAATTCAGTTACCTCAAAAGGTTACAGTGATGAAAACCGAACATCCGCCGACATCCTGCCTTGGATCGGACAAGATATCCGCGCCGCAATACTCAATCAGCTTAGGTTGCGGGATGATCATGACCTTGGAAGAGCCTTTTCCTCTGGATGCTGTTCCGTCGCGGGTGAGAGCCGCAATCCTGAACGCGTTCAAGGGCCGCTGTCCCAGCGTGCGAGAGATGGCCGAGATTTCAGACCGCGATTGGC
>NZ_VOSK01000451.1 GCF_009296175.1 Microvirga tunisiensis | reverse complement strand
ATAACAGAAGACGTCAACGCGTGCTCAAGGGGCGATCCCCGGATGAGGTTGTGCGAAGCCGCCTGGCTGCCGAGCCGAAGCTCGCCAACCGCCGCTACAAGCCACCCGATGCAGACGCGTTGCCGCCAGCCCTCCAGGTCATCGCTCATGCCAAGGAGGTCTCGCATCCAGACAGCTAGTCCCCTCCCCTCTTGGAACCTCTGCCTGGAGTGATAATCAAGCGCTGATGCGCGGCTAAATCCGCCGATGGCATAGACCCTGAAACTTCGGTGACCTCTTTCCGATTAGATGCTCGGGATTGTCGCCGGAGGGCAAAAATCGGAGAAGCCATCCTTGTTTGTCGATACCGAATAACTTGGGTGCGCTTGGGAAATGTGTAGAGATCTTTGCAGATGCAAAGATCCCCCGAAGCCGCACCTTGATCGTTAAGGGCAGAGTAGCTCCCTGCCCTCAGCTTTGTGGTGCTACTTGCTTTTCTGAGCCTCGAACTCCCGATAAATGTCTGTAAGCTTTGACATTAGAAAGCTTGCAAACTCCGGTTCAGGACGCTGATCAATCTGGAGGGTGCACTTCGTCTCCGAAAAGACGATGTTTACAAGTCGGCGGCCGTGAGGATCTTCCCATGATTGAGGTTTGGGCCGTTCCTTCTTCTGGAGGCGGTCGACCAGTGTGCGGAAGCGAGCGTCCGAATTTAGGGCCCGAACGTCATCTTCAGCTAAGATCTGTCGACCGCGCTTGACGCAAGTGGCGTCCTCGAAGAGGTCCATAAGGGTCCGCCAGCGGGGCCGGCCGATCCCTGGTGCGGGTCCGATCGCTTCAATGATGTCGAGAGGAATCCGAGAGCCGACAGCAATCAGAGATGAGAGATCTCCCTCATTGACCGAGAGTGCTTCTCGAATGACCTTTCGCTTGAAGCCTCGGCTCTCAAGGGCCACAACGAAGCGTGCCTTCTCGATGAAGGTCAGATCAAGGCGAGCATTGTTCTCCTGACCTTGAGCGATGATCAGCTCTTCGTCGGTCATCTTTCGGACGGTGGCCCTGACCTTGATGCCAAGCCGCTCCGCGGCTTTGACGCGGCGGTGGCCGTAGGCGATCTGGTAACGGTCAGGAACAGTGGGATGCGGACGGACGAGAATGGGAACGAGTTGTCCCTTTTCTTTGATTTGTTCTGCGAGCTCCGTAATGGCTTCATCAGAGCTCTCCATCCGATCCTGGATAAACGAACCTTCCAGAACCTGCGGATCTAGCTCGACGATTGTCTGACCGGTCTCCATCTGGTCCTTGACGGCCTTGAGCTCATTCTCGACGGCGAAAGCTTCACTGAGCTTTCCAAGTGCGCTTCCCGCGGCTCGATTGATTCCCCACTCTTTCCTCTTGGCGGGTGCAAGTTGATTATTTGCTTGATGATCACGAGAGGGAGACGCTGCTAGTGAAGCCACAGGGCCAGCTAACTGCTCTGCGGCTTCCAGAGGAGAATCCGCAATGTGAATCATGGGCTTTCCACCCTCGTGGCGATCCTCAGCCACAAGGTTCGGGAATTGAGATGGCGACCGCTGTGCTTCCGGCTCCGACTGGGGCGTGGGCATGAGCCTGCTAAGAACAGAATTCTTCTTGCTCATTATGCTCTCCCCCAAGTCTTCCGAATAAGGCCTTCAATTTCGGCGTTGACGTTGTTCATGGCATCAATTGCTCGGTCGTACGTCGATTTGGTGAACCTCTCGCGCGACACTTCGTAGATCGTTTGCTTGTTGATGCCAGCGTCTGCGATCGCGGTGCTCTTCAACATTGGACACTCGACAACTGCTTCTGGAAAGAGACCCCGCAAGTATTCCACCATGCCACTTTGTGGGCCGTCACCCGGCTCGTAACGAGTGATGAGATACTTCATCCAGTCGTATTCGACAGTACCGCCGAACTTTTTTACGACACCCAAAAGATCTGCCGTCATCGTCAAAAATTGGGACATGGACATCACGTCGAGCATCTGCGGGTGCACTGTCACAATGAGGGACGTGGATGCGCTCAGGGCTGCCAGCGTGAGGAACCCGAGTTGCGGCGGACAGTCAATCACCACGACATCGTAATCATCAGCAACCTCATTCAACGCGATAGTGAGACGTGAGAAGAACTTGGTTTCACCCGGACGGCGGTTGGCGAGTGCCTTTGGAGTCTCGTGCTCGAACTCCATCAACTCGAGATTGCCCGGGATAATGTCGAGCCCGGAGATATAGGTCCGGCGGATAACCTCGCTCGGGTGACGAGCCTCGTCGTCATAGCGGATCGAGCCGTAAATGGTTTCGCTTGGGCCAACGTCGAACTCGGGTTGATATCCGTGCAGGGCCGAGAGACTAGCTTGGGGATCAAGATCGATCGCGAGTACCCGGTACCCACTTAGCGCAAGATACTGTGCGAGGTGCGCCGCACTGGTCGTCTTAGCGCTACCACCCTTGAAGTTTACGCAGGAGATGATCTGAAGATGCTCTTTGCCGGAACGGTGCTTAAGATAGCGCCGGCCACCGCGGGCATTCTCGTCGAGGTACGCGCGAAGAGCGTTGATATCATCAAGGGAATACATGCGCCTCCCGTTTGGGAGCGTCTCGGCTTCAGGGCCTTTCCCATCCAAGGCGAGTTGGCGCAGGTAGCCGTCATCGACACCAATTAGCTTTGCGGCCTCCCCTGAGGTAAACTTGCGAAGAGACTTCTGGGCGACTGGGGGATAAAGCGCCAGTCGCTGTTGGTGGAGCGACTCGGAAAGCTCTTTGGCATGCATCAAGATGTAGTTGTCGTCGACTTTCGGCTGCTGCGGAGTTGCCTGTGTTTCGACTTGGGATTCATCCGGTTTTAATTGAAGGACGGCCACATCAACTCTCCTAGTTACGGAAATTCGCCGCTGAGGCGACGTCTTCCGTGAGGAAAGCCCGCGAAGTCTAAATGAATGGTTAACGCCGCGATAAGTAGGTCTAAAAGAATGCGATTTTCTGCCTCTTTCGTTGTTCGGATAGGTACCAGCCTACTTTGCAGCTGCAAAGTCCGTTTCGTAGAGCACCTGCCGCAACCGGTGATTCGGCGATAGCCCAGAGAAAAGGCCGAGCGTTCAGAAGTAATCTAATTGCCCCCATCTTACTTGAGGGGGTCTTCGAAGCTGCAAAGATCAAACGATACTTCCCTCCCCTCGGCCGTGTTGAGGATTAGGCAAATCTTTGCATCTTAAAAAGATGGCAGATGGGGTGATGTTTGATGAAGCTCAATGCAGCGCATATCGTAGCGCTTATAGGTCAGAGAGTCGGAGGAACTTTGCAGCTGCAAGCCCTAAGATCTCTCAATAAAACGAGCCGTAGCGCAGCGGCAAAGAAAAGGAGGTTCTGTTACATACTCGCTGGGCAGAGCCGATATTGATTGCCGGATTTGAGGGGTAGTGGATTTCGGAATTGGGCCGTCACCCGCGCTAAGGGCCCAGCCCTAGAAGTACCTACGAGATGATATTGATCGCGCCGAAGCTGGCGGGGCAGTCTTTGAGATCTATAGATTCAGCCTTGTCTCTGGTGTCAATCGCCAAGTCGAGGGCAATTGCATTTTGAAAGACTCCTTGGATAAGCATGTATGCAGTGGCGAATGAACTGCCCTGGTCAACCGAGGCCAAGGATCTTTGCAGCTGCAAAGATTCGGCCGTTGCTGCTCCCAGCGCACTGAAATTATAGCGAAGGAATACGCCTGAGCCCCATAGCGGCCTGTGGAGCTGCTTCCTTAAACGTGGTGTCCTTGGGCGGTGTTGAATACTTTTGGAATCGCTGATTGCGATGTCATCCTCCAATCGTCAGTAGCCGACATGGCCGGGCTGGCTGCGCCGCCTCACTTAATCTCCGGCGACTATCTTAGAAGCAATGGCGAGGAAACAGGTATCCAGAGGCAGGAACTTTGCAGCTGCAAAGGAATGAAAGAGCAGTGCGAATTGCCTCCATTCATGGGGCGCCACATCCGCCTGCCCTGCCGTGGTAGTTTTTTGTGCGGCCCAGGGCGATGCCAACACTGGACATGCTTGTGAAACGCAGGATCGGCGGATCGCGCTGTCCAATAGATCCCGTCCTACCTGTTAGGAATACTGATCCCTGCTAAGGGTCTGCGGCCGTGTAGATCCAGGAAGGCCGCTCATATCTCATCAAAGATGCATGGGACTGTCAGGAATTTTGTGCGTGAGGCCATAGTGATGGAGAGGAAAGGACCATCGTATGGCTATCGAGAAAGAACTTCTGGACCAGTTGCTTGCCGGGCGTGATCCGAACGAGGTGTTTGCAAAG
>NZ_VOSK01000450.1 GCF_009296175.1 Microvirga tunisiensis | reverse complement strand
TCAGAGGCCTCGGCCTCGCCTCTGTCCACGTCCAGCCAGTCGAGTAATCCGACGAACCGCCGTATACGGACCCGTATGTACGGTGGTGTGGGAGGGGTGGAACCGCGAGGCTCCCCCCTATCCCGATTTTTCAGGGGCTGAGAACCCGCTCAGTGGGCGTGGGATTGCTCCACTTCCTCTTTGAGTGCGCGGCGCAGAACCTTGCCCACGTTGGTCTTCGGCAGGGTTTCCCGGAATTCGATCCGGCGCGGCACCTTGTAGCCGGTCAGGTTCTCGCGGCAGAACTGGCGCAGCTCCTCGACGGTCAGGGCCTGATCCCTCCGGACCACATAGGCCACCACCGCCTCGCCCGAATGCTCATCCGGCAGGCCGATGACAGCAGCTTCCATCACACCTGGATGTTTGACGATCACGTCTTCCACTTCGTTCGGGTAGACGTTGAATCCGGAGACGAGGACCATGTCCTTCATCCGGTCCACGATCTTGACCTGACCGTCGGGCAGGATCACCGCCACGTCGCCGGTCCGGAACCAGCCGTCCGCGGTCATGACCTTCGCGGTCTCGTCAGGCCGCTGCCAGTAGCCCGCCATGACCTGCGGTCCCTTCACGCAGAGCTCTCCCCGCTCACCCGGGGAAAGGATCGCGCCGTCGCTGGAACGCACGGATACATCCGTCGATGGCAGCGGATAGCCGATGGTGCCGGTGAACTCCTCGATGTCGAGCCGGTTGGCACAGACCACGGGCGACGTCTCGGAGAGGCCATAGCCCTCGACGATGGGCTGCCCGGTCACTCCCTTCCACTTCCTCGCCACGACCTCCTGGGTCGCCATGCCGCCGGACACGGCGAAGACCATCTGCGAGAAGTCGACCTTCTCGATGCCGGGAGCGTTGGCCAGCGCATTGTAGAGCGTGTTGAGGCCGGACATGAGCGTGATGCGGCTCTTCTGCAGCGTCTTGACGAAGCCCGGGATGTCCCGCGGATTGGCGATCAGCAGCTGGCACCCGCCGATTCTCGTCATCAGCATGGCGCAGACGGTAAGGGCGAAGATGTGATAGAGCGGCAGGGCCGTGACCATCACATGATCCTCGCGATCGCCGAAGAACGGCAGCATCCAGGCTTCGCACTGGAGCACGTTGGCCACCACGTTGCGGTGGAGCAGGGTCGCGCCTTTGGCAATGCCCGTCGTGCCGCCCGTATATTGCAGGAAGGCGATATCGTCTCGCGATACGGTCACGGCCTGCGGCTTGCGCTTGGCGCCCTCGGCCACGACAGCCTTGAAGGCAACGGCCTGCGGCAGGTCGAAGGGTTTGACCGCCTTCTTCACATGGCGGGAGACCAGATTGACGATGGCCCCCTTGAGGCCGAGGAGATCGCCGGGCGTGACGAGAACCACGCGGTCCAGGGTGAGATCCGGCAGCGATTCCTCGACCGTCGCGGCGAAGTTTTCGAGCACGAACAGGAAGCGGGCGCCGGAATCCTTGAGCTGGTAGGTCAGTTCCCTGGGGGTGTAGAGCGGGTTGACGTTGACCACCGTGCCTCCGGCCAGAAGCACCCCGAACAGGATGGCCGGAAAGGCCATCACGTTCGGCAGCATGATCGCCACGCGATCGCCCTTCTTCAGCCCCTGCCCTTGAAGCCAGGACGCCACCGCATCGGCCTCGCGCCCCAGGGCGGCATAGGTCATCCGCTTGCCGAAACTCTCGACGGCGGGCCGGTTCGGATAATCCGCGACGGCCTTGCGGAAGATGTCGTTGAGGGTGCCGACACTGGCTTCATCGATCGTTTTGGGAACCTGCGCGGGATAGGACCTGAGCCAAGGGCGGTCTGCGGTGAGATCCGAAGCGCCTGCCGTGGCAGACGCCGGGGTCGTGGCGTTCATCATTGTCTCCGCTTCGCGGCGAGTCTGCTTCATGGGAGATGGCGTCTCCAACAAAGCTTAACTTGGCGTGGGCGAGCCCATTTGTCGATGGAAATAGTTTAGACCTGAACGATCGTCTAAAGATCGTTCAGGCCCGAGACCGATCAGTGGGCCTTGTTCAGGACCATCTCGGCCGGACGGCCGCTCAGTTCCGCCATGTGGTCGAACCGGGTGGAGAAGGTCCCGACGCCGGCCGTCGCCGAGCGCAGTTCGACGATGAGGTCGCCGATCTCCGATTCCGGAATGGTGGCGCTGAGCACCTGCCAGCCTGCCCAGCTGGGCCGCTCGTCATAGCCCAGGATCTGCCCGCGCCGTCCGGTGACGAGGGCCGTCGCCTTGGAGAGGGCCTCGGACGGGATCGTGATCGCGACCGACAGCACCGGCTCCAGCAGAACGGGCTTCGCCTTCGGAAGCGCCTCCGACAAGGCGAGCCTGGCGGCCGCCTGGAAGGCGGCGTCCGAGGAATCCACCGTGTGGTAGGAGCCGTCCGTCAGCGACACCGCAAGGTCGACGACCGGGTAGCCGAGGGGGCCGCATTTGAGCGCATCCCGGACGCCGGTCTCGACGGATGGGATGTACTGGCGCGGCACCACGCCGCCGGTGATATGGTCCTGGAACGCGAAACCCTCCCCGCGCGGCAGCGGCTTGATCTCGATCATCACGTCGCCGAACTGGCCGTGCCCGCCGGTCTGCTTGCGATGCCGTCCGCGGGCCGAAGCCGGCAGCTTGATCGTCTCGCAATAGGCCACCTTGGGCTTGGCCGTCTCGACGCCGACCTGGAAGCGCGAGGCCAGCTTTTCCACGGCCACCCGCAGATGCATCTCACCCTGGCCATGGAGCCGGATCTCGCCCATCTCGGGCCGGGTTTCGACCGCAAGGGACGGGTCCTCCTCCGTGATCTTGGCGAGCGCGCTCGAGAGGCGCACGTCGTCCTTGCGGTCCTTCACCTTGAGGGCCATCACATAAACAGGCTCGGGCGGCGTAGGCGACGCGATGGCATCGGGCCTTGCCTTGCCGGTGGCGAAGCTGTCGCCCGTGGCGATCCCCTCCAGCCGGCCGAAGCCGATCGTATCGCCGGCCACCGCTTCCGCCTTGCGGTTCATGGTGCTGCCCACGAGCGTGACGAGGCTGCCGATCCGCGCCTCCGCTCCGCGCGAGCCGACCACCGTGTCGCCCTCATGGAAGGTGCCGCGCATGACGCGGGCGATGGTGAGCTTGCCGCCCTGGCCCATGTGCAGAGTCTTCACGGCCTGGGCCAGAGGCGCGCCCTCCTCGGCAATGCCGAGGCGCGCGCGCGTGTTCGCCAACGTCGGCGCCTCGTGGCGCAGGGCCTTGAGAAGCCGCGTGATGCCGTTGCCGCGCTCGGCCGAGCCGATCAGGGCGGGCACCACATGGCGCTCCCTCAGCTCCTTCGACAGATCGTCGAAGATCTGGTCGCGCGGCGGCTCGATTTCCGAGATCAGCTCCTCCATGAGCGAATCGTCGTAATCGGCGAGGCGCTCGAGCATGGCGAAACGCGCTTCCTTCTCCCGCGGCAGTTCGCCCTCGGGCAGGTCCACGATCTCGCTCGGCGCATGCTCGCGATAGATGAAGGCGCGCTCGAGGGCGAGATCGATGAAGCCGACGGCGATGCCATCTTTCCAGAGCGGAATCTGGCGCAGGAGCAGCGGCGTGCGCGAGGCCTGCTGCAGCAGCGCCAGCGTCTCGCGAACGCGCTGATTGACCGTGTCGATCTTGTTGATGAAGAGGAAGCGCGGAATATCCGCTTCTTCAAGGTCCCGCAGGATGATTTCAAGGGCTGGGATCTTGCGCTCGTCCGCCTCGCAGACGACGATCGCCGCGTCGCAGATCGGCGTGACGTTGCGCATCTCGTGCAGGAATTCCGTCGAGCCGGGGCAATCCACGAAGGTGATGCTCTCGCCGAGGAAATCGACCGTCGCCACGTTGGGCTCGATGCTCATGGCGTGCGCGCGGGCCTCCGCGCTCGCATCGCCGACGCTGTCCCGGTTGGACACGCGACCTGCCCGCGAGATCGCTCCGGTCCGCTCGAGGATTGCCTCGAGGAGCGTGGTCTTGCCGCTCTGAAACGGGCCGACGATGGCGATGCATCGCGGGCCCGAAGCTAATCTGCCGTTGGGTGCCATAGGACGTCATCCTCCCAGCCCCCACTTCCCAATGCGCTCTTCACGGACGCGTTATCGTGAATGCTCTGCCTCTGATGGTGAGTTGGCAAGAGGCTTTTGCGAGAGGTGCCGTATGTATGGTCCGGCCGTGCGTCGCAAGATGATGTTGGCGGACTGACGAACGTGAGAGCTGCATCAATGTATTCGGCCTCTGTGTGGAGCGTCAGCTCCGGGCCAGCATGGGTATCCGCGCGCATCCA
>NZ_VOSK01000449.1 GCF_009296175.1 Microvirga tunisiensis | reverse complement strand
CATCAACATAGGCGGCAAACCGCGCCTCGCGCGTCTCTGATGGGATAGGAAGGTTCATCACACGCCTCCGCATGATGGATCTCCCGACTATAGCTCGCCTCGTGAGTTTATGACACAGTAGTACTAGGCCGAAGATCACAGCTGTCCATTTCGCCGCCGGCACATCCGCAAAGCCGAAGAGCCACGGGGTTGAGAGAAGCGCCAAGCCCCAGAGATAGTCGATCACACCATGTAGGCTGGTGGGAAGAAAGCGCATGACGATGTCCCTCATGCGGTATCGCGTTTGCGCCAACGTTGCTCAGCTGGGTCAGGTTCCTTGCGCTGCATGATGTGGGTTGTGGGACGGGAAGGCCGCGCTAGTTCGCAAGGCTGGGGCAGCCAAAATGGCAGAATGGTGGATGAGCAGGATTCAGTGGCAGCAGGATCAGGTGGCCGGAGTACCGCTCAATCGTCATGTCGGTTTCGTCGGCCCCGTCGAGGTGGGGAGCGTGGCTTACGACGGCAGCAACAGATTCTGGATCTGGTCGACGCCACTGCAGGAGGATGCCTGGGCTATGGACCGACGGAGCAGGCAGCCAAGACAGCTCTGGAGCTGTGGCTGGCGTCTTGGCTGGAAAACTTCACGTCTTTCTTTCAGACCGACAGGGACCCGCCATCGGCCTGACCGCTGAAGGGACGTGGTCTTCAGATCCGGGTGCTGCGGCCTCGCCGCAGGAAGTAGAAGAGCACGACGGCGACCACCGCGATCAGGGCAATGATCCAAAGCCAGTCCATTCCCTCGCCCGCGGCGTCAGTCGTGGTTCCGGCTGGCGGGGCTGCCCCGCCTCCTGGCGTCCCACCTGGGGATGTCTGTGCCACGGCGATGGCGCTCCACGCCATCAGCAGCATCGTCAGTGCGGATACTTTGAATGCTTCCAGCATCTGATCCTCCTCGGCCCGCCTACGGGCTTGTGAATCAACGTCTGCCAGGAATGCGGCGTTCATCAGACGGATCGTCCGGAACAAGGGCTGCTCACGCCAAGTTGTGCCGGCACGCCTTTTATCCCTGGAGGAGCACGGGTGCCTTCAATACAGCAGCAATCCCCGGTGATCGTGCTCGTGGACGAGGAGCCGACCATCCGCCAAGCCATTGCCGACCACCTGCGGGGGACGTCTTTCGAGGTTGTGGAGGCCGCCGATTCGGACGAAGCCCTCAAAATTCTCGAAAGGACCTCCGCCGCCCAGGGTCTCGTGGTCGATGCTCATGTCCCTGGAAAGTTGGATGGGTTCGAACTGGCGGGAATAGCGCGCAAGCGCTGGCCCGATCTGGCGGTTGTGATGGTATCGGGCCATTCGGATGCAACATCTGGCCCCATACCGGAGGGCGGTGAGTTCATCGCCAAGCCCTACCTGTCGACGCACCTCGTTCCAACCTTGAACCGGCTGATCGGGAGAGGCTCATGACTCACGTGGTTCTCCTCGGCGACAGCATCTTCGACAATGGCGCCTATGTCCGTCGCGGCGAGCCCGACGTGGTGGCGCAGGTCCGGGCCAAGCTGCCCCTAGGCTGGAAGGCGACCCTTTGTGCCGTCGATGGAGCCGTCACGACCGGGGTCGCACATCAGCTGTCGCGAACGCCCTCCGATGCCAGCCAGCTGGTCCTGAGCGTCGGCGGCAACGATGCCCTGCGCAACAGCGGCATCCTGCGCGAGCAGGCCCGTTCTGTCGCGGAGGTGATTACGAAATTCGCGGACGTGCGTGACGAATTCGCTCGCAACTATCGCGCCATGCTGGATGCCATCCTGGAGCGGCGGCTCCCGACGGCGCTCTGCACGATCTACGACGCGCGCTTCCCTGACCCGCAGGAGCAGCGTCTCGTCGTGACGGCCCTGTCGATCTTCAACGATGTCGTTACCCGCGAGGCCTTCACCCGGCGGCTCCACCTCATCGACCTTCGCCTGATCTGCGACGAGCCCGACGACTACGCGAACCCTATCGAACCCTCCGCGAAGGGGGGCGACAAGATCGCTGGCGTGATCGCTCAGGTCGTGGCGGGAAACACGATCTTTCCGCGCTCTCAGGTTTATGCGCGTTGAGTGGAGGGCGCTCCAAAAGGGCACTCTCACACCCGCCGAAGGTCGACAGCGTCCGGAACTCCGCGCAGGCCGCGTCGTTTTTTCCGTCCGCTTCGGAAAACGATGTCACGGTGAGGGTACAAGATGCAACGACACGATATCCTGACTCGGCGGATCGAAGATCTGGCCGTCTTCCTCGATCCTGTCGCCTTCGAGCACGGGCAGGATCTTGCCCTGGCCAAGCGGCGCAAGGCGGCGTGGCGTGAGGCCACGAACCGGATCACTTGCTCCCAAACTGTCACCTAGTGTTTCGCTGCGCGAGCCTCTCTGTGCAGAAATTGCAAGAATTTCTGACAATTTGTTCAGCAAGCCTTGAATTTTATGAAGAAAGAAGCGCGTTCATCGGCCAAGCTGCGAACCAAAACTCAGGCTTCTGAATTGTTTTGTTATTGAAGGGTATTTGCCACTTCTCATGAGGTCGGTCATGAAAAAGCTAGCGTTATTGGCAGGTGTGGCCGCGATCACCGTCGCGAGCATCGGCTCTGCCGAAGCCCAGCGATGGCGCGGCGGTGGTTGGCACGGCGGTGGTTGGCACGGCGGCGGTTGGCGTGGCGGTGGCTGGCGTGGCGGCTACTATCCCACTTACTACCGCCGCGGCGGCTGGGGCGGCGGCGGCGCGCTCGCGGCCGGCCTGATCGGCGGCGCCGTTCTGGGCGGTCTGATCACCGCCGCAGCCACTCCTGCTTATGGCTATCCGGGCTATGGTTACGGTTACCCTTATGGCGGCTATCCAGCTTACGGGTACCGGTACGGCAACAGTTATCCAGCGGCTTATAATTATCCGTCCTACGGATACGGCTACCCATCCTACGGCTACTACTCGGCTCCCGTCACCCGGGTCGTGTACCAGCCTGCTCCGGTTTATCGGACTCGTGTCGTCTACCGCGAGCCGGTTTACAGGCCCCGGGTCGTCTATCGCCAGCCTCGGACCGTAACACGAGTCGTATATCGAGACGGCGGCCGCGTGGTGCGAGCCGTTCGTCGGGACGTGGTGACGACAGGCTCCATCGGCCGGCGCGATGTCAGGCAAATCCGCAGGATCGAGGGGGGTTATCGCTGAAACGTCGAAGATGGCCCCGGCGGGGCCGCCATTATCCTAGGACGACCAAAAAAACCGCCCCGAAAAGGGGCGGTTTTCATTTGATGGGCCATCGTTGACCCGGTGCGATCCTGACCCAGCATGAATGTGGGCAGGAGATTCGGAGGGACGTGAGTGACGATAGGGTACACTTCCCACTGACATTCAAATGTGATCTTCTCCTTCGATAAGAGACGCGGAAAAGCGCGTTCGGGAGGATACTTAGACGTGGACAGTTCTGTCTTGGCCGCGATCGATGTCGATCACCTTCAGGTCAGCTATGGCAGTCAGCGGGTGCTCCATGGGGTCAGCCTTTCAGTCGCGCCCGGCGAGTTCATAGCCATTCTGGGCTCGTCCGGCTGCGGGAAGACCACATTGTTGCGGACCATTGCCGGATTTCAGAAGGCTGCTGGCGGAGCGATCCGCCTGTTTGGCCGGGATGTGGTGAACACGCCGCCGGAAAAACGCGGCATGGCCATGATGTTCCAGTCCTATGCTCTCTGGCCGCATATGACCGTCCTCGGCAACGTCGGCTATGGCCTTCGCTTGCGCGGCATCCCGAGAGAGGAGATCCGCGCCCGCGTCGCCAGCGTGCTGAAGATGCTGAACATGTCCGGTCTTGAGGATCGGAAGGTGACGAATCTGTCGGGAGGTCAGCGCCAGCGCGTGGCCTTGGGGCGGGCATTGGCCATCGAGCCGGCAATCCTCCTTCTCGACGAGCCGCTGTCCAATCTGGACGCCAAGGTGCGCATCCAGCTTCGATCGGAAATCAAGTCGCTTCAGAACCGCCTCGGCTTCACGGCGATCCACGTCACGCACGATCGCGAAGAGGCCATGACCATGGCCGACCGGATCGTCGTGATGGATGCCGGACGGATCGCGCAGGTCGGGTCCCCGAAGGAGGTTTACGACCATCCGAATTCACCCTTCGTGGCCAGCTTCATGGGGGCGGAGAACACCCTCGACCTGGATGTCCGCCCATCCGGTGCCGGTGTCGAGGTCAGGGTCGACGACGGCACGCATTGCATCGCCTGAATTGCTCCCTGATTTTGGATCGTTGCCTCATCTGATTTGCTCCCGAGCTCTGGCGAGCTGCGGGGGCGATGATGAGGCAGGTGAGCATGACAACACGCAATGAGCTGATC
>NZ_VOSK01000044.1 GCF_009296175.1 Microvirga tunisiensis | reverse complement strand
CCTACACGGACATTCTCGATCACTGCTGCGCGGCGTGGAACAAGCTCACCGAGCAGCCGTGGACCATCATGTCGATCGGCCTGCGCGACTGGGCACACGGGTTCTGATCACCAAGACTTGGTATTACATCATCGTATTTCGGATTCAGGCCGCAGATTGCAGGGGAGGCTGCGGCAGTTCGACGGCCTTCAGGGGCAATGCCAGGACCACCCGCAGCCCGGGCCCGTTGTCCTCCAGCAGCAGGGTTCCGCCATGGAGCCGGGCAACGGCGACGGCCAGGCTGAGACCGAGGCCGAATCCGGGTCGCGAACGGGCCGTCTCGAGGCGAACGAAACGCTCCAGCACGCGTCCGCGCTCGGCTTCCGGAATGCCAGGGCCGCGATCGGCCACCACAATCCGCACCTCGCCGTCGCTCCGATGGGCAGACACGCCGATCGTCTGCGGCGTTCGTCCGGTTGCAGATCCGTACTTCAAGGCGTTGTCGAGGAGGTTCGCCATGGCCTGCCCCAACAGCTCGCGGCTGCCATGGATCGGCAGGTCGTCCTCCACGGAAACCTCCAGCGACACGCCCGCCTCTTCGGCAAGCGCCTCGTAGAGTTCCGCCACGTCCCGCACCGCCTCGGCGGCATCGAAATCCGCCAGCCCCTCGCGCGCATTGCCGGCCTCCAAGCGCGCGATCATGAGCAGCGCGTTGAAGATGCGAATGAGGTTGTCGCTTTCCTCGATGGTGGCTTCGAGAGCCGATTTCAGCTCATCGGGCGTGCTCGCGGTGCGCAGGGCTTCGTCGGCCTTGTTGCGCAGGCGCGTCAGCGGCGTCTTCAGATCGTGGGCGATGTTGTCCGAGACCTCCTGCATGCCGCGCATCAGTTCACCGATGCGGTCGAGCATGTCGTTGAGGTTCTGGGCGAGCCGGTCGAGCTCGTCGCCGGTTCCGGCGATCTTCAGCCGTCCTCCCAGATCGCCCGTCATGATATGGCGCGTGATCTCGGTCATGTCGTCGACGCGCTTCAGGACGCGTCTGGTGATGAACCAGCCGCCGACGCAGCCGAGCACGACGATGAAGAGCAGCGAATAGCCGAAGGCGCGATAGATGACCTCCTGAAGGCGCCGGCGCTCCTCGATGTCACGGCCGACGAGAAGCCTGAACCCGCCCGGCAGAAGATAGACGCGCACGATGGCCATGTCGGGCCGCGCCTCCGTTTCATCGGTGCGGTTGTAAAGCGTCTCGAACTGTCCCGTGCGGCCGATCACGCCGGGCGGCAGGGCACCCACATTGCCGGCGACGCGCTCTCCTGCCTCGGTCGTGACGAGGTAGAGCATGGCGCCCGGCGCCCGCGAGCGCCGCTCGACGATGTTCACCAGACGGCGCAATCCGCCGAACCTGTACTGCTCCGACAGGTTGTTGATCTCGCTCTCGATGGTGGACACGAACTGATCGGTGAGAAGCCGCTGGGCGTTCCAGGCGACATAGCCCAGGCCTACGAAGGCGAAGATCGTGAAGATGAGCAGGTAGGCGAAGGACAGCTTGAAGGCGGTCGTCCGGACGAGCTTGCCGAGGGCGCTCATGAATGCGTTCATCGCTTCGCGCTCATTCCTCGTCGTCCGCAGCGCCGACGCGCACCATGTAGCCCGCACCGCGGATGGTGTGGATCAGCGGCTTGTCGAAGCCCTTGTCGATCTTGGCGCGCAGCCGCGAGACGTGAACGTCGATCACGTTGGTCTGAGGGTCGAAGTGGTAATCCCACACATGCTCCAGCAGCATGGTGCGGGTGACCACCTGATTGGCGTTCTTCATCAGGTATTCGAGCAGCCGGAACTCGCGTGGCTGCAGCACGATCTCCTGACCGGAGCGCGTCACGCGATGCGACAGGCGGTCGAGCTCGAGATCGGCGATGCGATAGAGCGTCGGCTCCGAATTGGGAGCCGATGCCCGGCGGCGCGAAAGAACCTCGACGCGGGCCAGTAGCTCGGAGAAGGCATAAGGCTTGGGAAGGTAATCGTCGCCGCCCGCGCGCAGGCCCTTCACGCGATCATCGACCTGTCCGAGGGCGGAGAGAATGAGGACCGGCGTCTCGACCCGCTGCTCGCGTAAGGAGCGGATCAGGGAAAGGCCGTCGAGCTTGGGCAGCATGCGGTCGACCACGAGCACGTCGTAATCCCCCTCCTCCGCCATGGCATAGCCGTCGAGGCCGTCGGCGGCGTGGTCCGCCACATGGCCCGCTTCGCGAAACGCCTTGACGAGGTAGGAGGCCGCCTCTTTGTCGTCCTCGATGATGAGAATCCGCATGAGCCCACTTGTGACGCGATGAAATGCCCGACGGCAGGCCGGCCTTGGAGGGGGAGAGGCCGGCCTGCCGTGGGCAGAAGACACCAGGTGTCAGGGGCAATCAACTCAAAACCCTGGTGCCCTACTACCTTGTGTGGATCAGACGCCCTTCGGCTGGCTCGCGACCTCGAGGGTCACGGTCCGCTCCTTGCCCTCACGCCAGAGGGTGAGAGACAGGGACTTGCCCGGGGCGACATTGGCCACCTTGCGGGACAGATCCTTGGCCTCGTTGATCGTCTGCCCGTCGACGGCGATGATCGTATCGCCGGTCCGGACGCCGGCCTTGGCGGCAGGACCGTCCTTCATGGCTTCGGCCACGAGGGCGCCCTTGGGCTCCTTGAGGCCGATGGCCTCGGCGATCTCCTTGGTCACCGGCTGCATCTGCACGCCGATGAAGCCGCGGGTCACGGAGCCTTTGTCCTTCAGAGAGGCCACCACGTTCTCGACGGTGCTCGCCGGGATGGCAAACGCAATACCCACATTGCCGCCCGACGGCGAGAAGATCGCCGTGTTCACGCCCACGACCTCGCCCGACAGGTTGAAGGTCGGACCACCCGAGTTGCCCTTGTTCACCGAGGCGTCGATCTGGATGAAGTCGTCGTACGGACCGCTGCCGATATCCCGGTGCTGGGCCGACACGATGCCAGCCGTCACCGTGCCGCCGAGGCCGAACGGGTTGCCGATCGCCATCACCCAGTCGCCGATCCGGGCCTTCTGGCTGGCGAGGCGAACATAGGGGAAGTCGTTGCCTTCGACCTTCAGCAGGGCAAGGTCCGTCTTCGGGTCGGTGCCGATGACCTTGGCGTCGAGGGTCTTGCCGTCGTCCATGGTGACCTGCACCTCGGAGCCGTTCTCGACCACGTGGTTGTTGGTCACGACAATGCCGTCAGCCGAGATGAAGAAGCCGGAGCCGAGAGCCTGGCCGAACTGGCGGGGGCGCTCCTGGCGCGGATTGCGGTCGCCACGGCCGGGCATCTGGTCGCGGAACTGGCGGAAGAAGCGCTCCATCGGGTGGCCGGGGGGCAGGTCCGGCATCGAGAACTGCTGACCGTCCTCGTCATCGTCGTTCCGATCGGCGACGTTCTGCACCTTGACCTTCACGGCCACGACGGCGGGCTTCACCTGGTCGATCACGTCGGCGAAGGACGGCACGCCCTGCACCGGCTGCGCCATGGAGCGCAGTTCGGCATGGGCGGGGCTGGGAGCAACCAGACCGCTCTCGACGGCGCCGCCCGCGATGATCGCGGCCACGGCCGCTGCGCCGAGCCACTTTGCGGTGCGCTTGCGGGCGGGAGTGGAAACCTTGTCCAACATGTCTTGTCTCTCCTGGATGAACCCTCTTGGGTTCGTCATGAGAGCAAGATGAGGGTTCAAGCCTTACGGTACCCTCACCCCGAGATGAATTGTTGGTAAGGTTTCAAAAGGGCCCGGCCGGGAGGCCTTCACTTGCCCCGGCGGGACGAAAGTCTGACCTTCTTGCCCCTGAGCTTCGTCGTCTTGGTCGTCCTGATCGAAGCCATCTTCTCCTTACGACGGTCCGCACGCCCTGCCATGCGACGGGGCTCGTTTCGGCTCGATGTGACGACACGCTGCGTGTCGTTGTCCACCGCATCGTCGAGCACTCTTTGCGGCGGGAGCGGAGCGTTGCTGCGGGCGACGACGGTTCGATTGATGCACTGAGCTATGTGGGCCGCGCGACGCTCCACAATGCGCCGATAATCGTCGACCTCGATCTTTTTCCTGGGTGCGATGCGGCTCCTCGCCTCCACACGGCAGGCCTCGCGTTTGGCAACGAGATCTTCACTCGATCGAACCGCAGAAGGGAGTGCAAGAAGGATCAGACACAATCCAGGGGCCGCAAGCTTCACGACCGTACCTTTCGCGGGGGATATCGGGAGACGTGAGAGCCCGATATCAGCCGGATTTCTCCTTGGCACCGCGACAAAATGGCATGATCCCCAGAAAGAATTGGCGCCTGCTCAGGTTAAGGAATTGCAGCCTACGAAATGCTGTTTATTCCTCTGTCGCACGATCGTCGACAGGCCGGAACGGTTCTTGGAGTTCAAGCGCCCTGATCGCGCTTGAGCAGATCCTCGAGCGCCCTCTGCTCCTCGGCATCGAGTGCAGAAGCGGGACGCGGGCGGCGTCGCATGGCTGCGTAGGCGCCGATGCCGCCGAGGGCAAGAACGAGAGCGGGCGTCAGCCAGAGCAGCAGCGTATGCCTTCCGAAGGTGGGCTTGAGCAGGACGAATTCGCCGTAGCGCTGCACGAGGAAGTCGCGCACCTGCGTGTCCGTGTCGCCCACTACTAGGCGCTCGCGCACCAGGAGACGCAGATCCTTGGCAAGCTGCGCATCGGAATCGTCGATGGACTGGTTCTGGCAGACGAGGCAGCGCAACCCCGCCGAAATCTCGCGGGCGCGCTTCTCCAAAGTCGGATCCTTGAGCACCTCGTCCGGCTGCACGGCAAAGACCGGGCCGCCGAACAGAAGCGCCGCCGTGAGGGCCAGGACGAAGCGCATGGTCTACTCCGCCGGAACGGCAGCCGGTGGCGCGACTCTCGCGCGTGCCGGAGCGCCGATGCGCAGGCGCCGATCCGTCAGGGACAGGGCACCGCCTGCCGCCATCACGAGGGAGCCGATCCAGATCAGCAGAACCAGCGGCTTGTGATAGAGTCTCATGCCGATGGATCCGTCCGCCTGCACCTCGCCGATGCTGGCGTAGATCTGGCCGAGGCCCGTGGTCAGGATTCCCGCTTCCGTCGTCGGCATGCCACGCGCCACGTAGAGCCGCTTCATGGTCTCGATGGTACCGAGCTCGCGGCCGGCGCTGATGACCGTCAGGACGGCGACATCCTCCCGGTAATTGGCCTCGACGCGCGGGGTGACCTGTTCGAGCCGCACTTCGTAGTCGCCCGCCTTGAGACGCTCGCCCAGCTTCAGGCTGCCGATGGACTCGACGCCCCAGGCGGTGGCCGCAATGCCGATGACCGTGAGGCCTACGCCCGCATGGGCGATGGACGTGCCCCAGGCCGAGCGCGGCAGGCCCCTCGCCTTGCGCCAGGCAACGGAGAGTGGAGCGCCCCTGGACCAGGAACGGCTGACGATCTCGTTGGTCGAGCCGAGAACCAGATAGACGCCGAGGCCGACGCCGAGCGGCGCAGCCGCCGGCCCGCCGTGCTGGAGGGCGAACATGGCGATGGTCGCCAGTAGCGAAATGCCGAACACGGCATAAAGGCGCTGGGCCGTGCCGAGGAAGTTGCCGCGCTTCCAGGCGAGCGTCTGACCGAGCGGCAGAAGCAGCAGCAGCGGAACGATCAGCGGCAGGAATGTGAAGTTGAAGAACGGCGCGCCGACGGAGATCTTTTCGCCGGTCAGCACCTCGAGCGCCAGCGGATAGAGCGTCCCGATGAACACGGTGGCACACGCGGTGGCGAGAAAGAGATTGTTGAGAACGAGCGCTCCCTCGCGGGAAATGGGCGCGAACAGGCCACCCTGCTTGAGCATGGGCGCGCGCCAGGCAAAAAGCGCCAGCGATCCGCCGATGAACAGGATCAGGATGCCGAGAATGAAGGTGCCGCGCTCAGGATCGACCGCAAAGGAATGGACCGAGGTCAGCACGCCGGAGCGGACGAGGAAGGTGCCCAGCAGCGACAGGGAGAAGGTCAGGATGGCGAGAAGGATCGTCCAGACCTTCAGCGCATCGCGCTTTTCCATCACCACGGTGGAATGCACGAGCGCGGTGCCCGCGAGCCACGGCATGAGCGAGGCGTTTTCCACCGGATCCCAGAACCACCAGCCGCCCCAGCCGAGCTCGTAATAGGCCCAGTAGGAGCCCATGGCGATCCCAAGGGTCAGGAAAGCCCAGGCGCCGAGGGTCCAGGGACGCACGATCCGGGCCCAGACCGCATCGATGCGCCCATCGAGCAGGGCCGCGCAGGCGAAAGCGAAGGAGATCGAGAAGCCCACATAGCCGATGTAGAGCAGCGGCGGATGGATCGCGAGGCCGGGATCCTGCAGCAAGGGGTTGAGATCCTGTCCCTCGAGCGGCGCCGGGATGACGCGCGTGAAAGGGTTCGATGTCGTCAGGATGAAGAGCAGGAAGGCAATGGTGATCGAGGCCTGAACCGCGAGCGTGTTCGCCTGCAGCCGCATCGGGATGCTGTTTCTCGCAAGCGCCACCACGCCCCCGAAGAGGGCGAGGATCAGCACCCAGAGCAGCATGGAGCCTTCGTGGTTTCCCCACACGCCGGAGATCTTGTAGATCAGCGGCTTCGCCGAATGGGAGTTCTGGACGACGTTGAGCACCGAGAAATCGGAATTCAGGTAAGCGAAGGTCAGCGCGATGAACGAGAACGCGATGCAGGCGAGCACGGCAAGCGCGCTCGCCGGCGCAACGGCCATCAGCACGGGATCATTGGCGCGCGCGCCCCAGAGCGGCACGACGAACTGGATCAGGGACAACCCAAGCGCCAGCGCGAGTGCGAAATGTCCAGCCTCGACCAACACGAGGGATCTCCCTTGCTACTGCGTCTTGGGCGAAGCGTTGGCCTCGCCCATCCAGTGCCCCTGCTTCTTCAAGGTATCCGCCACCTCGCGGGGCATGTAGTTCTCGTCATGCTTCGCCAGAACGGAATCGGCCCGGAACACGCTCGGACTGACGAGCACGCCTTCGGTCACGACCCCCTGCCCTTCGCGGAACAGGTCGGGCAGCAGGCCCTTGTAGCTCACCTGAATCGCGGCCTGCGCGTCCATAACCTCGAAGGTGATCTGCTGATCGGAGCCCCGCTGAACCGATCCTTCCTTGACGAGACCGCCGAGGCGGATGCGCGTGCCGGGCTGCACGTTCTTCGCCTGAATGTCGGCCGGCGAATTGAAGAACACGATCGTGTCGTTCATGGCGTAGAGCACGAGACCGAGCGCAATCGCGAGGACGCATCCTGCGACACCGATCAGGGTCAAGCGGCGTTGTTTTCTCGTCATGGCTGGGCGTCGGTCAGTTTCAGTTCCTGCGCCATCGTGTCGATGGTCCTCAAGGCGGCGTCGTTCTGCGCCAGCGCCTCCCGGGCGCGCTGGGCTGCGACTATCGCTTTATCACGCTGGCCCAAAACCGCATAGGAGCGCATCAGTCGCGCCCATTCATCCGCCGTGCCTCCTTCAGCCTCCAGGCGGCTGGCGAGGCCCGCCACCATGCCGGCAATCGCCTCAGGTCCGATCTGGGGTTCGCCCGCCGAGCCTGTCGTCGCCTGAGGGGCGCCGAGGGAGGCGAGTTCCTGCTTCACCGCCCCGATCCAGGGAGCGTCCGCAGGCGATGTGGAGAGCAGCTCCGCATAAGCGGCCTTCGCCTTCTCGACCTGCCCATCCTGGACAGCCGCGCGGGCGAGATAGAAGCGGGCTTTCGGCGATGCCGCATCGAGCTTGACCGCCTGCTCGAAGGCACCCTGCGCTTCGCCCGAGACGAGCCCATCCTTGGCCATCACCAGGGCTTCGCCGTAATTGGCGAACCGGTCGGCATCCGGAGCCAGATAACGGACTGCCGCCTCATACGCTTTCACGGCATCGTCGATCCGTCCCATGCGCATATAGACCGGAGCGATCACGTCCCAGCCGCGGCCGTCCTGCGGGTTCTTCGCCAGGTGGCTCTCGATCTCGGCCACCGCCGTCATGAGGTCGATATTGCCGGCCTGCTGCGGCAGCTGCGCTGCGGGCGGCTGAGTCAGCACCTGCGGCGAGCCGTAGATCTCATAGGTCGCAAGCGCCAGGATCGGGATGACCGACAGGGCCAGGGTCGAGGCGGCGCGGCGGCGGCGCAGAGCCGGCTCTCCCACGGCCGCGAAGGTCTCGCCGCGCAGGCCCGTCGCCCGCAGGAGGCGTCGCCCGGCCTCGGCCTTGGCGGCCTCGGCCTCGCTGGGCAGAAGCGCGCCGCGCGCCAAGTCGCGCTCGATCTCGGCAATCTGCTCACGATAGAACTGCGTGTCCGGATCCGCCTGCCGTGTCACGGCATAATGACGCGACAACGGCCAAAGCACCGCCATCACGGCTGCCGCCGTCATTGCCAGGAGGATTATCCAGATCACCATAAAATCCTAAATATCGCGTCTCACCCTCAAGCACGACGGTGGCACGGTGTCACGCGTAAATCTCCCTAGGTCGAACTCCTATCCCCGGGGAGTTCCAGGATGGCTCTGAGGCCGCCCTTGGGAGAAGCGTCGAGCCTTAGGGAGCCGCGATAAAGGGCTGCCAGATCGCTGACGATGGAAAGCCCCAGGCCCGAGCCGGGCTTGGTTTCATCGAGGCGGCGGCCGCGCTTGAGCACCTCCTCTCGCGCCGTCTCCGGCAGGCCCGGCCCATCGTCGTCGATGAGCAGGCGGAAACGGGGCCGGTTGTCCTCGCGCACGATCTCGACCGACACCTCCACCTTATTCGCGGCCCATTTGGACGCGTTGTCGATGAGATTGCCGGCCATCTCTTCCAGGTCCTGCTTCTCGCCGCGGAAGCGCAGATCCGGCGGGATGGCCAATGCCACCTCCAGATCCTTGTCGCGATAGATCTTGGCGAAGGTGCGGGCGAGGCCCGCGATGACGGGCTCGGCTTCCGTCAGCGTCCCAAGCGTCCCCGCAAGCGCGGCCGCGCGGGCCCGGTCGAGATAGTAATTGACCTGATCGCGCATGGTCGTCGCCTGCTCGCGGACCCTGGCGGCGACATCCTCAGGCGCGTTCTCGGCCTCGTTCATGATGATGCTGAGCGGCGTCTTGAGCGCATGGGCGAGATTGCCGACCTGCGTACGGGCGCGCTCCAGGATCTCGCGGTTGGTGTCGAGGAGGAGGTTCAGTTCGCCGGCAAGCGGGGAGATGTCCCGGGGATATTCGCCTACGATCCGCTCCGCCTCGCCCCGCCGGATCGCCCCGAGTGCACTGCGGAGATTGGCGAGCGGCCGCAGGCCGAAGCGGATCTGCAGGAGCGTGGTGAAGCCCAAGCCGATACCGAGAAGCGCGAAGGTGACGGTGAGCGCGAAGATGAAATCCCGCACGGCCGCATCGATCTCATCGGCAGGACCCGCGACGCGGATGATGTAACGTCCGTCCTCGCCGAGATCGATGTCGCGCTCGATGAGGCGCAAGGAGCGCTCGTCAGGTGCTCGGCCGTAGCCGCGGCGGATCTGCCCGAAGCGGTTGTCCCCGGAGGCGAGGTTCGGCAGTTGGCCTCCGAACAGCGCTTTCGAGGAGCGGATCTCGCCGAGCACCGCATTGGGCCGCGCCACCTGCCAGTACCAGCCGGACAGAGGCAGCTCGAAGCGCGGATCGCCGATGGGGCCGAGATCCCGGTCCGGATCGCCCGGCCCAACGAGGTTGGACGCGAGCGTGTTGGCGTAGACGAGGAGGCGCTGGTCGAAAGCGCGCTCCGTGTTGTCGCGGTAGAGCGTCGAGAGGATGAGCCCTGCGATGAGCAGGATCACGAAGCTCCAGAAGACCGAAGAGACCGCGAGACGGACCGCGATGGGCCGGCTGGCAAAGCGGCGCACGAGCGGTGACAGGCCGGTCACGTCTTGGTCTGGCTCGCGTCGAGGAGGTAGCCCAGGCCTCGAACCGTCTGGATGATATCGACGCCGAGCTTCTTGCGGAGCCTGCCGATGAAGACCTCGATGGTGTTCGAATCCCGGTCGAAATCCTGATCGTAGAGATGCTCGGTCAGCTCGCCCCGCGAGACGATGCGGCCGGTATGATGCATGAGATAGGACAGGAGCCGGTACTCATGGGAGGTGAGCTTCACCGGGTTTCCGTCCACGGCCACGCGGCCGGAGCGGGTGTCGAGCTTCACGGGGCCGCAGGCGATCTCGCTCGTGGCATGACCGGCCGAGCGGCGCAGCAGCGCGCGGACGCGGGCGAGAAGTTCTTCCATGTGGAAGGGCTTCGTAACGTAATCGTCGGCGCCCGCGTCGAACCCCTGGACCTTGTCGCTCCAGCGGTCGCGGGCGGTGAGGATGATCACGGGCGTCTTGCGTCCGTCGCGGCGCCACGCGGTCAGGACGGAAACGCCGTCCACCTTCGGCAGGCCGAGGTCGAGGATGATGGCGTCGTAGGGCTCGGTCTCTCCGAGGAACTGCCCTTCCTCGCCATCCATGGCGGTATCCACCGCGTAGCCTGCCTGTTCAAGGGCAGTCACGATCTGCTTATTGAGGGTTCTGTCGTCCTCGACAACGAGTAGGCGCACAGTTCGAGCTTTCTCTAATGGACCGATTTCACACGCCCGGAGGAGCCGTCGATCATCACCTGCACGATGCGACCATCCTTTTGCAAGACCATGATCACATAGACAAGATCATCGCTGTTGCGGCAGAGGCTGGCCCGGACCACGTCCGCCCCCGGTACCTGGCGTCGCGCCGTCATCACGGCAGACGCCGGCGCGACAACGCCTTTTGCGGCCACGGCCTCCTGCATCTCGCGCGGCGGCAGGCAATTCTTCAGGGCGGCCGCCGCGCTTTGCGCGAACGCCGCCCCCATCATGCCCCACACCGCTATGACCAGCCAAACCAGACGCATGAAAGGACCATGCCTTTGCCGCAGTGAACAAATTCTGAATGCTCTCGAGGCCGGTCCCATGCGGCGAGACCGGCCCCATCCCTCTGGGAATGCTTCTAATTCAGAATCTGTTTCGTGGCCGCGATCCGGAAGATCGTCGAGGCGATGAAGCTTGCCGCGGCAACGAGCTGAACGAGCGCCTCTTCGAAAGCCCCCGTGGCGAGGGCCGAGCCGTCGAAGCCGAACAGGCCGAGAACGAGGGCCACCAGCCCGATCAGGTTGGCCCAGACGGTGCGGCTGGCGAGAATGGTCTTGGTATCGAACATGTCAAACGGTCCTTGAGGATGAGGATGGAGGTAATGCGAGCCGGAGAGCCTCCTGCTCGACGGCAAGGACGCGCCTGCGCCAGCCGAGGCCGAAGACCGGCCAGGTGGCGAGGCGGCCGAGAAAACCGAGGCGCGCTTTCGTGAGGCGGCGGATGGTTTCCGGGACGTCGGCCCTGCGGGCCGCGCCGAGGGTGACGGGTCCGACGACCCCGTCCGCCTCGACCCCGAGAGCGGCCTGCAGCATCTTCCCGGCCCGCGTGGGCCCCGAATTGACCGCGAGGTCGAACGTGGCGAGATCGAGCCCCGGCGGAAGCTCATCGGCGCGCACCGCATCCCAATAGAGCTGCCGATAGATGGCGATCGCTTCCTTCCGGCTCAGGCGGCGGACGTCGTTGATGGAGGCCGGGCGCTTTTTCGCCCGGGCGAGCGTCTCGCGGGTGATGCCGAACTTGGTCGCCCCACCCGGATCGCGGGGGTGCTGAACGAAGCCGCCCTCATGCCTCAGCACATGTTGGACGTCTTCTTCGAAGCGCGATGGAGAAGCAGTCATGCGCGTTTCCTCACAGTTCCGCCTGCAGGGCGATGAAGGCCAGGTTGCCCAGATAGAGCATGGCGACGGCTCCGGACGCGCCGCTGAAGGTGGCGCCGGCCTGAAGCCGGAGAACGATGCCGGATGAGCCGGCCGCCGTCGACGTTGTCACCGTCAGGGCTCCTGCAAGCGACACCCAGGACGCTCCGCTGTTGTTATAGAAGCCGATCTGATTGCCGTTTGGAGCTCCGTTCCACCACGAAAACCCGCTGGTCGACAACGTCGGATCGGCTCTCATCGGCACCGGCAGGGTCAACGGGAAATCGATGTTGTTGCTGGCAAAGCGCTGCCCGAGCGCCCCCGCGATCGCAGGGGATCCGCCGCTGACGGCAAGGCGCTGGTAATAGCGCCGGCAGCGGAGCTCTTCGATGTCGAGCGGTACGCCCGTCCAGGGGGTTGCATGCGCTCCGACTTCCAATTTCACGCGCTTGAAGGAGCACGTGCCGGACGGCTGGAGCCGCACCGCGATGTTGCCCGTTTCGGATCCATCGAGCGTCACGCTGGCCGAGCGGCGACCGGAACCGGCCGGGATCGTGGCGGCTTTCGAACCGATGATGACAGGCAGGGGCTCTGAAGGATCTTCGACCGAGAGGGTCAAGGTCGCGCCTGCGAAACTGGCTGCGCCGATCTCGGCGGCGGCCTGGGCCACGTCGACCACCTGTTCGAGAGCTCCGGACACCGTGATCCTGCCGTCCGCTGCAAGGCCGAGCGTGCAACCGCCCGACCCGCCTTTCCAGTGATCGAACCCGTAGATGCCCGCTCCCAGCGCACCCCCGGCGAACTTGCGCTGGTTCACGAGAAATGCCGAATTGATCAGAAGGTTCGGCCCTGGCACATTGCCGAGACCACAGGGGAAGGATGCAACGCCAGTCCGGCGATCCACCAGCAGCGCATCGCGCCACTGGCTCCCGTCGCACGAGACCCGGATGCCGAAATCGTCGCTGCCGATCAGGCCCGTTTCCGCGCGCCCGCTGAAACCACGCTGGTAGAGTTGAGACAGAACGCCGGATTCCGTGCTCTTGTTGAGCACGAAGCGCAGATCGCCCGTTCCGCCCTCTTCGGCTCCCAGTGCCGCAAACAAAGCCGCATTGAGCTTCGCCGACAAGCGGTTCAGATCGTCGGCCGTGGTGCCGAGCCCGAGCCGATCCAGATTGTTGAGTTCTTCCGGAACCGAGCCGGTCGTCTTCCATTCGCTGCCGTCGAAGAGGACGAGCAGGTCCTCGGCCTCCACATAGGCAAGCCATCCGGGACGCGGCGTGAAGAAACGCCATGCGCCGAGATCGAACAACGCAATGTTGCCCTCCTGGTTGGCGAAAGCGCCCGTCGCACCGGCGCCGACGAGGAAGCGGTCGCCTTCCGCAGGCGAGGCGGGCGGCTCGGTGCGGTTGCGCTCCTTGACGGCAAGCTGCACGAGGGCATCGAGCGATGCGAGAGCCTCGTTGTGGGTGACGTGCTTTTGCGCCTGCGCTGCGGCGAGGAGCGGCAGGGAAAGGTGGGGTGTTGATGTCATCGAGTGATCTGCTTTGACAAGAAAACGAAAATACGGTGGAGACTCGGATTGGATTCCAATGTCATCCACCTCACGTCATCACCGGCCTCGTGCCGGTAATCCCGAACAGAGAGGCGCCGCGCTTTTCCGCATCGCGATGATCGGCACGAGGCCGGCTATGACGGCGTGGGTGTCATCCCCGGCGAGCGCAGCGAGGGAAGGGGATCCACTCAGGGACTCAGCGGCCTTATGGATTCCCTTCCCCTCCGCTGCGCTCCGGCCGGGAATGACAACCGTCAGGTCACGTCTGGGTCACCACAAAAGCCAGACACGCGATCAACGTACGGCGACCGTCGCGGGCCGCTCGAAACCGCGCCCGGCCACGGCGCTCATCTGCACGATGCGAAGATCGAGCGCCGATTGAGGCCCGCCGAAATCGGCGAGTTCCTCGGCGTTGCCATAGAGAACCGAAGGCTGCGTGCTCGCGAGCGTCCTCACGACCACCCCGTTCCTGAGGATGTCGACCTCGTAGCGTTCCGCATCCTCGGCCAGCGGCACGTCGATCGCCTCCCAGCCATCGCCGTCGCGGCGCGTGCGGCGCAGCCAGTCGAGGCGAATGCCGCTCGCTTCGCGACGGGCTAAAGGATGCACCGGGCTGAGCGGTCTGAGCGCGTCCCGCCCGACCGTGGCGACGATCTCCGCGACCGCGGGATCCGCATGGTCCCGGCCCGTGGGGCCGATCCTGTAGCGCCACGTCTGGCCAAGATCCTGCAGGCTCGTCGTGAGAGGCACGACGGCCTCGTCGAGTTTGACGAGCAGAGATCCCGCCGGCACCGTGCGCCCGGCCTCGTCCTCTGACCCGGCAAGGCCGCGCAGGAAGCGCGAGAGACGATAAGTGCGCTCTCCGATCATCTCGGCTCGCGCGGCGGAGAAGATCTCCCATCGGCCGTTCGTGCCCTGCAGGGCGAACAGGTTCCGGCCGCCGAGAGAGGCCTCGTCGCCGATGGCGCTCAATGCGCCCGAGGAAATCTCCACATCGAGCACGGCGCGCCGGTCCCAGCGCCAGAGCGGACCCGGCAAGAGCGCCGTCTTCGTTCGTCCGATCACGGCCGGCAGATCGAGAATGCGGGTGGGTGTGAAGCTCGCGCCGTTGCCCGAGCGCCAGATCGTCATGGCGCCTGGCCAGGGATCCGCCGCGACCGCAATGTATTGCAGAGGCGCGGGATCGCCGAGAACGACGGCTAAGTCGAGCACGATCGCAACCGGCTTGCCGGGCACCGGCGGCGGACGTTTGACCGGTCTCGCCACGGACGAGCCCGGCCGCTCGAAGACGGCCGGCTCCACGGCCCGCGTGCCGATCTTCCGCGTCAGCCCATCGGCGATGCGCGTGATGCGATGCAGCTTTGGGCCAGCATCGGTGGGAACCGCAATCACGTCGCCCGGCTCCAGCTCGATCCGCCGGGGCGAGAGTTCGAACTCGGCGCTTTCGCGTCCCGCCCACAAATCCTGCAGCCAGGTATCGGCGAGACGCTGTGCCTCCGCGCGGCGAGTGACGACGGCGCTGTCCGCCCTCGCCTCCCGGCGGCTCGAGCCGGACAGTCGCCGCGATGCCACCGTGGCCCGGCGGTAATCCGTATCGCCTTCCACGAAACCGATCTCCACCTGCTGCGGCAGTTCGGTTTCCTGCGCACGGGTGAGCTTGAGCGAGGGCTCCTTGTCGCCGAGCACGAGATCGTCCGCTGTCAGATGCACGATGGCCCGTCCGCCGCGCCCCTGCCATGCGAGGCCGCCGCCGCGCGCGACGGCATCGATCCCGAAGAGACGCAGCAGAGGCTCGAGCGCCCCTCGAGCCGACATGGGCCGGTCGATCACGTAGCCGTCCATGAAACCGTCGACCGGGATGGCACCGGGATCGGCAAAGCCGAAATCGCGCAGGATGCGGGCCAGCAGGCGATCGAGCGTCACGCCCTCGATCCGGCCTGTGATCCAATGGCCGGTTTCCCAGTTGGGACCGTCCGACCACACGGTGTCGAAATCGGGAAAGGCGGGATACGGCCTTGCATCCCAGGCCCAGACGAAGACGTTGTCCGGGTCGACCATGCGCCCGCCGTAGGACGGTGACGAAGGATTGTACTCCGATGAAAAGCCTCTCTGGGCCGGGTCGAAGCGCGAGAGGATGGCCTCCAGCGTCCGCGCCTGGGCGAGATCGTCGCGCACGCCGCGGGAGAACGGCGGATAGGCGGATTCCGACGACTTGGGATCGGGAAACACGTTCGGGCCGTTCGGGCCCTTGTCGACGGCCGGCACGCCGATTTCGGTGAGCCAGATCGGCTTCGATTTCGCCTGCCAGGACGTCGATCCGATCTCGACGCCATTCACGCGCTCCACATGCCGGTTCGACCACCAGGAGACGAGATCCTTCGCGCGGAAGATCCACGGCTTGTTGTAGGTGCCGTCGGTAATCGGCCGGCGTGTCTGCGCCGCGCGCTCGGATGCGTTGGCGTAGTACCAGTCGAACGCCTCGCCGCTCCCCAGCCGCGTGCGCAGATAATCCACGTCGTAGATGCTGCGTGCCGCAGGCAGGTCCGCATGATCGGGACCATCGCGCCAATCCGAAATCGGCGGGTAGTAGTCGATCCCGACCGCATCGATGTCATCGCTGGCGAAGAGCTGATCGAGGGGAAAGCGCACCTCGTCACCGCCATCCAGAACATGGGCGCCGTATTCCGTCCAGTCCGCCGCATAGACGATCTTCGTGGACGCGCGAAGGATGGCGTTCACCTGCCCGGCGAGCGCCTTCAGCTTGCCGACCGCGGGATACACGCCCGATGCGGAGCGCACGCGAGTCAGGCCGACGAGCTCGCTGCCCAGGATGAATCCGTGAACGCCGCCGGCCTGCTCCGCAAGATTGGCGTAGTGGACGACCATGCGGTTGAACCCCGCGGAGCGCGTGAACCATTGCTCGATCTGCGCGGCGGCCGCACCCGTTCCGTCGGGCGAGCCGCTCCTCCCCGGCGCGGGATGGCACGTGATGCGCCCGCGCCAGGGATAGGGCGGCTGGCCCGTGCCCCCATAAGGGTCCTGCAGAGTGTTGCCTGAGGCCACGTCCATCATCACGAAGGGATAGAGCACCACCTCCAGGCCGCGCGCCTTCAGGCTCCGGATCAGGCGTTTCACGGATTCGTCGGACGGCGTTCCGCCATAGGCGGGAGATCCGTCGACGAGGGATACCGCCTTCGCGTCGTCGCGCGTCAGGCCCGCGACGGACCAGGTGTCCCCGTCGGTGGTCTTGGTCTTCACGTCCACGCGCGGCTCGATGAGGCAGGATCCGGCGCGCAGATCGTCGCCGAACCAGCTCACCACCAGCGACACGCGCTTGAGGTTCGGACAAAGAGCCTGCATGGCATCGAGGGACGCCGCCACGTCGGTGTCGCTATGCAACTGATGTCGGTTCTCCGGCCGCGTCTTGCCGAGATCGAGCACCTGCATCACGGGCAACGTGTCGTAGCCAAACTCGCTCGCCCCAGGGATGAGGCAGACCGCCCGGACCATGCGGTTGAGGCCGTCGACGGGGCGGATGACCTCGAAGGAGAATTGCGGCACGCGGTTGCCGAAATCCGCCAGCGGCAGGCGCTCGAACACCACATAGGCCAACCCGCGATAGGCCGGCGCGTTCTGGGCACCCTCCTTCGCGACGATCAGCGGATCGGCGCTTTGCGTCTCGCTGCCCGGGTGCAGGCGCATGGTGATGGTGCTGAGATCGAGCTCGCGCCCATCGGCCCAGACGCGGCGGATGAAGGCGATGCGTCCCTCGCACAGCCCCACCGCGAGATTGGCGAAATAGGAATAGGTGGTCGTCACGGTCTTCGGCCCGCCCATGCCTTTGCCGCCTTGGGCTCCGCGGTCGGTCTTCGTGTTCGCCACCTCCTCGAACCGCGTCGCCCAGATGAGCTGGCCGCCGATGCGTGCGCGGCTGTAAACTCGCGGAATCGGCGCACCTTCCGTGGAGGTGAGCCCGTCGATATCCTTGAGACGGGGACCCTCGACATGTTTGGTGGTGTCGCCGCCGAAAAGCGCGTTGTCGATGGCGGCCCCCGCGAGCCCTCCCAGCGCCCGCCCGGCCATGGCGCCGATAGGTCCGCCGATCATGCCGCCGACTGCAGCGCCGACGGTTTGAAGAACGATTGTGGCCATCAGTTTTTGTCCGGAAAGCGAAACGCATAGGCGAGATGGCGACGCCACCAGGGATGGAACGCGACCTCGGCCACCGATGCGCCGTCATGGGCGTGGATCATGGTGTCGGGCGAGGTTGCAACCGCGCAGTGCTTCGCCGGCATGGCGTCGCGCCAGCGGAACAGCAGCACGTCGCCGGCCGTGAACTCATCGCATGCAATCTCGACGAGATACTTTCGCGCGGCGGCGACCAGCGTATCGGCTCCGGCCTCCGCCCAGTCGGGCGAGTAAGGCGGCGGCAATTCGGGCTCACGGCCCATGACGCCGCGCCACACGCCGCGCAGCAGCCCGAGGCAGTCGCAGCCGATTCCCTTGAGCGACGCCTGATGGCGGTAGGGCGTGCCGATCCAGGAACGGGACTCGGCAAGGATGAGATGAGATGCAGGCATGTTCGAAAATCGCTTCCAACCGAAAAGTCCTCCAGCCTTCCTCACGTCATCACCGGCCTCGTGCCGGTGATCCGGTTACGAAAACTCAGCGTTCTTCGGATCGGGATGGCCGGGTCAGGCCCGGCCGTGACGGGAAGACTTCACCAAGTCACATCACTCTCACCCCTGCCCCTCTCCGCGAGGGCGAGGGAAAAGGGGCGCATCACCGAAAAAAACTCCCGCCATCGAGTCCTGGCTCGCCCTGCTGGGGCATGCGGATGATGAAGTCGTTGCCGGGCATGTGCGGGAAGCCGCGGAAGTTCACGGCGTTCCTGAACTTCGCCCGGCAGGTCGCATGAGTCCTGTCGCAGCCGGCTGTCACGCGGAACGTGTCGCCTGCCTTGATGACCCGAGGCGCGCGCTGCCACAGGTCGAACTCGTCCGTGCCTTGAACCGCGCGATGCACCTTGATCTCGACCGAGAGGCCGGCGTTGTCGCCGCTCGTCCAGGTGAGGTTGCCAGCCGTGCACCATCCGTCCGAGAAGCCGATGCCGGAAGCCGCGATGGACAACGCACCGTCCGTGCGCGTGACGGTGCCGGTATCGGCATAGGTGGATGAAGCGAGATTGATGCCGCATCGCTCGTCGCCGAGATCCGCCGAACAGGTGGCGCGAAACAGGCGTCCGCGCTCCTCGTCGAAGCGATGCATGAGCCCCCGCACCTCGGCGACGAAGCCGCCATCCGCGCGACGGATCTCGCCGATCGAGCCGACATCGAGGAGCAGGCGCTCCTCCACGTCGCTCCAGTTGACGAGCCAGGTTTCCACGCTCGCATCGTCATAGAGGCCCGAGGCGATATCGTCCTCAGTGGGACCCGCGGAGATGAGCGCGCCGGATACCTCGCCGCCGCCGATGGCGAAGCCGAGTTCGGCCGTCGCCTCCGCGGCCTCGAGCCCGGTCCGGGCCGCGTAGAGAATACCGGCGAAGGAGAGATCGCGATCATGATCGGTGAAGCCGAAGGCGGTGCCGTCGCGCCGGACGAGCTTCCAGCAATGACAAAGATTCGTCGCCCCGTCCGCCAGATGGGCGGCGAGGTTTGGGGGAATGGTGCGCATGATGGTCCTTGCGATGAATGGCGAGATCTCACTCCACTCCCGTCATGGCCGGCACGAGGCCGGTGACGGCGGGGTGTCACGACGGTGTCATCCCCGGCCGGAGATGGCGAAGCCATCGGAGGGGAAGGGGATCCGCTAATCCAGTGCGTGTGAGTGGATCCCCTTCCCTCGCTGCGCTTGGCCTGAGGATGACAGGATGTCTAAGGAACGATCTCGATCAGCGGAATCTGCGGGATGCCGCCGGCGTCGAAGGTGGAGAGGTCGATGTCGAGTTCGTCCGTGTCGAAGCGCACCGGCACGTCGAAGGCGAAGCCCGCCGTGATGACGGCGCCGGCCGGCGGAGCGGCCGTGAAGGTCACAAGGCCCGTCGCGGGATCGCAATTGAAGCCGGAGCCGACGCTCCGCTCGATCCCGTCGACCGCCACCCGAACCGTTCCGCCCACCGGCTTGGCGATGGGGCGGCTGTAGGGCGCGAAGGATGAGCCGTAGGTCTTCACCAGCGGGAAGCGCGAGCTTTGCCCGTCGCCGGTGCCGATGCGCTGGTCCAGCGGCGTCGGCTCCTTGGAGGGCGGGCCGGAGCGCCAGTCGGTCCGGTCGCGGAAACGGAAGCCGTAGAGCCGGCCGCGCCGCTCCTCGAAGAAGGCGATCACCATCTGCAACGCATCGACGGTCCTGACGCCCAAGCCCGCGTCGTAGCGGCGCCGGGACCCGGCCCAGCGGCTGTTGCGGTGCTCGCGGCCGGAGGCGAGCGTGACGATATCGGTCCGCCGCACCGGCCCGCCCCGGCTGCCGAGGCCGACATCGAGCGGAAAGCGGACCTCGTGGAAATCGGACGCCATGGTCGGTCCTTTGGAAAGATGAAACGAAAAAAGCCGGGGTGGCGTTGACGTCGGGAAACGCCATTCAACAAGGAGCCAGCAGGCGATGAGCAATGCTCCCAACGACCTCGCAGACGACTTCCCCGACAAGCGCGACCGGATTCACCAGCTCAAGACGAGCAACAATCATTTCTCGCGGCTCTATGACGAGTACGATGAGCTGAACCGCACCATCCACCGGGTCGAGACGCGGGTGGAACCCAAGCCCGAGGAGGTCGAGGAGGAGCTCAAACGCCGCCGCCTGAAGATCAAGGACGAGATCATGGCGATGCTCGACGGCGCGGGCGGCTGATCGACGGACTACATCCCGCGCTGACCGCGCGAGACGGCGCGGGCGAGCGCGGCGGAGACCTGCGCCTCGGAACGGCGGAAGCTTTCGGCATCGGGCGTCGAGACCTTCACGGTCACGGAGAGCGGCCGCCCTCCTCCGCCTGAGCGCACGCCGAGCCGCCCGTCCGGCCCGCGCGCCAGCGGCATCACCGCCTCGGAACCCTGCTCGCCCATCAGGCCGAGCCCGCGCCCGAGCGGAAAATAAGTCGGCGCGCCGACCACCCCTCCTTGCGCGAACGGCATCACCATGCCGCGCGAGACCACGCCGCCTTGCGCGAAGGCGGAGCCTCCGGCACCGAAGAGCGAGCCCAGCCCCTTGACGAGGCCGCCGAGCAGGCCGCCGCCGTCGAGCGGCAGCGCGCCCCCGAGCGCTCCCGTCATCCTGTTTCCACAAGGGATTGGCGGACAGACTTTATAACGTTATCAAATTTCTTGCCCTCCGCGATATTCTTGGCGAAAGCATTGGACAGTGAGTCACCGAACTTTTCGGAGAGGCCGATGAGGGTATTGAGCTGGCACGTCCGATCGGCAGGGATCGGATCGGCAGGTGAAATGGAGCTTGGAGTGGGTTTATCGCTCAAGCCTGTCTCCTTGACGTTTTCCTGTTCTTGAGAACCGATGCAATGAACTCTTATTCCTGGCGCTGTTTGACGTGCAGCATCCTGTCACTGATGCTTGGCGGCTGCTTTCCGAGGTCTGAAACTCGGCTGCAGTTCGACACGGGCGATATGCCTCCAGATCGCTGGGAACGTGTCCAAAAGGAATGCCGCTATGAAGCCGCCAAAGCGTCAGCATCCGCGCATGTCAACATCGCCGGCTATATACAAGAAGAGCTCTACATTCAGTGCCTGGATCTAAAAGGGGCGAAATACAAAGGTAAGATCCAGGTGGCAGTCGAATAAAAGCTCTCTTACTGATCTGGAAACGCCTCCATCAAACGCCTGAGATCGCCGTTCAGCGCCGGCTCTGACCTTCGTCCGCCACACAATCCCTCCCACGCCGCCACCAATTCGCGCGGCGTCGCGCGCCAGAAGGTCTCCGGGCTCCACCGCAGGATGCTCAAGGCCAGCGTCAGCGCATCGTCCCAGGGGAAGGCGTGAGGCTCGCATCCTGCGGATCCGGAGGGTTTGGCGATGCCTCGCCTCCCCCGAAGGTCGTCACGAGAAGATCGGCGAGGGCCGCGGCCACGGGCGCGAGGCCGTCATGGAGCGGCAGGCCGGCGACCTCCCGGTCGCTCATGGCATGACCGCCGCCGCGCAGTGCAATGGCGAGCAACGTGAGCAGGTCGCGGCTCGACAGGCGGCCCGTGCCGAAGCGTTGGCCAAGCGCCATGAGATCCTGGACACCGAACGCGTCCTCGAGCTCCGCGAGCGCACCGAGAGTGAGGCAGAGGGTATAGCGCGTGTCGCCGAGCTGCAGCGCCACCTCGCCCCGTATTCTGTTGGGCATCGTTTTTCTTTCCTTGCTCTGTGTCATTCCCGGCAGAAGCGCGGCGAAGGGGAAGGGAATCCATAGTGCAGTGCTTGATCGTGGATCCCCTTCCCTCGCTGCGCTCGCCGGGGATGACATCCGCCACGTCATGGCCGGCCTTGTGCCGGCCATCCGATGTCGTGAAACGCGACGCTCGTCTTTATCGGGATCACCGGGACAAGCCCGGTGATGACCTGGAGAGTCAGTGTCTTTCAAGCCGCCGGATGCGTCCTCACAACGCCACGAACGTCAGCGCACCCGCCGATTCGAACGCCATCTCGAACGTCACTTCGCCTGCATGGTCGCCGCGATATTCCAGGCTCGTGATCTGAAACGGACCTTCGATGCGGCCGAAATCGGGAATGACGATCTGGTAGGTGAGAATGTCGCCGTCGAAGAAGACCTGGCGCATGCGCGCGTCGGATGCTTCGTCCTTGAAAACGCCGGAACCCGAGATCGACGCGCGGCGCACGCCGACGCCCGCCAGGAGCTCGCGCCAGCGCCCGGCGGATTCCGCATGGGTCACGTCCACGGTCTCTGCATTGAAGGCGATCTGGCGCGTGCGCAAGCCCGCCACGGTGACGAAGCCATTACTGCCGTCGCCGATCTTGACGAGCAGGTCCTTGCCCTTCTGAGCAGGCATGGGATGTCCTTTGTTCGAATGAGGGAATTGCTAGAGGCGGAAGGTGAATGACGGGCCTGTGTCATCCCCGGCGGCCGCAGGCCGGGAAGGGGATCCGCTTGCACACTCGATGCTATGGATCCCCTTCCCTCGCTTCGCTCGCGGGGATGACACGGAAGGGCAGAATCGCCGTTCATCTTGCCACCTCGGTCACCGCGCGCAGGCGTAAGGTGACGCGGGTGAGTTGGGTGTCCTTGTCGCGCTCGGAGACGAGCTCCGTGACGCGCAGGTTGATGAGGCGGTGCCCATCGAGCGCCAGCGACACTTGGTCGAGAATTGCGTCGAACCGCTCGGCGACCGCAAGCGCCATTCGCGCGCCGCCGCGCTCGGACCACACCACGATCCCGAGATCCTGCTCGTGGCCGCGGTCGTGATCGGTGGACCAATCCGTCGCGCGGACATCCGAGAACAGCGCATAGACCGGCTCGGAGCCCCGCGGCGGCTCGTCGTAGAGGCGCAAGGCGCCGCCCATGAGCGCACACAGGTCCGCATCGAGCGCGGCCGCGTCCAGGATCGCGCGGCGCAAGGCGAGAACGGGGCTCGTCATGCCCGCATCTCCTCGACGAGGCAGACGAGATCGCGCTTCGATCCGTCCGGATCGGCAGTCGTGCGGATGGCGAAGCGGCGCAGGCCCGAGGTCAGGCGCATGGCACCGGTCACGCCTTCGCGATAGCGCAGGGTGATGCGATGCGTCAGGCTCTGCTCGGGGCGGTCCGCGCACGCGCTCGGCTCCCGAGAGCATTTCGATGGCGCCCCAGAGCTGGGGACCGGAGGTATAGGTGCGAATGACGCCGCCGAAACCGTCGGGCCGCTCGAGCGGCATTTCGAGCACGAACCGGCGCGCCCGCGCACCGATGGGAATGGGTTTGGTTCTCATGGAAAGGTCTTTGGGAAGATAGGAAAACGTACGAACCGCAACGCCATGTTGGGCCTCGTGGCGGGAATCTCGACTTGGCGAAACACAGTGCTCTTCCGACCGGGATGGCCGGGACGAGCCCGGCCATGACGTGGTGGATGTTGTTCCCGGAATGACAATGAGGGGGCGCTAAATCCGCGCCCTTTGAAACGGCGCCACCAGGGCGAGCGCCTCGGGCGGCAGGATCTGCTCGCCCACGACGTCGCCCCGGTTCTCGAACCAATGGGCGACGAGAATGCGGATCGCGAGCTTCAACGTGGCCGGCACCGCTTCCGGGGCGGCGCCATAGCCGGCCCGCAATTCGATGGAAATACCGTTCCTCGGCTTGCCTGGCTCAGGCGCATCGGCAACGGCGATCCGCGGCGGCTCGCTCAAGGTATCCGTATCGAAGGCGCTCGCCGGAACGTCGGACGCGGTGCCCGATGCATCCGTCACCTTGATGCCGTCGACCGCGATCAGCGGCGAGAGGGGCAGCAGGATCGTCCCGCCGGCGGGAAAGCGATCCAGCACCACGCGCCAGTGCTGCTCGATCAGGATCCGCCGTGACGCCGCCTCGACCATGAGGCGGGCCGCCTTGACGAGCCCTGTGATCAGCTCGTCTTGCGTACCGTCATCGTCATCGACCCGAAGATAGGCCTTCATCTCCTCAAGCGTTATGGGCTCGACGGCGGGGCCGCTGATGAATATGGGAATCATCGTAACAGGAATCCTTATGAGTCATGCAACGTCTGGTTACGCTCTGTCTTGCCCTGTCGCTCGTGGCGACACAGGCGAATGCCATCGTCGGCGGCGCCGAGGATGAAGGTCCCCTCGCCCGCCAAAGCGTGATGGTCTTGGGCTCGAACGGCGGTGTCTGCAGCGCCGTGGTGCTGGCGAAGGACGTGGTGCTCACCGCCGCACACTGCGTGACGGGCGCTGCCGAGCACCGGGTGCATTTCCGTGACGAGACCGGCGAGCCCGTGCTGATCACGCCCGCCGCGAAGGCGGTGCATCCCGGCTACAACGCGAAGGCCATCGAGACCCGGCAGCGCTCCATCGATCTCGCCCTCGTGCGCATTCCCGAGGCCCTGCCCGCCCGTTTCGAGCGGGCGACGCTCACAGCGGCAAAAGTCCCGGAGAACAATCCTGTCGTCGTCGGGGGCTATGGTTTGTCCCGCGAGGGCGACGCGAAAACCTCCGGCACATTCCGCACCGCATCCCTGACGGCGGTCGAGCCCTACGGCCCGAGCCGGATTCTGCTGTGGGCCGAGGGGTCAGGCACGGCGAGCGCATGCCAGGGCGATTCCGGCGGTCCGATGGCGTCCGGAACGACGGTCGCTGCCATCACAAGTTGGTCATCGCCGGTCAAAGGCCGAAGCTGCGGAGGGCTGACGCAGGGCATCCTCGTCGGACCGCAGCGCGCGTGGATCGACAGGATCCTGAAAGGCTGGAATCGCGCAGCATTGTGGAGCGGCAGCGAATAGACCATCCGGTTCAACAGTGGGATGCACTTTCGGGTCCTCTCCTCTGCTGTTAAGGCATCGTCGATGCGCTCATCAGAGTCTGGCTCATAAACCTCTGTCCTCATCCTGAGGAGGTGCAAAGCACCGTCTCGAAGGAGGATCCAACATGCACTGGAGGCGCCCTCGTCCTTCGAGACACCGCCTTCGGCGGCCCTCAGGATGAGGGCTCAGGTCTGAGGGCAATTTCGAACCTGCCTCTCAGGAACAGCATCGAGAAGCCCCAGAAGTGGGATCCACCTTTGCGTCCTATCCTCTGTCGTTAGAAATTCATAAAGGAACGGAACTATCCTGACGGCCAAGACCTTGCCTTAAAAAATCCCTCCCCCACACGGCATCATCATCCCATGCGCGCTCTGCCAGCCCTTGCTCTTGCCGTCGTCACCCTTGTCGCCACTCCCGCATGGGCCGTCCTGCAAGGCGCCACGTCGCGCGATCCGAACGGGCTGCGGCGATCGGTGGTGTCCATCGAGAGCTCCACCGGCGAACTCTGCTCCGGTGTCGTGGTCGCTCCCGATCTCGTGCTCACCGCCGCCCATTGCATGACGGATCGAGCCGCCTACCGGGTCAACGCCCTCAACCGGGCCTTCAGGCTACAGCGCTTCAATGTCGCCGCGCTCGCCGTCCATCCCACGTTCGTGCCCGGCACGACGCCGCGCACCCAGCCGGGGATCGATCTGGCCATTCTCAAGCTCGATCGGCCGCTCGGCCCCGAGTTCCTGGCCCTCGACCCGACCCAGGCGGGCCGGATCGACGTGGGCGACGGCGTGACGATTGCAGGGTTCGGCGTGTTGACCGAGCGGGCCAGGCGCACCGCCCGGACGCTTCGCCAGACCAACCTGGTGTCGCTCGGCCCCATCGAGGTCGCCAACCGCGTGCTGATCGTCGTCGACCGCAGCCGGCTGGCGGAAACGGCCGGAGCCGGCGCCTGCCGGGGCGATTCCGGCGGGCCGATCCTGGCCGCGACCCAGACAGGCTATCTGCTCTACGGCATCACGAGCTGGTCGAGCGGCCCCTTGCGAAGCCGCCAGCCGAGCGCCTGCGGCGGCCTCACGGCCGTCACTCCGATCGCCGAGCATCTCGGATGGATCTCGTCGAGCATGCGCAGCCTCAACGGCAGGAACGGCGCGTGGACGGGCCATTGAGATTGTCTCTGCACCGCATAGCGGACCTCCGTGTCATTCCCGGCCGGAGATGGTGAAGCCATCGGAGGGGAAGGGAATCCATAGCGCCAGGCTGGAATGTGGATCCCCTTCCCTCGCCTCCGGCTCGCCGGGGATGACACCTTCGCCCGTCATGGCCGGCCGTGTGCCGGCCATCCCGATCCTGAAAAGCGCGGCGCCTCAGATCGTCGGGATCACCGGCACAGGGCCGGTGATGACGTCAGGGGTGTCTCCGAAGTTTCTCAAGCCGAGAACTTCAACAGCTTGATCGCCGCATAATCCTGCACGCAGCCACCCACGCGCTTGGTGGTGTAGAAAAGCACGTAAGGCTTTGCGGAATACGGATCGCGCAGCACGCGCATGCCGGCCCGGTCGACGATGAGGTAACCGCGCTTGAAGTCGCCGAAGGCGACCGCGCATTCATTCGCGGCCATATCCGGCATGTCCTCGGCTTCGACGACGGGGAAGCCCATCAGGGTCGCCGTCTGGCCGAGGCTCGCGGGCGGGGTCCAAAGGTACTGACCGTTGTCGTCCTTGAACCGACGGATCGCACTCTGCGTCTTGCGGTTCATGACGAAGGAGGCATTCTGGCGGTAGCCGGCCTTGAGCGCATAGATCAGGTCCACCAGCACATCGGACGGATTGTCGGCCGGGAAGGTCGCGGCGCCGGTCCGGATCGTTCCGAGCTTGCCCCATTCCCAGATCTCCTCCTCGACCGTGCCGGCGGAGAGAAAACCTTTCGGCTTGTTGACGCCGTCGCCCTTCACGAAGGCGGTGCTTTCCTGCTCGGCGAAGGCCGCCTCGACTTCCTCGGCGATCCAGCGGTCGATATCGACCACCGCATCGTCGAGAAGGGTCTGGGTGGCGGCCGGCATGGCATAGAGCTCCATGGCCGGGAAGCTCATCTCGGAGAGCGTCGGGCTGGCGGTCTGCGGCCGTGCCGCGGTCTCCCCGACCCAGCCCGTTGCCGGACCCGTGGTGGAGAAGGCGCGCTTGTACTGGCCGCCGGAAATCACCCGCACCGACGAGATGGCGCGGATCGGCGAGACGGCGGAGAGGCGACGCAGAACCTCGCTCTCGACCGTATCGGGCACGAGATAGCCGCCATCCGGGCCTGAGCCGGCGGACAGCGCCTTCTCCTCGAGCCGCTTCAACCCGGACGCCTCGCCGGAGCGGATATAGGAATGGAACGCCGCCTTGTGCTCGGCCTGGGCCGGATCGCGTGCGGCCTCCGCGCCTGTCCCAAGCGGGGCGCGCGAGCGGTCGAGGGCGAGACGGTCGAGACGGCGCTTGGCGTCGTCGAGCGCGCTGTCGATGCGGGTGAGTTTCTCGTCCGTCACCACGTCGCTCGAAAGCCGCGTCTCGATCTCGGACAGGCGCGTATCGTTGGCGCCCTTGAACGCCTCGAAGGCACGGGCGAAATCCTCGAAGGCCGAGGCGACATCGTCGGAAACGAATTTGGTGTCTACAACTGGGATCAGATCAATCGTTCGTTTTGAAAGGGCCTAAAAGAAAAGGCCCGCCTTCCGGCGGGCCCGTTGATCTCCCGGTGAGGAGAATACTTACATATGCCGCGCCGTGCGGCGCGCCGACCGCGCGACGGTCGGACCGGTCACAGCGCCGACCGCACCGCCGGCCACCGCGCCGACGGGGCCCGCTACCGCACCGACGCCGGCACCGACGGCGGCGCCGCCGACCCGTTCTTCCGTGGTGGTGCAAGCTGCGGCCGCCAGGCCGAGGAGTGCAACGAAAGCGAGTTTCTTCATCAAAACCTCCCGAGACAACGGAACACAGACACCCGCCCTCTCAGGACAGGGCCCGCCGTATCCGCATTCGTGCGGGCGATCATCTAACGCGCACCTACGGACTAGGTTCAGGACAATAGTCGCACCGTCGCCTTGCGGATGCTGGCGGCGAGTTCCGGTGCCGTGTTCTTCACGGTCTCGATCCGCGCGTCGGGCAGCATCGGGAAGGTCACGACGGAGATCTCCCACAGGTCGAGCTTATCCAGCCGGCGCAGGCCGGTGGGCCGCTCGGCCCGGGCACGCTCGACGCGAAAGCCGATGGAGAGCCCGTCGACGGCCCCCTCGCGCATGAGCGCGTGGATCTCCCGCGCGCGCTCCACCGCGAGGTTGAGCTTGCCGCGCACGCGCAACCCGCGCCGGTCCTCCGCGATGAGGAGCCAGCGCCCGATGGGCTGCGCCGGATCGTGCTGCCAGAGCAGCCGCACCCCCGTCGCGCGGCGCTTTCTCAAGGTATCCGAGAATGCACCCGGCATGACCACGTCCTTGCCGAGATCGGCCTCGCCGAACAGGCTGGCATAGCCCTCGAACACGCCGTCCGCGTCGATGGCGTTCAGCGGTTCGGCCAGGAACTTCCGCTCCTGGATGATGGCGATGCCGGGCCTCATCGCACGGCTCCGCGCGCTGCGGTCCTTGGTTTGGCGTCGAGCTTTTCGAGCTGGCGCACGAAGTCGCGGAACACGAGCGTGGCACGGCTCTGCCCGTCCCGCGCGGCCTTGGGCTTGCGCGGCGTGCGAGCGCTGGAGCGTGTCATGGAAGATCTCCCGAATGGCGGCGGTTGAAGAGGGACAGCTCGCGCACGAACGCGTCGAACCGGCGATTGGCCGCGAACAGATCGCGCAAGTTCATGGCAAGCAAAGCGGACGCCCCGCTCGCCCAGACGAACAGGGCCAGGTGGGCAAGATCCCCGCGCCGGATGACGGCCTCGGTGATCTGGTCAAACATGTTCATGATTTGTTCCTGCGCAAAAGCTCCATTGAGGGTGGGTGCGCGTGGGGGGTGAAGTGGTTTTTGCGAGTAAGACGGTTTGAGTGAGCGTGCTTCGTCTGAGTGCTTAGTGTGCGCTTCGCCTGTGTGCTTCGTCTATGTATTCGCGGCCCCTGATGGGGGTCGCTCGGACGGCGAAGGCGATCCCGGATCGTCGGCGGGATGCGGCGCCTGAAACCCGACGCCGTCATCCTCGCGAAGGCGGGGATCCATACCCACGACGGTTGCTGGAAGAGCGCAGCGGCTTCCCATTCGCTTGTTCGGCACCGTCTGCTTTGACTGATGCCGGGTTCCGCGACACGACTCCGGAACGACAGTGATGAATTCTGAAAGCGATTCCGGATCTCCACGGCGCTTCGTCCGAGACACCTCTTCACGTCATGGCCGGCCTTGTGCCGGCCATCCCGACTCTGTGAAGCGCCGCGCTTCAATCAACCGAGATCACCGGGACGAGCCCGGTGATGACGTTGGAGAGAGGGGTGAAAGGCTGCGTCTCATCCGGCCTCGTGCCGGCCATCCCGCCCCGTGAGGCGCGGCGCCTCTCACATCGAGATCACCGGCACGAGGCCGGTGATGACGTCGCGTGTGCGGGGACTGCCGCGCACTTCTCACGCCCGCCCCTTCCCCGCGGCGGCACGCCCGTACCCCACCGCCTCGCGCTTTTCGTCGTCGGACAGGAACGCCGCCGCCGTCACGCGCCGCCAGAGGCTTTCGCGTTCGTCGGCGAGCGCCTCGATGGCGTCGAGGTCGGGTTCGAGCCGCAGGGTCTCGCCGAAGGCCGGCGCGAGCCAGTGCGACAGCGATTCCGCCGTGCGCTTCACGAGCGGGATCACGGTCTGGCGGTAGAAGGCGCGGTTCGCTTCGGCGTAATTCGCATGGGTGCTGTCGCCGGGAAGGCCGAGTAGCAGAGGCGGCACGCCGAAGGCGAGCGCGATCTCTCTGGCCGCGGCCGCCTTGGCCTCGACGAAATCCATGTCCTTCGGCGAGAGCGAGAGCGGGCGCCAGTCGATCCCGCCTTCGAGGAGCAGCGGGCGGCCCGCGTTGCCGGCGCCTTGATAATTGGCCTCCAGTTCGCCTTTGAGCCTGTCGAACTGCGCATCGGTGAGGGTCGCACCGCCCACCACGAGCGCGCCGGAGGGCCGCGCTGCGTTGTCGAGCAACGCCTTGTTCCAGGCTCCCGCCGCGTTGTGGATGTCGAGCGCGGTCGCCGCCGCTTCCATGGGCGAGAGACCGTAATGATCGTCGACAGGGTGAAACAGCGTGAGGTGCAGGATCGGCGCCAGCGCCTCGTCCTCGCGAATGGCGAAGCGCACATTCTGCGTGCCGACCGCATATTCGTAAGCGGCGGGCCAGCCGTCGGCGTCGGGAACCACGCGCATCCGGTCGGGTCGCAACGCGTAGAGTTCCTGCGGCGCCCCGTCGAGGCTCACCGCCTCCACATACGCGTTGCCGGACACCATCAGGTGCCCGTAGAGGCTTTCCAGAAACCGCTGCCCGCCCTCGCGCGCATTGGGCCTGGAGAGCAGCGCGAGAAGCGGATGCGCCGCAATCTCCCGGCCCTCGCTCTTGAGCACCAGCGGCAGTGCCGCCGCCGCCTCGGACACCAGCCGCACCGCGCGGTGCACGATCGCGTTCTTCTGGAATCCCTCGCGGGACAACGCCGCGTAGTCGCGCGGCGTCCACACGGCGCGCCCGGCGACATAGAGCGCGATGGCGCTTTGAACGCGCGAAGCCTTGGCCTCGGGCGGCGCCTGAAGCCAGCGGGTCAGTCGATTGAACATGAGAAACTCCTGCCCGAGATGAGGGCATGAAGGGTGAATGAGGGCGAAGCATGTGAGCCTCGGCGGATTTCCCCGTCATGGTCGGGCTTGTCGCGGCCGTCTCGATATGGAAAAGCGCCCGTCCGATCGGGATCACCGGGACCGATGCCCAGATCAAGTCCGGGGACGGCGATGACGTGAGAGCTGGCATCCCGGCCTGCGGCCGCCGAGGGTGACAGCGCAATGCCGCCTTCCGATACAAGGGCACATCACTGCCCTGCGTTGATTCAGAATGGCGACAACTTCCGCACCTGGTGATGAAGAAGGCGGCAATTTCTGCCGTGTTGTCATTGGACGGTCATAGGCCGTGAGGTAATCTTGAGATGTTGCGGGGCATCCGGCGACATTCACGCGCCAGCCGAGTTGGTCCCCCCTCTCGGCTGGCGCGACCATCAGTTTCTCGAGCTCTGTCGTCCTTTCTCCTATTCGGGACGACACGAGGCAGATGGCGGGGCGGATCGGCACGGATGGACTGCCATCCGCCCCAGCCTTCCAGCGACCGAACACTCCCACCTTCGAGAACCCGTCAGCGCCGTTGCAATGCTCCTTTGGAGACAGGCGCGCCCGAAAGGCTCACTCCATCAGGAGACGTTGAGGATCGTCCGCCGCCGCTTAGCTTATAAACCGTGACCCCATCTTTGCCCCTACGGGAGTCACGGCGCCCCAGCTGGAGATGTGCGTGAACACCGTCCTCCGGCTGGGGCGTTTTTCTGCGATTGTATCAAACCTCATCCTGAGGAGCAGCGAAGCTGGGTCTCGAAGGAGAGTCCAGAGCGCGCTGGTCACGCCTGATCCTTCGAGACGGACCTGACGGCCCTCCTCAGGATGAGGGCTTATGGCTCTGCCAAACGTAAAACAAAGCTCCGCAATTTTCGCGCCCGACCATGGATCCCCTTCCCTCACTTCGTTCGCCGGGGATGACAGCGGAGTGCCAACCTCGGTGTCATTCCCGGCCGGAGATGGCGAAAGCCATCGCAGGGGAAGGGAATCCACTCGCACGCACAGCGCCATAGATCCCCATCCCGGTCCTCACGGACCGCCGGGGATGACACGACGGGCGCCATTGCAGCACTCCATCCCTCACAAAACCCGCACCCGCGGCTCGCGTCTCTCCCGCAGCATCAGTTCGGTCAGCGCCCAGACGAGCGCGTCCATGCGGTCGGGCGAGCGGCCCGACGTGAGGCCGCCGGGGCCGAAATCGCAGAGTTCGTCTTCGAGCTCCGGCAACGCGCCCACATGGCGCACGCGGTTCTGCGCGTAGAGCACGGAGACCGGCTCGGCGCGCAGATACTTGCCGCGCGTCGCGCGCACGCCGACGACCGGCATGGACAGATCGACCTCGCGGATCACGCCGGTCGCCATCTCGCCGCCCTGGTTCGTCTCGACGACGAGCGCATCGGCCTCGAGCCGTCGATAGAGCGCCACGGCTTTCGCGGCCCAGTCCGGCGGCTTCAGGCCTGAGGCCGTCGCGTCCTCCAGCACATAGGAAACGCCACTTTCAGCCACGCCGACGGCGACGATCCCGCAGGCATCGGCGCGTTTCGACGATGAGGCCGGCGGATCGACGGCGACGACGATGCGCACCGAGGCGAAGGCCGAACTGCAGCATGTCCCAGGTCTCCTCCACGTGCCTCCATTTGGCGAGCTCGTCCGCCCAGGCGGCCTCGAATTGCGGACCGCGCAAGGAGTCGGGATCTTCGGCCGAAAACACATGCGCCACCGCGCCGTTCGCCCATTCGAGCTTGCGCAGCGAAGGCGACCAGGCGGGCCGCTCGTGGCGCGCATGGACGGCGAGAATGCCGGCAGGCCCCTCCACCATCACGTTGCGCGCGTCCGAGAAGGTCTCTCCGATCAGCGCGATGCGACGCGAGGCGCTGTGTGCGAAATCGGGTTGGCCGAGCGCGATGCCGCGCACCCATTCGGCGCCGGTGCGGGTCTTGCCCGCCCCTCGTCCGCCGAGGATGAGCCAGATCGTCCACGGATCGTGCACACGCGCCAAGCCCGGCAGGCGCTGCTCGGGCCGGCAACGGATCGGCCAATGACGCAGGACGTCTTCGAACTCGTCTTCAGACCAGGATGCCGTCGCGTCCGCGAGCCTCCTCTTCCGCGATAACCCGGTTAAGGTGGTGAGCAAGCTCGTCGCGCAGCTCGTGGAGGCTGCGCCGTGGTTTGTTGTCGTGATGCTCGGTTTCATCGAGCCGTGAGCCTTCCTGTTCCAGGAGAGCCCGGGCGGACGCCAGCGTCTTGGCATAGGAGGCGAGCCTTCGGGCCGTCTTGTCGTGATCCTTGGCGCGACCAGTGCGCTGCTCGTCCATGCGAGCGTCGATCTGCGCCCGCGTCGCCTGCGCCAGAGCCCGCGCGGCATCGTTGACGGAAGCGGCGGCAGCCTTCTGAAGGCCTGCGACTCCGCCCTCGTCCTTCGCGGCCTTGCTCAAGGCGTTCTCGGCCAGAACGGCCTGGCGCGGCGGCCAGCCCCAGCGCTGGCGCAGCCGCGCAAAGCTGCTCGCGCTGACGCCGAGAAATTTCTGGATGTCCGGCAGATGCTTCTTCGGCTCGCGGGCATAGTATTCCCAGGCCTGCCGCTTCTGCTCGTCGGTAATCTCGATTCTCTGGGGCATGAATTCTCTGAGGCCTGAAAAAGCCAACAAAAAACCGCCCAAGCGGGGGCTTGAGCGGCGGAGGTTGCACCGGACCTGTGATGCGGGGCTGCATCCACACTTCCTCAGTGTTCACGTTTTGTACTCTATCAGCGTCTCGCTGTCAAGGTGAATTTTCCAAGCTGTCGGGATGCCCTCTCCCCCGTCATGGCCGGGCTTGTCCCGGCCATCCCGATCCTGTGAAACGCCGCGGCCTCAACCCATCGTCATCACCGGGCTCGGCCCGGTGATGACCAGGAGAGTGTCATTCCCGGCCGGAGCACAGCGGAGGGAAGGAATCCACCTGCACGCGAGGGCCGACACGGCTCATCACCACGGCCTTGGATCGGCTGTGAAGAGAAGAATGCCGCTTTGTCATTTCAGCGCTAAAAGGCGACTCGGTACCTCTCCGGTCGAATCGCTTCCCATTTCAACGACGTTCGCGGAAAGTTCTCCTATTGGATCTTATGACGGACATTGTTACGCGATCCCGCGATCAGAATCGGAACATATGAGCAATGAAGTGAAAACCTGGAATCGATTTAGGAAAGCACATGCCAGCACCCCCTATGAATACGCAGCCATTCGTTTGAAGGGCAATACTTAAGAAGACTAACTAATAACCTATATGGACATGTAGGTTACGGGGAAGTTCTGATGCAGCGCCGGGTCTTACCGTTACGGGATGGTGAGATCCACGGCGATCATCTCGTGGTCGGATATCGCCTCGCCCTGTTCGTCGAGAGCCGGGACGATCTGCGAATTGCTCGGCGCAAGACCGCGCACGACGATCCAATCGAGCTTGCCGAAAGGCGGCTTGTGCTTGTCCTTCGGACCCGGGGTCTGCGTCGGGAGCGCGAGATTGGCGTTCGCCCAGGTAAATCCAGCCTGCCTGAGATCAGCGAAGAGCGGCTCGCAGAGTTCCGGAGTTTCGAGCAGGAGATGCCGCTCGTCCTCGGTGCGGGGCAGCGCCTTGGTGTTGAAGTCTCCGGCGATCACGCACGGCTCGCCGGGCGCGATGACATCGAGCGCCCGCAGCAATGTCCGGATCTGCGCCTGCCGGTCGGCGGGATCGGTCTTGCTTTCGAGATGGGTGCCGACGACCCACACGGGTCTCGGGGCGCCGGCGATGCGGGCGGCAAGCGCCATGCGCCCGCCGATGCGCCTTTGCGCACCCTTGAAACCGGAGAACCACAACCCGCTCTCCTCGAGCGGGATTAGGTGCGGCGCCTCCAAGACAAGGTTCGTCACGATGGCATTGCCGTGGAGGCTGCAGGCGTTGCGTTCGCCCGCATGCTCATGCAACTCGCGCCGGTCGCCGAGATCGAGTTCCACGTATTCGACGCCGTAGAGATATCCCTCGCCGGTGCCTGCGATCAGGTCGCGAATGGTGTGCACGTTGCCGGAGCGCGCCATGCCGAGATCGACTTCGCTGAACAGGGTGATATCGGCACCCGCCTGTTGCATGAGGCGACGGGTCGCCGACCGGTTCTTGAGACGCTCGGCGTTGAAGGCCGCAATCCTGAACGTCCCCGTCCATGGGAGAGGGTGAGCGGGCGGAGCCTGCTCGACGGCGCGAAAAGCGGGAATGCGTTCCAGGGAAGCCTGATGAGCATTCTCGCGCAGGATCGAGGCCCGCCGTGCCTCCTCCAGGAGAGAGGCTTCCGGAGCCTCGAATTTGGGGACAATCCGATCGATCACAGGGCGCATGGAAGAAGCGCTTCGAGAAAGTTTTATCGCTTGTCGAATTAGGGCGCTTTGCTGCTTGACGGAAACGCGCGTCTCAGGAATTTTTTAGCACGGCGTTAGGAACTTATTGGGGCCTAAACCGTTACCTGTCCGCATCAAGCTTTGCCGGGGAGAAAGCCCATGGTCTTTTGGGCTGCTGTTTTCGCGCTCGTCACGGGCGCTTTCGCCTTTTGGGGCAACCTCTCTTCCACTCTTGTAAGCCTCTCTTCCGCTCTTGTAAGCCTCGCCGAAATCGGCGGCGTCATTGCTCTGTTCATGCTCGTCTGCGCCGCGGAAGTCTTCAGCATTCCGAAGAATCCGAGCTTCGACGAAAGCCACGCCCGGCCCGAATCCTAAATCCGGGCCTGCACGACCGCCCGGGTTCGATTGCCAGGCTTCACGGACGGTGCCGGCGAAACATCTCATTCCACATCCGAAACAAGCGCCTCTTGAGCGTGACGTGGCGTCGTTGCGCCTCGCCAGAATTCGTGATTATGTTTCAAATCGTGAGCATGTCCAGCCGCGCTTTGCCCGCATCCTTCGATTTGCGGCAGGCCCTCGCCCACGAGGTCGAGGGATGCAAGCTCAACCCTTGAAAGTGCTGGAGGGCACCGGAGCTGCGCTCTATCCCGCGGCCGTCGGATCCGGAGCCGTGGGCGTTCCCGACGGCCTTGCTCCCATCGCTTGGCCGACGCCGAAAACCGCCACCGGTCCGTGCCCGGTCATTGACGCCCCCGAGGCGCTCATCGGCACGATCGACCCGCTACTCTCTCGAGCGATCCCAAGCACGTTTTCAAAAGGCCCATAGATCATTAGTCGATAGTGCCGTCAGGCTTCTTGCGGACGTAACCGAATTTAGTGTCAATAGGGCCAAGTGACCAAAGTCACGATCCAGAGAGGAAAAGAACAATGAAACGTCGTCAGTTTTTGCAGGCCGCCACAATCGGCGCCGCCTCGACCGCGGTTGCCGCCCCGGCCATCGCCCAGTCGATGCCGGAAATGAAGTGGCGCCTGCAATCGGGCTTCCCCAAGTCCCTCGACACCATCTACGGCGCGTCGGAAGTGATCGCGAAGTTCGTCTCCGAGGCGACCGACGGCAAGTTCCAGATCCAGCCTTTTGCGGCCGGTGAGATCGTCGGCACGCCGCAGGTAGCCGATGCGGTCGGCAACGGCACGATCGAGCTCGGGCACACCTGCTCCTATTACTACTTCGGCAAGGATCCGACCTTCGCCCTCGGCACGGCGGCCCCCTTCGGCCTGAATGCCCGCCAGATGAACGCCTGGCTTTACCAGGGCGGCGGCAACGATCTGCTGAACGAGTTCTATGCCAAGCACAATCTCTACGGGATGCCTGCCGGCAATACCGGCGTGCAGATGGGTGGCTGGTTCCGCAAGGAGATCAAGACGGTTCAGGACCTCCAGGGCCTGAAGATGCGCATCGCCGGCATCGCCGGCATGGTGCTCCAGAAGCTCGGCGCCGTGCCGCAGCAGATCCCCGGTGGCGACATCTACCCGGCTCTCGAGCGCGGCACCATCGACGCCGCCGAGTGGGTCGGCCCCTACGACGACGAGAAGCTCGGCTTCTCGAAAGTCGCTCCGTACTACTACTATCCGGGCTTCTGGGAAGGCGGCCCCGCGATCCACTTGTTCGTCAATCAGGCCAAGTGGAAAGAGCTCCCGAAGGCGTATCAGGCGATCCTGACCGCCGCTTCCGGCTATGCCAACAACGACATGCTGGCCAAGTACGATGCCCGCAATCCGGCCGCCCTCCGGCGCCTCCTCGGGGCCGGCACGCAGCTGCGTCCTTACTCGCAGGAGATCCTCGAAGCGGCCTACAAGGCAACCAACGAGGTCTTTGACGAGGTCTCGGCCAAGAACGCGGACTTCAAGAAGGTCGTCGATTCGGTCAAGACGTTCCGAAACGAAGGGTATCTCTGGTTCCAAGTGGCCGAATACGCTTACGACACCTTCATGATCCGCGCCCGCGCCCGCGGCTGATCTCTCCGAAGTCCCGACCTTGAGAAAGGGCGGCCGTTCGGTCGCCCTTTCTTATATGGGCCGATACGTCAGTCAAGTGCTGGTCGCAGGTGCTGCCGTGATCTCCGAGGTTGAGCCCGATGGCGCTCATGCGAACCGTTCGTCCGCATCACCTTATATCCGGTTGGGCCTAAGCCC
>NZ_VOSK01000448.1 GCF_009296175.1 Microvirga tunisiensis | reverse complement strand
CCTTCGCACTGCCGGATAGCAGCACCCAGGTGAATGGGGTCTTCTCTCGTATGAAGCACTCCTTCCTTATCAGGCCTTACGCTGCCAGAACCCAGGTGTGGTGAGCCTCTGGCAGCTCAGGTCGCACAGCACCAGCGCAGACGGGCTGCGGTCGATCACACGCTGGCTTTCTTGCAAGCGCCAGCCCTGCTGAAGGATGGAGAGCGTCCTCTTTGACAGCATCGCCAGTCGTGCCCATCCAAGATCGCCCCCGCCGCATTCACCCTTACGGTGATGCACGACGATCGCAGTCGCAGGGGACTGGAGCTGTGCCTCGGAGCAGCTAAGCAACTGAAAGCTGTGTTTGCTGCCATGGACTCTAGTAGGAGGCCTCCCACCGCATGACTAGGAACTCACAGCCCACCGGTTGACGCACAAGGAGCCCATTCTCTACTTCCCGGCCAAAATCGAACATCTGGGGCCTCATGCAACGACTTGAGCGTAAGGCCGCCGCGATGGCTTCAAGTCACTTAGCAGCGTTCGGGTGATCCTTGGCGGGATCGAACTGGTTCACATGATGCGCAAAGGACAGGCGAAGTATGCCTGCAATTTGGACCTCTCGCTTGCGGAGCAGTTCGAGACGCTCGTCGCATGCGAGCCTACCATGCACTCCGGCATCTGTGCCTAGCGCTAGGATTTACGCCAGAACCGCGTCGAACAAGCGGCGGCCCGAGTGATCGTGTTTCTGACGAGTAGAAACTAAGCGTCCGGATCTCAAGCTGGAGCCGGATTGGTGTTGTAAGCTGAACTCTATGGCTTGGTCCGCTTGCTTCGCCTTCAACCACTAACCCGCGCCTCAATTTTCTTGATCAGCATCTCTCAAGCCAACAACTTCATTCTTTTCGACGAACTGGCGATCTACATCTTGGCAATGAGCTTCGCTGTAACGTGGTGTTCAGGACCCAGCCACGCCGATAGGCTAAGACCCAAGCTTGCTGGATAACTCTCTGCCCAGCCCAGCCAGATGTCACACGGCTGTCATCCGAGTGCAATAGAGAGAGCGCGCTCTAGAGTGCCGAGTGGATGTCCAGCGAACGTTCCGCTCGACCTCGGCTGCTCAGGCACACCATGGAGACATACCGTGAAATACCTGTCTTTTGCCTTCGCGGCTGGCCTTGCCGTCGCGAGCCTGACAACTCCCGCCACTGCTGCTGACATCACTGGTGCAGGCGCAACCTTCCCGTTCCCGGTCTATTCGAAGTGGGCTGAGGCATACAAGAAGGAAACGAATAATGGCCTGAATTATCAGTCGATTGGTTCCGGCGGTGGTATCAAGCAGATCCAGGCCAAGACGGTTGATTTCGGTGCGACCGATGCCCCGATGAAGGGCGAAGATCTCGAGAAAAACGGTCTTTTGCAGTTCCCGACCGTGATGGGCGCCGTCGTTCCCGTCGTCAATATCCAGGGTGTCCAGCCCGGCCAGCTCAAGCTGACGGGCCAGGTTCTGGCTGACATCTTCCAGGGCAAGATCGCCAAGTGGAACGATCCCAAGATCGCCCAGCTGAACGCCGGTGTGAACCTTCCCAACGCCAACATCACCCCGGTCTACCGCTCCGACTCTTCGGGCACGACCAGCGTGTTCACCACCTACCTGTCGCAGGTTTCCGATGCTTGGAAATCCGAGCTCGGCGCCGGCACCACGGTCAATTGGCCGGCCGGACAGGGTGGTAAGGGCAACGAGGGCGTTGCTGCCACGGTGAAGCAGGTTCCGAACTCGATCGGCTATGTCGAGTATGCCTACGCCAAGCAGAACAACATCCCCCACACCCTGCTCCAGAACAAGGCGGGCAAGTACCCGCAGCCTGAGATCAAGTCGTTCCAGGCTGCCGCTGCCAGCGCCAACTGGTCGTCGGCTCCTGGCTTTGGCATCTCGCTGACCAATCAGGCTGGCGATGACGCTTGGCCGATCACAAACCCCACCTTCATCCTGGTCTACAAGACCGCGGAGAAGCCGGAGCAGGCCGCTGAGGTGCTGAAGTTCTTCGACTGGGCTTACAAAAGCGGCGACAAGCTCGCCTCCGACCTCGACTATGTGCCGCTGCCCGACAATGTCGTCGAGCAGGTCCGCACCACCTGGGCGAAGGAGATCAAAAACGCGTCGGGGCAGCCGGTCTACAAGAATTGATCGGTTAGCCGCTCAAGAAACCCAGGAGGGGCGGATGGCAGTTGTGTCTGAACAATTAACAATGGTGACACCACAGATCGCCCGCCGCTCCTCCAAGCCAGTCTCCGACCGGCTCTTTCGATGGGCGAGCTTTGGCTCCGCTTTGCTTGTTCTCATCGTTCTTACCGGTATTCTCGGATCGATGATCTATGGCGCACTGCCAGCCTTCCGAGAGTTCGGCTTGGCTTTTGTGACCTCCAGCGTCTGGAATGTCGGTCAGGATCAATATGGCGCCTGGGTCGCCATCATGGGCACGCTGACGTCGGCTTTAATAGCCCTCGTCATCGGCGTGCCGATCTCCCTCGGTATCGCCATTTTCCTCACCCAGCTCTGTCCGCCCTGGCTCAGGCGGCCGGTGGCAACGACCATAGAGCTGCTGGCGGCCGTTCCAAGCATTATCTACGGCATGTGGGGCCTCTTCGTCTTCGCCCCGCTGTTCGCTAGGTTCGTTCAGATCCCAGTGACCAGTTTGGTCGAAGGCATACCCTTTTTCGGCACCATCTTGTATGCCCGAGTACCCTCTGGCGTCGGCGTTCTCACGGCCGGGATCATCCTGGCGATCATGATCATTCCCTTCATCGCCTCGATCGCACGCGATATTCTGGACCAGATCCCGACCATGCTGCGCGAAAGCGCCTACGGCATCGGCTGCACCACATGGGAGGTGGTGCGCCATGTACTGCTGCCCCAAGCTGGGGTCAGCATCATCGGGGCCATCATGCTGGGCCTCGGCCGCGCGCTCGGCGAAACCATGGCCGTCACCTTCGTGATCGGCAATGCCAACCGTCTGTCCCTCTCCTTGTTCGATCCCGGCTCCACCATCGCCTCGCGCATCGCTAATGAGTTCAACGAAGCCATCGGGATGCAGCTCAATGCCTTGCTGGCCCTTGGATGCATCCTCTTCCTGGTCACCTTCACCGTTCTCGTGCTTGCGCGCCTCTTGATCGCGCGCGTCAAGATCACCTGAGAGGTCCCATAAATGGCAGCTTCTCCTCAAGATGTTCCAGTTTGGGGGCGTGTGCGTCGCAGCCGCCATGTGGCCGACCGTGGGCTCAAGATCATCTGCACCCTGTTCACGATCCTCGGCGCCACGGTGCTCGGCTGGATCCTGCTGATGCTGCTCGTCGAAGGGATCGGCGGCCTGTCGCCTGCGGTCTTCACCGAGACGACGCCCGGCCCCGGAAGCCAGGGCGGCGGCATCGCCAATGCGATCGTGGGCAGCCTGATCCTGACCGTCCTCGGCATCGTCGTGGCTACACCCGTCGGCGTGCTGGCCGGCACCTATCTGGCCGAATACGGCAAGAGCTCGAAGCTTGCGGAGGTCATCCGCTTCGTGAACGACATCCTACTCGCGGCACCGAGCATTCTCATCGGTCTGTTCGTCTATACGCTCATGGTGCAGCCCATGGGCGGCTATTCCGGCTGGGCCGGCGGCGTGGCGCTGGCGATCATCGCGGTTCCTGTCATTGTGCGCACCACCGAGGACATGCTGCGCCTCGTGCCGGGTTCCCTGCGCGAAGCGGGGACCGCCCTGGGTGCACCAATGTCGACAGTAATCATGAAAATCTCCTGGCGGGCGGCGCGTGCGGGCATGGTCACCGGCGTCCTGCTCGCCACGGCCCGCATCGCCGGCGAGACCGCACCGCTGCTCTTCACGGCGCTCAACAACAATTTCTGGTTCAGCCCGACCCTGATGGGCGGCGTCTCGAACCTGCCGGTCATGATCTACCAGTTCGCTCTGTCGCCTTACGAGAACTGGCGCGAACTCGCTTGGGCCGGTGCTCTTCTCATCACCGTGGCCATTCTGGCTCTGTCGGTCGTGGCACGCCTGCTGTTCAAAAAGGAAACCGCCCGATGAGTGCGATTACTGTTTCTACAAAGGGTGCCATAAGATCTGCACCACCTGGTTCGGATGGGCGAACCCGTATCGGAGTCAGGAATCTCAATTTCTATTACGGCGATTTCCGCAGCCTGAAGGACATCTCGCTCGACTTCTACGACCGGCAGGTGACGGCCCTCATCGGCCCGTCCGGCTGCGGAAAGTCGACGCTGCTGCGCACCTTCAACCGCATCTACAGCCTGTATCCCGAGCAGCGCGCCGATGGCCAGATCCTGCTCGACGGGCAGAACGTGCTCT
>NZ_VOSK01000447.1 GCF_009296175.1 Microvirga tunisiensis | reverse complement strand
GGCTGATCGACGCGATGGAGAAGGCCGGCTGGGTTCAGGCCAAGGCGGCTCGTATCCTGGGCCTCACGCCGCGGCAGGTCGGCTATGCCCTGCGCCGGCATGGGATCAAGCTGAAACAGTTCTAAACGTCCTGAGGACTTCAAACGTCAGGCCGGGGATGCCCCTCGTCGCGCTCTGTATGCCTGAGACGCGTCGCCTCTCGCGACGCAGTTCGTTTGACCATTGTCGGAAGCCTGACAAAATTGTGTCGGAGCAAACCGACAGAATCGGACACGAAAAGCCAACACATTGAATTGAATCGTTTTTTAGGGGTGGCATCGCTCTTGCGTTTTGAACTGCGACGCTCACCCAGCAATGGAGCCGTTCGATGTCCGAACCGATGATTTCGCTCGAGAGCCTGACCAGCACGAAATCGTTCGACCAGTTGCTGGCGACCGCGAAATCCGGTGGCTGCGCGTCTTCATCCTGCGGCTCGTCCGCAAAGCCGGACGACATGGACTCGGCTATCTGGGAGAAGATCAAGGATCACCCCTGCTTTTCAGAGGAAGCGCACCACTATTTCGCGCGCATGCATGTCGCGGTCGCCCCAGCCTGCAACATCCAGTGTAACTATTGCAATCGCAAATATGACTGCGCCAACGAAAGCCGACCTGGGGTTGTCTCGGAAAAGCTGACGCCCGAGCAGGCGCTGCGCAAGGTGATGGCGGTCGCCAACGAAGTGCCGCAGCTTTCCGTGCTCGGCATCGCTGGACCGGGCGATGCCTGTTACGACTGGACGAAGACCAAGGCCACGTTCGAACAAGTCGCCAGGGAAATCCCTGACATCAAGCTGTGCATCTCCACCAATGGGCTCGCGCTGCCGGACCATGTCGCCGAGCTTGCCGACATGAATGTCGATCACGTGACGATCACCATCAACATGGTCGACCCGGAAGTCGGCGCAAAGATTTATCCTTGGATCTTTTATGACCACCGCCGCTACACCGGAATCGAAGCCACCCAGATCCTGCACAAGCGACAGATGTTGGGCCTGGAGATGCTGACCGCGCGCGGCATCCTTACCAAGATCAATTCGGTGATGATCCCTGGCATCAACGACGAGCACCTGATCGAGGTGAATAAATGGGTCAAGGAGCGCGGCGCATTCCTGCACAACGTCATGCCGCTGATTTCCGACCCGGCGCACGGTGCATATTACGGCCTGACCGGGCAGCGCGGCCCAAATGCGATGGAGCTAAAGGCTCTTCAGGATCGTCTCGAAGGTGGCGCCAAGTTGATGCGCCATTGCCGGCAGTGCCGGGCCGATGCCGTCGGCTTGCTCGTCTCGGATCGTGGTCAGGAATTCACGCTCGACCAGATTCCCGGCGAGGTCACCTACGATGCCAGCAAACGCGAGGCCTATCGGGAGGTGGTCGCGCGTGAGCGCGGTGATCACGTGGCGGCTAAGAGTGCGGCGACCGGGATGGTCAAGGCAGCTGGCTCCGGCAAGTCGCTGCTCGTCGCGGTGGCGACTAAGGGTGGCGGCCGCGTCAACGAACACTTCGGCCATTCGAAGGAATTCCAGATTTATGAGGCCTCGCCGACAGGGATCAGCTTCGTCGGGCATCGCAAGGTCGAGCAGTATTGCCTCGGCGGCTGGGGTGAGGACGCCACCCTCGACGGCGTCATCGCTGCGCTCGAAGGCATAGACATCGTGCTGTGCGCCAAGATTGGAGATTGCCCCAAGGATCAGCTCACGGGAGCCGGAATCCGAGCAACGGACGCTTATGGCTATGACTACATCGAGACCGCGATCAGCGCGCTTTACACCGCCGAGTTTGGGGTCGAACCTCTGGCGGCGACGACATGAGCGGTCTCATACCAACCAAAACCGGAGTCGAAGAATGGCCTTCAAGATCATCGCATCCCAATGCACCCAATGCGGTGCCTGCCTATTCGAATGTGCCTCCGGCGCGATCAAGTTCAAGGGTGAAACCTACGTGATCGATCCGGACAAGTGCACTGAATGCGAGGGGGTCTTCGATACGCAGCAATGCGCCTCGGTTTGTCCGGTGCCGAAGACCTGTATTCCCGCGACCTCCAATTCGGCGACCGACACGGTTGGGGTCGCCTCCTGAGGAGGCCTTGAACTTCTCTATTGACAAGCTGCAGCCGCCAGAAAGGAACCGCCATGGGCCTCGGACGCGAACAGGAGGTCGAAATCCGCAAGCCTCCACGATTTATGCCGGGTGAGCGGGTCCGTGCCACACGCCACATCAGGAATGACGGAACCTATCCTGGCAGGGAGATCGGCGAAAACCTCGTGCGAAAGGGAGACGACGGTTATGTGCGCGACGTCGGTACCTTTCTCCAGCAGTTCTACATCTATGCGGTCGAATGGATCAATCGTGGTACCGTCGTCGGCATGCGCGCGCGTGAACTGATGAGCCTCGACAAAGCCGGGTCTCCTTGCAGTGCCGAAACCAGTGAAGGAACAGCCAGATGAAGGTCATGATCCGCAGGACCGGCGCCGGCTTGTCGGCGTATGTTCCCAAGAAGGATCTCGAAGAGCCGATCATCGCGGTCGAGAATGAAGATTTGTGGGGCGGCGCCGTAACGCTCAGGAACGGCTGGCGGCTCGTCCTGCCCGACCTTCCGCAGGGTACGCGTCTGCCGATCACCGTCGAGGCAAGGAAGATTTCCGACGAGGACTGAGGCTGCGGGTTGACAGGATGACAGCGGCAAGAGGAAGCGAGCATGAACACGACCCTGACCTCGGGCCATCTCTTCGTCATGCAAAACAGTGATGCCGAAAAGCGGCTTGACCTGCTGAAGGAAGCGCTCGCCGCCGATGAGATCATCCTTCTATTTCGGTCCGGGGCTCCTGCGGCTCAGCTCCGCGGAACCGCCTGTACCGCACACGCGGGACGCCGTCGCCGCGGCACTCAACACGCGGGCGCCAGCCCCGTCCAAGATCCGCACCAATATGTGGTCGGTCGCGCAGTTCATCGTACAGCCGGGCATCGTCGGACGCTTCAAGCTTGGATGGCCGAGCTATTGGCGGCGCCGGCGGCGCCGACGGTCCTCCACACCTGGCTCGCAACGCTGCCGCTGTCCCTCATCGTCGACAGTTGGTACGATGGCGCTAGGCGCGCGGCCCTGGCAGAAACCGGCCGAACGGACGTCGTCGAGATACAAGGCGTCACGCAGGCGAACGAAATCGGCGACATTTGGACGAAAACCTACGATTTGTCTGGGAGGGAACTCGAACCCGGATCAGCGGCAAAGACAGTTCTCTATACGCGTCAGGGCAGGTTGGGACGTCATCGCTCAAGCCTCACCTGCTGCGTCGCTGATCCTGTGCGCGATCTCCCGTCGAGACCTCGTCTCAAAGATGACTTTGAGGCCGCAAACGAGGCGAGGTCGGAGAAAAACCTCTCCGTCACGAGCGCGAGCGCCGTCCCGGTCCCGCTGCAGATCACAGCTGTATGCTCCAGGATGACAGCAGGTTGGGACTGGTGCGCTGAGGTGCTGAGCCACGACGGATCCTCACAAGGATCAATAGCGAGGGGCTCAACGTGTACTGTGAGGGTGCGACGGGAGGGATGGAGCGGCGCAACGACGGTTCCAAACGGCACATCGGTCGTTTGCAGATCCTCATTCATGCCTGCTGCCAGGCGTTGTGGCACGAACCAGTTCTCGGCCGTCGCGAGCGGCAGCGGGCCCCGCATGATGCGAACCTGCCGGAAATGGACGGTTTCGCCTGTGACAGGGGCTAGAGCTGTGCTGACATTGTCCGGCACGACCGACAGCACTTGCCGCTGATGGCACGCGGCGGTGATCGGTCCTTGCGAGAGGCCATGTTCCTCGCACCAGGCCAGGAGGGTTTCGGTGGCCGTGGCCCCGGCGCTCAGGCGGGCGCTCAGGTCCTGAATGAGGGCATCGGTGTCGGATCGTGCCGTCATGACGCTCAAGGCTCTTCCGCACCGGCTGTGGCCTGCCGATTGATCGCATGCGAGACCAACTCGAGCTCGTGATCGGACAGAGCTGTCGGCGGAGGGGTCAGGAGCACGTTGTCGATCAGACGGGTGGCCCCAACATAGGCAGCCACACACAGGGCAGCCGGCTGCTCCACCAAGCCATGGATGGCGTCCAATGGACTTGCTCCGCTTTTGATACTGCTGGCGAATTCATCATGCTGGGACGGGAGCCATCATGAGCTTGGTAAAGGCGGATTGCCGGGTTCGTGCGAGCGGCGTGCCCGCGAACCAAGCCCCTAGTCGGATGAGGTTGATGGCAGCCGCCGTCAGCACGTGCTGGAGATGCGTCTTGGTGAGACCGATGTAGCGGGAGCGTCGCAGGTGCAGGACCCGGACCCCGGCGGAGATTGTTCCTTCGATGCCG
>NZ_VOSK01000446.1 GCF_009296175.1 Microvirga tunisiensis | reverse complement strand
GACTGGGTCGCCGATCAAGCCCTTCTTGTGAAGCCGATCCGTCGTTGCCCAGTCGAAGCCCTTCCAGGCACAACGCTCGTTATGCAGCGTCAGCCATAACAGCGCCAAAACGGCATCGTCGATCTTGTCCTCATCGATCTCCATGAACCGACGTTACCACGCGCGGCACCCAAAATCCCGCGGCCCCGCTCGGATGGATACGCACAAAACCGCGGCGCGAATTTCTGATAAGGCCGTTTAGGGAACTGGGCGTGAGGGGGCAGGAAGCAATGCAGGGGCTGCTTGACCGAACGAGACGCGAAACTCCCTACAATATGATTTGAAGCCTTCCCCTAAAGCAGTTCAAGCCTTCTGACCGTCCGTGTGGTAGATCGACCTTATGGGACAGGCAATCCCGAGGGGCCGATGCAAAAGCGGGTCGATCAAAGCTCCAGATGGGTGCAAAAAGAGGCGGCCAAGCACACCACCCCGGAAAGCATGCGGCAGCGAATTGTCTTTGAGCAAAAGCAGATCCAGGCCTTAATGGGCACTGGCCTTTGGGGTGGACCCACGGAGAATGCTCTGAAGGCCCATCACGAGCTGATCCGCGTTCTGACGGAACGCCTCGCGAAGTTCCAATAAGACGCTTTTTGGGACGGGCCGCACAATTACGGGACAACGAAACAAACGGCAGAACAAACCGGATCTGTCCCCAAGGCTCACGAACATTGTCGCCAACAACACCGCCTCGCGCGTGTAACCCACACCGCGTTAATTAGCAGAACTGCCTTTATGGAAGGTGCTTTCCACCTACAGAAAACGGTACCGAGGCCAGCTCTTGGCCCTCACTGATGATGTGAAGAATGGCCTGCTGCCAATGCTGACCTTGCCCGCGCATCCATTGCGCAAAGTGCAAGGCTTGGTCCTGGGCGGTTGTGAGGTTGGGCAGCTCGTGTTCGTAACGGTCTTGGATGTACCCGCCTGGATATGTGATGGTGAAGTAGTACCTGGGCATCACACACCTCCGCTTGAGTAACCCATTCCGAAACGATGCTGCCGTGCTGGGCAAGCACATTACCATGGACCAGCCTCGGGCAGCGTAATTCGGATAAGACCCTTTATGGATTTAGAAATCTTGCGCCTGGTCTTGTGGGTTCGCCTCAAGGATCAACTGGCGGTGGGCGTGCCAATGCTTCAGGATTTCTTCCAAGTTAAAGAGCAAGCTTTGCGCCAAGGTCGTATCGAGACATTCCGCGCTCATCCACTTGATCAGGGCAATCTGCTCCGCCACACGCCGTTCGCCCTCGGCAATGTCCCGGTCAATCCGCGCAAGCACGTCGCATCTGTTCAGCGTCTTAGACATGGCGACAGGCCGAGCTGGACCAATCCCAAACTGCTGCTGATTATGCGCCTGACCGCAGGCGAAGGCCACCTCATTCGCATCCTTCCAGGTGCCTTGGCGCACCTCACCTTCGCGCTCCAAACTCATCATAGGGCAGTTTTGGTTGGAACCCTTCTGAGGACTGGCCCGATGATTGCCTCCAACCTTCACCTGCGGGTCCACTGGGCAAGGGATCGCGATCGACAGCCGCAAGAGTTTCCCCGTCTCATGCTGGTTCTGGTAGTCGTCCTGGCGCTTGTGAATGTCTCGGCCACAGTGCTGATGGCTGGAAGCTGGGCCAGCCTCACCGACGGTATGCTTGATCTTGAGAGAAGCATACAGGATCGCCTGACCGAGACCGTCAACTGAGCCGCGAATTTCCGAGAAGCCCTCTTTATGGAACTGAACACAGGCACCCTCGGCCCGGTTTGATTGAAGAGGTAGCGAAATGGGCGTATTCTCAAGCCTGCCGTCGACCTAGCCTCTCTCGCAGCCCTTTAGGGCTCTGATACACGCCCCAATCCGCCCATGAGGGACCGGGCCCGTAAGGGAGGGGCATATGTTTTCAAGAACTGCCTTGGTAGCCGTTGTTCTCGTCGCCAGCCTGCCGCTGCCGATCCGGGCTCACGACATCTATTCGCTTCTTCTGGACGAAGTGGGCGCAAGCTGCTGCGATGACCAGGATTGCCGCCCTGCGCTTCACCGCATGAGAGCAAGTGGCGTGCAGATGCTCGTGGATCAGCGATGGATCGACGTGCCGGACGAGCGGATCCAATATCGTGCCCTGCTGGGGGACACCGGCGAGACGGGCGGAGGCCATTGGTGCGGTTCAACCTATAAACCAGATTTTGGCACTCCAAACACCGTGTACATGACGAAATGTGCAGTTCTGCCGCCTCAGTCTGCATCCGTTCAGGACGAGCCGTGATTTCACATAATCCCCAGTTTGGAATGCGCTTGCTGCTCCTTTGACTAAGACAGCAGGGTTCCGGAAGGCGCTTCCTTGAAGCAGCGGCAAAGGTGCTTCTCGCACACGAGTTCGTCTTCAACCAGGACTTGAGACGCCTTGTGCTCGGCGCATCGGGTCTCCACCATCTCCCAGACCAACAACTCAGCGGGCAACCGTTGTGCGAAGCCTGCAACAAACTCATCGTCGCGATAAATCAGCCAGCCGAGATGGCTGCCGACGAGCTTGTAAGTGGCGTGAGATTGCAGCAAAGAGGATCTCAATTGTTCGGAGAACGGCAGGCGGAAAACTATCTCGCCGGTATCATCCTCAACCTCGATGGCATAGTCCCGTGGATCGTGGCCTCGGGCTGCGAACACATGTTTGAGGTCTTGGGCAGCCCGCACCACTGCTCTCCAGGCCGTCTCCACATCCGGGTAATCGAGGCCGAGATCGTCGTAACTCATACCTCCATCTTTGCAGCGGATGTGAAGGTAGAAGCGAGACATGGCGTCTCCCAGAGCTAGCCAGTAGACTGCTGAAATAAGGTTCCAGTGGCGGAAGAGTTCCGGCCACGCAATTCCCTATAGTCATCAGTATGGAATGCGATCTGAAGCGTTCGGAAAGTCTTCCTGCGAGCTTATGGAACGCCACGCCGATTATTCAGTAAAAACCGCTCCGCAGTAGGCTTCATCTGGCGCGCGAATATTCGCGAATGCCTGGCGTAGGAGAGACCGAGAGGAGCACGTTTTCCCGGTCTCTCCCCGCCTGGATGAGGAGCAGTTGGGGGCGATGCTCCAGACCCAAGCCAAGAGATCATAGCCGCCTCTGCACCGTCCTACCGCAGGAACATCGCCCTATGCAGCCGAGGGCCGGTGCAGACCGGTTCCGCAGAGGACTGCAAATCCTTGCACCCACCGATTTGGGAACGGTGTCGCGGAAGGGACCTTGTAGAACGTAGACTCGAATGGGAGAACTGATCCGGGAAGGTCCGGAGCGGGTCAACCCAGGGAATTCCCGGCTCCTCAGGAGCGTCCGGGGGTTCCTCCGTGAGCAGACATTCGGTCTGCTTCCAGGCCGGGGCCAGATGTTGCTATTCACCTTAGGATCAGGGCTCGAGGGGCACATCGCGGTCCGCCTGCTCACTTCGCACCGGATCATCAGATCGCGCCAATCAGCGCGTCTCCTCACAGCCTCCACCTCAGAGCGAACCTTCGGCATACCGCCGCTGCGTGCTAACTTTGGAGCGGACTTCACGATGAACAGCGATCGGTACGTCGCAGGACGTCTTCGAGTGACGTGCGCCGCAATCAAGGCAGGTGGTGATGACCGTATCGGGGATGTTTGCGCGCGGCGTGGCCATGATCGGCGGCACAATGGCACGGGCTCGAGGGAGGCGGGAAGGCTCGCACGAGCCGGCATTCGGCCGCACTCCCGTGATCCCCGCAGCAAAGCCACAGGGCAGCCTGATGACGCTCAAGATGCCCGCGGCAAGGGGATGGGCTGCCGGGCAGACGCCGATCGCGGCCCCGGGCCTCCAGGTCAACCCCTTTGCGACCAACCTCGAGCATCCCAGGTGGATCGAGGTCCTGTCGAATGGCGACGTCCTCGTCGCCGAGGCGCGAGGCGCAACTGAAACCGTCAAGTCGCTGATCGCCGTCGTCATGCACCCGGTCAAGTCGATCTTTACCTATGCGGCACTCAGCACGATGAAACGCGCAGGCGCCGTAGGCGTCAGTGCGAACCGCATCACGCGGCTGCACGATGCGGATAGCGACGGGGTAGCCGAAGTCAGGGACGTGTTCCTGGACGGCTTGAACCAGCCCTTCGGAATGGCGCTGGTGGCCGGGACGTTCTACGTCGGCAACACCGATGGAGCCGTCGCCTTCCCCTATGACGCAGGCACGGGGCGCGTCACCGGGCCGGGTCGCAAGCTGGTTGGGTTCAAGCCCGGTGGGCATTGGACGCGCAGCCTGCTGGCGAGCCCCGATGGCTCGAAGCTTTATGTGGGCGTGGGTTCGCGCGGCAACATTGGCGAGGACGGCATGGCTGCCGAGGAGGGCCGCGCGGCGATATACGAGA
>NZ_VOSK01000445.1 GCF_009296175.1 Microvirga tunisiensis | reverse complement strand
AGGGCAAAATGGAGATCATTCGTTGCCTCAAGCGCTTTGTCGCGCGGGAGATCTTCGGCTATCTCTGCCGAGCCAGCAGGGCTCCCACGACAGTCCCTTCGACCTCTTGACCTTTATAGGAGCATCAATGCGGTGGTCGAGACCTTCTTCAAGACCTTGAAGTCCGAATTGGTCTGGCGCACCGTGTTCCAGACCAGGGCCCAGGCCAAGCAGGCGATCGGCCGCTATATTGACGGCTTCTACAACCCAGTCCGGCGTCATTCGAAACTGGACTATGTCAGTCCGGTGCAGTTCGAAAGGCTGGCCGGATAGCTACTAAAGCGCTCTCCACTAAACTGAAGCAAATCCACGGTGGCGAAAGCCGCGACCTCATCCAAGCTCGGGGCCTTGCTGCACGTGAAGAGCATCGGGCCTGAGCTTGCAACCGTCCTCGCCAAGGAGGTGTTCTACCGATGCTTTGCCAGCCGGCGCCACGTGGCCGCCTATGTGGGGCTGACCCCCAGTCCGTTTGCGAGCGGCCGCAGGTCACGCGAGCAGGGCATCACCAAGGCGGGTAATGCCCGCGCCCGCAAGGCGCTGATCGAACTCGCCTGGCTGTGGGTGCGTAACCAGCCTGACAGTGCACTCGCGGTCTGGTTCCGCAGCCGTGTGGGGTCGGCCACCGGTCGGGTCAGACGCATTGCGATTGTGGCCTTGGCCCGCAAGCTGCTGATCCTGCTGTGGCGCTATGTCGAAACAGGCGTCCTTCCGGCCGATGTTGTCGTGAAGCCCTGAACCCGCTTGCGCGCTGGCGCTGGATTGTCAGCGCGTGATGTCTGAGGGGAGTGCGACCGCTTTTGCCCCTGGCTGGAAGAATGCCGCAAAAAAGAATGGTCGCGCTCACCTTGGAGCCCGTTCCCGTCGCATGCGGGATTATGGTCAGGGCTTAGGCCCAACCGGATATAAGGTGATGCGGACGAACGGTTCGCATGAGCGCCATCGGGCTCAACCTCGGAGATCACGGCAGCACCTGCGACCAGCACTTGACTGACGTATCGGCCCATATAAGGGGCGGCTCGAAACGCTCTACACCGCACCGCCTGCGGGCAGCTGTGTAGTCTGTCTGGACGAAATGGGGCCGGTGAGCGCCAAGAGCTATGCAGGTCATGCTCTGGTGCAGACAAAGACCCGACCGGCCGAGCGAGCCCGACAGGAGATCGATTATGGCCGCCGCGCCAAAGGCTATGTCTTTGGCGCGTTTTGTCCGGCAACCGGCGAAGCCTTCACGCATCCCTATCCCGGACGCGGCAGTGCGCATTGGGTCGACTTCCTCGACCACGTTGAGAGATGGATCCCGAGCACGACGGCGCGAGTGTACGCCGTCATGGATAACCTGAGCTCTCATCGCACGACGGATGTGCTGCTGTTTGTGCTGGCGCACCCACGCTGGGAGATGGTGTTCCAGCCCAAGTACGCCGCTTATCTCAACCTGATCGAGCCCTGGTGGAAAATTCTGCGCTCCCTCGCATTAGCGGGTCGGCGCTTCGAGAGCTGGGACGAGATCACCGAGGCGATCCACCTCTCAACAGTCTACTGGAATGCACACCGCCATCCCTTCGTCTGGGGCAAACGCCGTCGGCATCGGCCTCGCCGCTCGCCCGGCATTGCCCTCCTGCCGAGGGCCGCATGACTTACCGGATGAACCACTAAGTAGGTCGCCATAAGTCTTGCAACGCGAGAGCTGCGGGTGTTTCCTGGGGAGCATGCAACGACATGATCACTCTCCCGGGACGGGGCTCGACGAGGCGGATCGCAAGCGGCTGGCCGCCGCGCTGGCTGGCGCCCGTGAGGCCCGCGTGTATCGCCGCCTCGAGGCGCTGCTGCTGGTGGCCGAGGGGCATTCCGCAGCCGAGGCGGCCCGCCGCTGCCGGGTCAACCGCTCCAGCGTCCACCGCTGGCTGGCCCAGTACAAGGCTGAGCATGAGGCCACGGCCCTGATGGACCGGCCGCGCAGCGGGCGTCCTCGCCTCCATCGCCCGCTCACACCACGGCGGCTGGCGGCAGCCCTGGCGCGCGATCCGCGCCGCTGCGGCTACCAGGCCACGAGCTGGACGGTGCCGCTGCTGGCGCACGACCTGGCCGCGAAGGGGATCATGGTCAGCCCCCGGACGCTGCGGCGCCGGCTGCACGAGGCGGGTTATCGCTGGAAGCGCCCGCGCTACGTCTATGTTGCGCGCGCGGCGCATCTGCCGCAGAAAAAGGGGGCGTCATCCGGCGTCTGAAGGCGGGCTGGCACAGAGGCGATCGGCTGCTGTGCCTCGATTGGACGCTGTTGCGGCTGTTCCCGCCGCTGCGGGCGACCTGGGCGCTCAAGGGCAGGCAGGCGGTTGTGCCGGTCACCGGCCGCAATGCCAAGCGGGTGCTGTTTGTATAGCGCGACGATTAGGGTGAGCGGGAGCGCGTCAACTATGGTGAGCGCCTGCGGGCCATGGTGATGCTTTCCTAATTGTCGCTCGTGGTCAAGGTTTTTGATTGCGCGTCAATTAGGATGAGCGGTGGTGCCAGGGTCGGATGTGACAGCACGGGTGTCGCTGGGCACTTTGGCGTGAGATTCCAGATTTTTGGGAAGTTGTTGGCAGTTAACCTGAGACTCTGGGAGCATGGAGTCTCAGGTTAACTGCCAATGTGAGACAGGAAAGGGAGGCCCCTCCCCCTCCCGCTTTCAAGCGCCTCAAAGCGCTGCCGACCTCCCAAGCGTGTTTGCCGCCGTAAATCCGTGACCATGCGAACTGGGTCCCGCATGACGGTGGCGAGCCCAGCAAGAAGCGCAGTGCGGAGCAATATGGGCAGGAAGGGCTGCCGGACCATGTGTCTCTCAAAGCCATGGCGGTGGACCGCCTCATCAAATCCGGGCACGACGGTATTGAGCAGGCGCGATGGCCGATAGCCCTCCCGCAATTCACTAGGATCAGGCCAGCGCGGGAGCAGTAACAGTCGCATGAGCACCGCTGGAGACGGTACATCACGGTCGCCGGCCTTGTGCTGTTCGAAGGCAGCTTCGCCTTCGCACGCCCTCTCCCACACGGTACCGAACAGGTCTTTGTATTGCGCGATTTCGCCAGTGTGCGTATCGGAGGCTATGTCTATCAGGCGAGTGCCGCAGGCCCTGCAGGTGATACGCCATCCCTGAACCCAGCTTTTCAGGATTGGGGCTCCATAGGAAGCGGCGGACTCAGTACAAGTTTGGCATCTCTGAGCCGGTGGGGCCCGCCGGATCAGGCGACGAACATCGTTGCACGCCTCAGCGTGGCTCATGGCAGCAATACGCGCAGGCTCACACCGAAGGCAGCCCGCCAGCACAATCTGCTGGGCGAGCGATGGCCCGTAATCAAGAGCCTCAAGGCAGGGTGTCTCCAAGCCGAGATGACCGAGCAGGCGGCGATTTCCCACCTCGTAGAAGGCCGCATGGCGCGCCAGCCAGGATGACAGCAATTCGTCTGGCAAAGGCTTAAGGACAACCGGCAGGGAATTAATCGAGCGCCGCATGGCTGGCGTCACGAGTAGGCGGCCTCAGGTTGGATGAGAGGCGTCCACTGTAAGACGGCATCGTCAGTAATCTGCTCGCGGCCATTCTCAATCGTAGCAATCGTCAAGGCATTCAGCATCGTGAAGATGCCTGCCGTGAGACCCTGAGTGGCTTGCAAGATGTGGCGAAGGGATTTTGCCGTCAGGACACTCGGCTGGCGCAGCGGCAGATTGCGCAGGGCTGCCCTGATCAGATCTTCAAATTCCTGGTTGGCCGACCATCGCGGCAAGGTAAATGCCTCAAAGCGCCGTGCAAGTTGCACATCGCCGTGGATCGCTTCCCGTGCCTCCATCACCCCAAAGCAGACGAGCGACATTCTCAGTTCATTGCTCAGGAACCGGAGAGTATTCAAAATGACGCGTTGGTCGCGGTGGGACCCACACAGGAGATTATGCACCTCATCAATCACCAGGACTTTGATCTGGGTGATCCGAAGGAGGCCAATCGCCTTCTGCTCCAGATCCGCCATGGTGGCGCGGGGATTGTGCGGAGCTCCCAGGGCCGTAAGGAGCTGAGCATAGAGGCGCGCTCACTGGGCTTCCCGGACATCTGCAGGCCCAGCACAGGTGTTCTGGCACTCCCCATTTCCGGGTCGAAGTCCGGCGGGTGATCGAGGCGGAACCTCTCCATGATCATTGTTTTGCCCATGCCGGAGTCGCCGTAGATTGCGACTGACGGCATCCGTGTCGTTCGGGGATGGTCCCGCTTTATTTCGCCTCCAAACGGCCTGTGGTCGTCCGCAACGGCATGCTGATTATGGTCGACGATGAGCGCATGCCTCTTGAACCGGGAGAGAGAGTTGAGGAGCGCTTGGTTCGCTTCCGTA
>NZ_VOSK01000444.1 GCF_009296175.1 Microvirga tunisiensis | reverse complement strand
CACCCATCCGCCCCGAACGCCACGTCGCCCAGTCGATCGCCACCATCCGGGCTGAACTCATCTGCACTCTCGTGCGAAGGCTCCCACGATGTCCCTGCTGCCACACAAAGTTTATGACACAGTAGTACTAGAGGGCCTCAAGCCCGCAACGACCCTCGCCCAGCAAATGGGTGTAGCGAGGCTCTTTATTCAGCGGCAGCCGAAACTCTCACGCTCCTCGTTCGACGGCTTGGCTTCTAGCAGAGGTCGTTCACCGTCTGCTCGCCTCTGCAATCCAGCGTTTCAGTGAGATCGGATCCATCATGCCAGCCTGCCTTGAAACGATTTGCCCGTTCCTGAACATGAACAGAGCAGGAGTTCCCTGGATGCCGAACTCTGATGCGAGGTGGGAGGCCGCATCGACATTGACCTTGACGAAGCGGGCTGCTGGCTCGAACTCCTGGGCAGCTTGCTCGACGACAGGAGCCATGGCGCGGCACGGGCCACACCACGGCGCCCAGGAAGCGACGACGACGGGAATGTCGTTGCGGGCGACATGGCGCTTGAACCGATCGCCGCCGAGCTCGACCGTGGAAGGCGGTTGACGCTATCACAGGCGGGACACACGATGTGGAACGTGTCGGACATCGTGCAAACTCCAGCTCATGTTCACGCACCGGAAAATGTAGACGCGGCCTCGTTAAAATGCAGGGTACCTGGCGGTGGTGCGCATCGGCTGCGCAACAGGTGTTTCTGGGCCTCCCGGTGCGCGCAGGAAGCCTCCTATGGAGGCGCAGGCCGTCTGTCATGCGGTCTGCGTACCGCTCTCGAGCGCCCGCGCCGGCTCGCCTTCCAGGGCGGCCGCCAACGCATCGTCGACCCGCTCCAGCCAGATGAACTCAAGCCGGGCCCGTGCGTCTTCCGGAATGTCCTCGAAGTCGCGGCGGTTGCGGGCCGGGAGCATCACCCGGGTGAGGCCCGCCCGCGCAGGCTAATCTCGCCCGTCATCGCCGTGTCGCTACGGACGGTCCGATCCGTCAGAAGCGACACCAGTGCCGTGAACATGGCCACACCGGCGCTGGGCCCGTCCTTCGGCGTGGCGCCGGCCGGAACGTGGATATGGATGTCGCTCTTCTCGAAAGCTTCCGGTTCAATCCCGAATGAGGCGGCCCGGCTTTTCACCAGGGTCAGTGCCGCCTGCGCGCTCTCGCGCATGACATCGCCGAGTTGGCCGGTGAGGATCAGCCCGCCCTTGCCCGGCGCCCGGCTGGCCTCGATGAACAGGATGTCGCCGCCCACCGGCGTCCAGGCCAGGCCAGTGGCCACGCCCGGCACACTGGTGCGCATGGCAACTTCGTCTTCAAAGCGCGAAGGACCAAGGATGGCGGCCAGTTGATCGACGTCGATGGCCACATGCCCCGTGCTGCCCTCGGCAATCCGGACTGCAGCATGCCGCAGCGCCCGGCCAATCTCGCGCTCCAGGTTCCGGACGCCAGCCTCGCGGGTGTAGTCCCGGATGATCCGGCGCAGGGCCTCGTCGCTGATCTCGGCCTGCTCGGGCTTGAGCCCGTTCGCCTCCAGCTGGCGTCGCACCAGATAGCGCCGGGCGATCTGCAGCTTCTCGTCCTCGGTGTAGCCGGCGAGCGTGATGATCTCCATCCGATCGCGCAATGGACCCGGGATGGTATCGAGCATGTTGGCGGTGGCGATGAACACCACGCGGGATAGGTCGAACGGCACTCCCAGATAGTTGTCACGGAAGGTGGCATTCTGCTCCGGATCGAGCACCTCCAGCATGGCAGCCGAGGGGTCGCCCTGGATGCCGCGCCCCATCTTATCAATCTCGTCGAGCATCATCACGCAATCGCGGGCCCCGGCCTTTTTGATCGCCTGGATGATGGTGCCCGGCAGGGCGCCCACATAGGTGCGGCGGTGGCCGCGGATCTCCGCCTCATCGTGCACGCCGCCGAGGCTGACCCGCACGAAGGGCCGTCCCATGGCGCGGGCAATCGACTGCCCGAGGGAGGTCTTGCCGACACCGGGCGGGCCGGCAAAGCACAGGATCGGGGCCTTGCCGTTGGGCGCGAGCTTGCGTACGGCGAGATACTCGATAATGCGCTGCTTGATCTTCTCGAGCCCAAAGTGATCCTCGTCGAGGATACGGCGCGCCTCCGCGATGTCGACGGACTTCTCCTCCGGCAGAGCCCAGGGAAGTTCGATCAGCCAGTCGAGGTAGGTCCGGATCATCCCGGCTTCCATGGCGCCTTCGGGCATGCGCTCGTAACGGCGCAGCTCCCGGCGGGCCTGCTCCTCGACCTCCGGTGGCATGGTGGCCTGGGCGATCTTCTCAGTAAGCTCCTGAACCTCCTGGGCGCGCCCGTCGCCTTCGCCCAGCTGGCGCTGGATCGCCGCCATTTGCTCGCGCAGCACAGCCTCGCGTTGGCGTTCGTCCAGGGCGGCTTTGGTTTGGCGGCCGATCTCGTGCGTCAGGCGGAGAACCTCGATCCGCTGGGCCAGCAGGCGGGAAACCTTGTCCATCCGGGGCAAGAGGTCGAGCGTCTCGAGGATCTCCTGTTTTTCCTCGGGCTTGATGTCCATGTAGGTCGCCGCAAGGTCGGCGAGCTGAGCGGCCGAAGTCGCTCCCTGCACGGCCGCGACCAGCTCCTGCGGCGCTTGCGGGAGGAGCTGCAGGGCCTCGATCGCCTGGCTCTGCAGGTGCAGGAAACGAGCCTCGATCTCCGGACTTTGTGCTTCTGGCTCCGGCAGGTGGAGCACACGCGCTGCCAGGAAGGGCTTGTCGTTCACGAAATCCAGGATCCGGATCCGCTGGACGCCCTGGCAGATGATATGGTGCGTTCCGTCCGGAGCCGTCATGTAGCGGACGATGTTGGCGAGCGTTCCGACCGGGTGCATGTCGGCAGGGCCGGGTTCTGCGACCTGGGCATCGCGCTGCATCAGGATGCCGATGGGCTTCTCCTCCCGCACAGCCTGCTGGGCAGCGGCGATTGAGGTTGGCCGCCCGATGACGATCGGCGCGATCATGCCCGGAAACAGCACGGTATTGCGCACCGGCACGATGATGGTCGCATCCGGCGGCAACGGAACCGGCGAGAACTTCTCCTGGGGCTCTGGTGAATGGTTGTTCGGCTGGTGAGGACCGTTGGCAAGTCCGAACAGGATCATGGCGCAACCCCTACACGTCCTTCTCAAGGCTGAAGACGAGACACCCATTCCGCGCGAACCGGCGCACGGCGCTGTAGCGCCCCGGCGGCAACGGGATCTGTCGCTCGAACTGGCCCTGCGGCAGTTCCAGGCGATGGATGCGGGCCGTGCGTAGCTCGGGAGGCAGCACGCGCCGCCCAGCCACCACCAAGGTCCCGTCCTGGACAACCGCCTCGACCTGGTCGGGCTCAACGCCTGGCAGGGCAATCAGGATGAGGACCTCACGGTCGGTCTCGATCATGTCGAGAGGAGGCTCCCACGCCGGCGCCGGGGTTTGCGAGCGTTGGAGCTGAAACAGTTGCCGGTGCATCCGCTCGGCTCGCGCCAGCGCGTCGATTGCCTCCGAAAGCATCCAGTTTGCCGGATCACGCATCGTCATCCGCCTCCACCAAACAGCTAGCTGTCCCGAAGCCCGAAGTTTTTCAAGCTGTACCGCAGACACCCCGGTCTGCGGATGGCCTCTAACAATGCGCATGGATCCCTCTTGTTTCTTGATCGATGACCGAGCTTGACCAAATCCATTGTGGTAGCGCGTGCCAGAGACGGCACCTGGTCGGCGGAGGACAGCCATAACTGGAGCGCCGTTTCGCGGCGAGGCCATGACTGCACGGCGGTCCATGCCAAAACGCCAGCGGCCCTGACCTTCGGCGGTGCCTACTCGATGGGAGAAGACGATCATGCGTATCAATGACCCTGGACCTGAGACCCTTGATGCTGTTGAGGAAGCAAGCCTCGAATCGTTTCCGGCGAGCGATCCTCCAGCCTGGATTCCGGTGCGCACCGGCCCGGTCGACGTGGCTGGCCTCCTCAGCCGCAACGCCGAGGCCAGGGCCGTGTGGAACGAAGCGCTTGAGGAGGCTGCACGGATCGCGGACGAGGCTGGGGCGCCAGAGCTGTCCGGGCAGATCCGGGACATAAAGCGCCTGGAGACAGGAGGCGTCTGAGCCCCGGTGCAGTCGGACCGGGGGCAGCCGATAGGCCTCTCAGAGCCCGCTCGACGAGGGTCGCTGGTGCGCTCCGATGCGTTGGGGAGGTCTTGCGAAAATTCTGCTCTGAAACTAGCTGTTTGGTAGCGGAACGTTGTTGGGATCAGGTGCGTTACGCCATTGAGGAGTATACTTGGCGCTTTGACGGCCTGCGACGCCGAGCTTCTCACCGCAGGAGGACGTGATGCACTCCCTTCATCCGCA
>NZ_VOSK01000443.1 GCF_009296175.1 Microvirga tunisiensis | reverse complement strand
ATGCCGGCTCGGGGAACTGGTCGACCAGGCATTCCGCGCCGCTCCTGACGAAGCGGGCATAGGTCTGCGGGCCGGTGTCGAGGACGACGGCGCCGTCCCTCATGACGAGCTGGCGGTTGGCGCCGCAAGTTCGCTGGGATGTCGGCGGTCCGACCTGGGCCGTCGCTGCCGTCACGACGGAGGCGAGAGCAAGGAATGCCAGTACGCGTCTCATCACAGTTTCCTCCTCGAAGCCCGAAAGGGTCATGCATCATGGCCTCGGATCCGGTCGGAACCGACGTCGCTCTAGGGTCCCTCGTAGTAGGTCGCATCATCCTGCAAGAGCTCGGGTTTTGGGGACAGGACAGCCTCCTTCTTCGTGCCCGGCAGAACCTCGAACCAGTTGTCGAACGTGACCATGGTGGAGCCGAGCTGCGTGAGCACCTGCGGATTGCCCTCCAGTTTGGCCTTGCCGGCAGCGACCTTGTCCGCCAGCTTCGCCGTCCCGATCATCACGTCCTCGAGCTCGCGGCGATCGATCGTGATGGTCAGGTCGGCATCGCTGGCCTGATAGCCCGCGATTGTCGTCAGCGTGGCATTGCTCATCTCAACGACAAACTTCTCGCCATTGTCGGGCGTCGAGATGTTGATCTTGAACCTCATGTCCTCGGCCTTGCGGCTGTCCATCTGGATCCCGAGGTAATTGAGGAAGAGCTCCGTGCTGGTCCCGCGCACGAAATCAGGGCTGCCCGCCTTTGCGGCCTTCACGGCAATGACACCATCGCGGAGTTCCTTGGCGCCGGCCAGGAAGCTGTTGCGGAGGCTCGGGCTCTCGAACTGATAGCCCATCTGCTCGTAGGTGTCCGCGAGAAGGTCCTTTGCGTCCTGGTTGCCCGGTTCCGCGTAGACCAACTTGTTGAGGATTTCCGTTGCGAGGCGATATTCGCCTTGATTGTAAAGGTCCTGGCCCTTTGCCATTACCTTCCCGGCACCGCCCATCATCTCGATGTACAGTGGCGCGGAATCTTCCGGCGACAGCGGAACCAGTGTTGCCGGGTTCAGGTCCCAGAAGCCGAGATAGCGTTGGATCACGGCACGGCTGTTATGCAGGTAGGAGCCATGATAACCGCGGTCGTACCATAGTTCTTGCAGACTTTTGGGCGGCTCGTAGACGTTGTGGATCTGATTGATCGTCACGCCGCTGTTGGCCAGGTGCAGGACCTGATTGTTCAGGTTCGCATACATGTCGCGTTGCCCGCGCATCACCTCGGCAATCCGCTCCTTCCCCCAACGCGGCCAATTGTGCGACGCGAACATCACATCGGCTTGATCCCCGAACTGATACAGCGCGACGTTGATGTATTGCGACCAGGCGAGGGCATCCCGAACCGGTGCTCCCCGCAGCGTCAGGATATTGTGCAGACTGCCGACGATGTTCTCCGCAGCCCAGAATGCCTTGTAGTCCGGAAACCAGGTATTCATCTCCGCGGGCGCTTCGGTCCCCGGAGTGTTCTGGAAAACCGTCCGCACGCCGTCGATTGTCAGTTCCTCGATCGGCCGCTCGATGCTCCTGGTCGGGGGCAGGATGCCGACGTCGCCACTCGCAGCGGCCTTGCCAATCGATGCATCCACCTGTCCGTAAGGACTCGGCGGCACAACGTCACCATAGGTATAGCTCTTGCGACGGGTCATCGCGTTGCCGGCATAGAGGTTCTCGGCGATGGCCTCGTTGACGAAACCTTTGGGTGCAATGATTTGCACCCTCCCGGCTGCCAGTGCGGCGTCATCCACCACGCCTCGAATACCGCCGAAATGATCGCCATGCGAGTGGGAAACAATCACTGCCACGACGGGGCGCTCCCCGAGCCTTTCGTTGATGAACCTGAGGGCGGCTCGCGACGTCTCCTTGACCGTTAGCGGATCAATCACGATCCAGCCGGTATTGCTTCGGATGAACGAGACGTTCGCGAGGTCGAACCCGCGCACTTGGTAGATGCCCGGCGCGACCTCGAACAGGCCGTATTCCATGTTGAGCAGGGCCTGACGTTGCAGGGACGGATGGATGCTGTCGTAGTCCTTCCCGCCCAGGAGGAAGGCCCAGTTATCGATATCCCAGGCGACCCCGCCCTCGTCATTCATGATCCTGCGGTAGGATGGTGCGGCAATAAAGCCACGTTTCGCTTCCTGGAAGTCCTGCCTGTCGGCAAGCGGCAGGATCCGTCGCTGCTGTTGCTGGGCCTCGATCGTGTACCGCGAGGGCATCTTTCCCTTGGCACTGAAATGTTGTGGCTCCTGCGCGACCGAGGCGCCTGCGAGGACTCCAGCGAGCACTGCACCGAGCGCAAGAGACAAAAACCTTAAGGATCCACTCATTTTCAGCCCTCTGCTGTCCGATCGAATGAGGTACGCTCGGAGGAACCGGAGCGCAGGTTGAACGGCATCGGCGCAGTACGGGATTGCTGGCCGTAACAATCTTTGAAGATGGCGCCTTCGTTGGCGATGCGATCGATGTTGGGCGTCCGATAGCCCATCATGCCGCGATTGTAGGCGCTGATGTTCCAGAAGCCGATGTCGTCGGCCAGGATCATGACAATGTTGGGCCTTTGCGGCTGCGCGGCAGCCGGCGTGCTGAGCGCCATCACGGAGGCGAACATGGTGACCAGGCCGACCCGGATCTTTCCACTGGCTTTCATGTTTTCAGGCCTCGCATCTCAAGAGTTCAGGTGGGCAAACGGGTTCCCGCATGCTTGTGGCAGTTCATTCCGCGCGCCTGGCCGGTCGCGCTTTATCGATCTGATCGAGAACCCGGCTGGGCGTGTGGCCTGCCGGATCCCGCGTCAGCGCAAAGACCCTCATTCGTTGCCGCAGGGCTCATACGGGTAATAGCCGCACTGATTTGGTATGACGTACGAGTTATAGGCGGCACTTGCATTGGAGACTCTTCCTCCCGCGTACCAGGCGCCATGATAGGCGGGAGCGTGCCAGTAGCGGCCAAAGTCATCGATGAACAGCGCCGCAGGTCCACTCGCCCCAGTCAGATTGCCTTCCAGCACCACGACGTCGAAGGTCAGGTTCCCGCCTTCGAGCTTCGGCGTCTTCAGCGTCACGACGGCGTCACTGACCTTCGAGCCGTCACCGCCCAGAACGGACACGGTGGCGTTGGGCGGATCCTTGGCGAAGTTGTCGTTGCCCTCGTCCCATTGCATGATGAACTGCTGCGTGGCCACATGACCGGCCGCCCGCACGGGCCGATCGGCGAACACGATCGAATTCGGTGACACGCCGGTCAAGGTCAGCTTGTTCCCCTCCAGCTTCGCGCCGGCCGCGTTGAGCACGGCGAGCGACGGGACCGGCCCCGTGGGCGTGACCTGACCGATGGCTTTCGTCGGGAGCATTGGCGGCCTGGCGCCTGCGTCCTGCGCGAGCACCGCATCTCCTGTCGCGCAGAGGCCACTGGTTATCAGGATAAAGCATGCGAATGACTTGCTGAGCATGGCGGACACTCCTCTCGTCCAGTCGGCTTTCTTCGGCATCCCTGCACCAGACCGTCGTCATCGATGCGAGCGCGTGAGGACGGTGGACGCCGAGACCCAGCGATCCCGGCGCCTCTCATCGGACGCCTATGGCTACTTGACGTTCACCCTGTAGCTGAGCACGGAGGTGCCGGGCTTCTCGTCGATGCTCTTGCCCTTCGCGGTGATCGCAAAGGCGTCGGACCCGACGTATCCGGAAGTGGGCACATAGGTCCACGTATCCTTGTCAACCATCTTCACGGTCCCGTGCTTGGGCCGTTGGCTGACCTTCGAACTGGCGAGCGTGCCTTGAGGGCTGATGTCGGACATGCAGCCCCGGGCCTGGACGTCAAAGGCGCCCTCCATGTTAGCGCCCATGATCGCCCGATTGCCGGCGATGTTGCACATGCTTTGTGGAGCCTGGGCAAGAGCCGGGCCGACGAACAGGAACACCAGCGGGAGTGCTGCGATCAACAATGGCTTCTTCATGACAGTCTCCTCTCGATTGTCCTCTGCGATTGATCGATATCAGCCCCTGTCGAGTCCCACAGGTCGTCTTGATGCGCGACCTGCGGTTCTTCCTGGCTTGCGTTCGGCCGGCACCTGGTCTGAGCGGTGCCGGCCGACGTCACGTCCCGTGCCTGGGAAGGTTGCTATTCACTTCCGTGGCTGGCATTGGCCTTTTTGACCTGCTCAAGAATCTCACTGAGATTGTAGGATTCGGGCGCTTGCAGTGGCGGGAACTTCTCGTAGCTCACTAGAGCGCGTTGACATTCAGGCTTTCGACGGACTCGCAAATCTGATTCAAGCTCCTTTTGGGCGCGGAGGCTTGGGTGAGCGGAGTTCGTCTGATGTTGAAAGATCACCAGTGGGATCGGATGGAGCCGCATTTGCCGGGCAAACGCAT
>NZ_VOSK01000442.1 GCF_009296175.1 Microvirga tunisiensis | reverse complement strand
GCTCTACCTGGACTTCATCAACATGTTCCAGTTCCTCCTCGCGCTCGTGGGCAATCGCAACGAGTAACGACGAGCGGATCGAACGATCACGAAGCCCCGGCCGAAAGGCCGGGGCTTTTCTTTTGTTCATCTCTCCGGCGGAAGTGCCGAGCGATAGCCGAAATAGGCGCTCGCAACGGCCGCACCTGCGCAGATCAGGGCCACCAGCCCGAACCCGCCGATCATGGCCGTGGCATAGATTTCCCTTAAGGCGTCGGGTGGCGAGGCGGACATCGGCGGGAGAGCGCCGAAGGTCGTTCGTGCGAAGAGATCCGCCATCTCCGGAGCCGTCCATAGCGCAGCCTGCCGAAATCCGAACGTGGCCACGATGCCCAATCCAGCGACGGCGATCAGCCCCGCGACTCGGGAGATCGCGTTGTTGATGCCGGAGGCCACGCCGATGCGCTCGTCGGGCACGGCATTCATGACCGTGGTCGACAGCGGCGCGACCGTGATTCCCAGGCCCAGCCCCATGACGGCCATGACCGGCACCACCGCGAGCCAGTAGCCGCCATGAAGGACGGCAGGAGCCAGAAGCGCAAAGCTTAAGGCCGTGATGAGGGGACCCATCGTGAGGAGCATGCGGGTTCCGAACCGGTCGGCCATCACGCCGCCGAGCCGGGAGAGCACGGCCATCAGGATGGTGAAGGGCAGAAACACGGAGCCTGCCTTGGCGGCCGAATAGCCATGGGCCTCGATCAGCGCCGCCGGTAGGAAGAACAAGGCGCCGCTGAGGGCGAAATAGAGCAGCAGGGTCAGCGCATTGACGTTGGCGAAAGCCGACACGCGAAACAGGTCGAGCGGCATCATCGGAGCGGCACAGCGCTTCTCGTGCAGCACGAAAAGGCCAAGGACCGCCCCACCGGCGAGCGTCAGCAGGATCGCGATGGCCCGATGGCTTTCCCATTCGCCCAGCGCCGTGAGCCCATAGGCGAGGAGACCGAGCCCGGCGTCCGCCAGGACGGCACCCAGCCAGTCCATGGGGGTCTCTGCCATCACCGGGCTTTCCGGCACATGTCGCCAGCACAGCCAGAGTGCCAGCGCGGCCATGGGGACGTTGATCCAGAAAATCGCCTGCCAGGGGCCGATATCGATGAGCCAGCCGCCGAGAATCGGCCCGAGGGCCGCGGCGATGCCGGAGGCGGCCGCCCAGGTGCCGATGGCCTTCCCCCGCGCATCCTTCGGGAAATGGGCGCTGATCAGGGCGAGCGATCCCGGCACCAGCAAGGCGCCGCCGATCCCCTGAAAGGCCCGGGCCGCGATCAGCATCCCGGCCGATCCGGACAGGCCGCACAACAAAGAGGTCAGGCCGAAGCAGGCGATGCCGATCATGAAGATTCGTCTCAGGCCGTAAGCATCGCCGGCCGCACCGCCGAGAAGCAGGAACGCGGACAGCGTCAGTGCATAGGCATTGGTGATCCATTGCATCTCGGACAGGGAGGCCTGCAGGCTCTCGCGCATCTGCGGCATCGCGACGGTGACGATGGCGCCATCGGCAAAAACCATGCTGGAGGCCAGGATCGCAGTCCAGACCACATAAGCCTGCTTTCGGGACCCGGTGGATGGCTGCGGCTTGCTTGGGCTGAGCTCGTTCACGCGCAGGCCTTTCCGATGACGCCCCATGTTAAAGCAGGAGGACGATGAAAAGACAGTCTTCCCAATCCGATATGCTATTCCTTCGCATCCCGAAAATGCATTAGACAATCTCCATGAGCATTCTCGTGCGCCCTTCGTCCGAATCCGATCTCGATGCCATCTCGGCCATCTATGCCCATGCGGTGACGCATGGCACGGCCTCGTTCGAGCTCGAGCCTCCCGACAAGCTGGAGATGGTGCGCCGCCGGGCCGCCATTCTGGAGGGCGGCTATCCCTATCTCGTGGCGGAAAAGGACGGCGCGATCCTCGGCTATGCCTATGCGGGCGCCTACAGAACGCGCCCGGCCTATCGTTCGACGGTGGAGGACTCGATCTATGTCGCGCCGTCCGCCCAGGGGCAGGGCGTCGGGCGCCTGCTGCTCGCCGCTCTGATCGAGGAATGCGAGAGACGGGATTTCCGACTCATGGTGGCCGTCATCGGCGATGAGGAATCGAAGGGGTCCATCGGCCTGCACCGGAGCATGGGCTTCGAGCCGGTCGGCATCCTGAAGGGCATCGGCTACAAGCACGGGCGCTGGCTTTCCACGGTGCTGATGCAGCGGCCCCTCGGACGCGGCATGCAGGAACCGCCGACGCGTCCGATCTGATCAGCGCCGCGCGCGCGCCGCGGCTCTCGTCCCGAAGAGCAGGGCCAAGCCTGCCAGTGCCATGACGCCGACAGCGGTGCTGGTCCGGCGCGCCGAAAAGGGCAGGCCTTTCCGGTCACGCCACCCACCACTCACCCCGCTGCCTGTCGGAACGGGTTGCAGCAGCGCTCCTTGCGTCCGCGGTGCAGGCGCCGCGCGTTTGAGCGCCCGACGCATCGCGGCACCCATCAGATGCTCCGTCAGGCCGGGAGCCAACGCATAGGCGATCTGTGCCGCACGCGCCGGCCACCCGACAGCCACCTCGTCGCGCGGCCGGCGCACGAGCGAAACGAAGGTTTCGGCCACGTCCTCAGGGGCGTAGATCAGCGGACCCAGATCGATCTGCCGACCCGAGACGTTGGCCCCATGCTCGAAGCCGGGCGTATCGATGATGGCGGGAAACACGCCGCAGACATGGATATCGGGTTGATCCCCCAGTTCCTGCCGCAGGCTTGCCGAGAAGCCCCGCAGAGCGAATTTGGAGGCCGTGTAGGCTGCGGCAAAGGGGCTCGGCACCCAGCCTCCGAGCGAGATGTTGTTGATGAGGATGCCATGGCCTTGGCCGAGGAAGACGGGCAAGGCCGCATAGGCGCCGTGCATGGACCCGAGCAGATTCACCTCGATCGTACGGCGGTGGAGAGCGATATCCGCATCCTGATACGGGCCGAACACGCCCGTGCCGGCATTGTTGATCCAGACGTCGATGCTACCGAAGGCGCGCCGCGCCGCTTGGGCCAGATGATCGACCGCTTCGGCGTCGGTCACATCGGTGGGTACCGCGATGGCCTGCGTGCCGAGATTCCGGCACTCACGGGCGACTTCCTCGATCAACTCTGTCCGGCGTGCCGCGAGCACCACGCGGGCACCGCGCTTGGCGAATGCAAGCGCTGCGGCACGTCCGATGCCGCTCGACGCGCCGGTGATCACGATGGAAAGGCCGGCAATCTCGCGCGTCATGAAAGTGCCTCGTCGCTGCTGAGGTTGGGCCGCGTCGTTGTCGAAGCCGGTCCAGCCTCAGTGGCATCATTCGTGCAACGCGATGAGCACTGGGGTGTTCCGGGCAGCGCAGCGGCCACCATGCTGGCGAAGCCACTTGACCGCTCATCGAGCCATTGGCTCGGGAACGGCAGGCCGTGTGCAACCCTAGTTCGATACAACCTTCGGCTTGTCGAGCACGCGCAGCACGCGAGCGAGTTCATGTCCGCGCTTGAGGATCAGGCCCGTCGAGACGATAACCGAATAGGCACCCTGCTTCTTGGCGAGCTTCGGGTCCTTCTCGATCCGGTAGAGGGGCACCTCGGATGTGCGCCGGAAGATGGAGAAGACGGCCTTTTCGGGCATGAAGTCGATCGCATAATCGCGCCATTCGCCGGCCGCCACCATGCGGCCGTAGAGATTGAGAATGGCCTGCAACTCGGCACGGTCGAAGGACACCTGTTTCGGCGCGGCGGGGAAAGGAACGATGTGGGCCGAGCCCTGCATCGAGCCGCCGCGCAGCGGCTCTGCGATGTCACCTTCGCTCATGACGCCTCCCATGTCTGGCGCACCGTGCGGAAAAGTGGACCCGGTTTTCCGCGAAGAACGATGCGCAAGTTAATAGATGAGCATTGGATCGATCCTGAAAGCGGCTCCACTTCTGGCTCCGATGCTCTGGTCAACATGCCCCGATGATGGGCTTCGGCGGCTGAGGGATCAACCCATCGTGACACAATGAATCACCGGTTCTTTTGCAAATCTTATTCCTGCCTCATTCGTGCCGCGATGGAGCCAAACTGAATGCCGTTAATGCTTAAGTTGCCTCGACGGCCCGGCTCATCGAACGGCTTGGACACGTCAGCCCCCCAGCCCTCTGAGTTGCTTGAGGAGCCGGGCCACCCTCGAGACACAGGGCTGCCTCCCAAGGCAGCCTTTTCCTTTATTCAAAGGGCTTTGCGATGGTCCAGATCGCAAAGCCCTTATATGGGCCGATACGTCAGTCAAGTGCTGGTCGCAGGTGCTGCCGTGATCTCCGAGGTTGAGCCCGATGGCGCTCATGCGAACCGTTCGTCCGCATCACCTTATATCCGGTTGGGCCTAAGCCC
>NZ_VOSK01000441.1 GCF_009296175.1 Microvirga tunisiensis | reverse complement strand
GCGGCGCACGCATCACCTGGATGTTCACGACCGAAAAGGCCCGGGCCAAAATGAGCCGCGCCTATCCTAAACTCGCCCCTCTCGAGCCACTCGCCAAAGGGTCATAATCACTGTGCCGAGGATCTAGTTCGCGCACGCGGTCAATGAAAGGCTGACGGCCTCCCTCGCCGGCCACCAGGCCGAAGGGCTTGAGCATACCACGGATCTGGTTGATCAGGTCCACGCGCCCCTCGACCTGACGGGCTCGTGAGCTGAGGAAGCTGCGGAACACTTGGCTGTCGAGGCTCTTGACGGTGACCTCCCGGTACCATCCCGTGCGCACAATCTGAGCCAGCCCAAGCGCATCATTTGGGTCGGTCTTGTTCACCTGCAGCGACAGCGCTGTCTTGGCATGGCGAGTATCCAGGCAAATCACAGGCAAGCCGCGCTTCTTCAACTCATGCCAGTGCCATGTCGACAACGGACTGCTTTCCAGGCCAATCCGCTCTACATGCGGTGCTTTCGCATGGATGAATGCGGCAATGGCCTCTGGCGTCGAGGCGCATTTGCCACGCCAGAGCGCCTTCCCTTGCTCGTCGACAATACAGACGGCTGTCTGCTCCAGCGATACATCCAACCCGACATACTGCTTCATGAGGATACTCTCCGTTGGCTTCCACTTTGGGCCTGATCGCATCAGACCTCAGTTTGCCGTCGAAGGGCACCGGGCCCGGAATAACCCCATGCGGCGTTAACCTTGGCAGTGTAGCGAGGGATGGCCAATTGAGGAGCCATCCTGTTGTCGATCTTCAGGCGCCGCCGCTTTCCCGTCGCGATCATCCTGATGTGTGTGCGCTGGTCTTGCAAATACGGGATCAGCAATCGCTGATCTGGCAGAAATGATGTGCGAGCGCGGTGTCAGCGTCAATCCAAGCACGATCTTTCGTTGGGTCCAACGCTACGCGCTGGAGATTGAGAAGCAGGTGCGACCATACCAGGGACATCGTTCAGGCTCCTGGCAAGTGGATGAGACCTATGTAGGATTCGGCGGGCGCTGGCGGTACTTGTTTCGAGCGATCGATAACCACGGTCGGCTGATCGACTCCATGCTGTCCCATCGGCGAGATATGGGAGCGGCGTATCGCTTCCTGCGCAAAGCTATGGGGGCGGTGAGCGGCCATCCACCATGCTCGATCATAACTGACAGACTGGCATCTTACCCGAAGGCCATCCGACGAATACAAGGCGAGGGGCTGCTGCAAGGATGTCGAGCATCGGACGTCGAAATATCTGAATAACATCCTTGAGGCTGATCATGGCACGCTCGAGCGTGTCATCCGCCCGACACGCGGCTTCCAGACGATGAAAACCGCCGCCATCACCATCGGGGGTTTCGAGGTCATGCGCATGATCTGCCGCGGCCACTGCGTCCTGAGCCATCCGGACGTGACAGGCGAAATCCGTCTCGTCAACCAGTTCTTCGGCCTTGCCGCCTGAGCACTCCAGTCGACCGGGTTCGGTATGCCCTTTCCAAGTTACTGCAACAGTGCCACCTGACGGGTCGATAATTTCGTCCAAGACACCGTCATCATTCCAGTTCATAATGCGGCTTCAAAGTGAGGTGCTCGCAGGTGGCGCGAGTGAACCGCCTAGCTGGACTGCTAATGGGCGTTGCCCCTTGACATGGGCCATCATGCAGACCCCTTCGCCTACAAAAGGACAGCCTCATGCCGAGCCATCATGCCGCCGCTCAATCGACAAACGTTGATTGGAGCCAACTGACCGAACTCGCAAGGTGTTTGCCGACGCAACTCGCGGCTGCTTACGCTCATGAGCACAAACAGGTTCAAACCCTGCATGCTGGTCAACAGGAAGAAGCTGTCGACCGGCTGATCGTCGTTCTTGTGACCATGTGGACGAGTTTAGCAAGATCTTACCCAGCTGGACATTTCAAAGGAAATGACTTGGAGGCCTTCTTCCGAGGTTATCTCGCCAACAGGCAGGCTTGGCGTTCTCTGCTGGTGTATGGGGAATCTCCCAATCCGGTTAAAGCACTCGAGGTCAAGCGGGCGGTCCTGGTGGATGCGGAGGATGCCGTGGCCGACACAGTTGCAGCAATTTTCCGTGGAAATGATCGCGTGATGCTGAACCTGTGGACCGACTGGTGGAGTGAAGCAAAAGTGGTGCGTGGCAGACCACCTCAATGAGAGTGCGTCACGAATTTAAGGCGATGGCGGAAAATGACTGAGGCTTTGCATTGTTACTGGAACCTGAGCGGCGCCTGATCCGAGCAGTTGACTGTCCTGGTTAAGCCGCTGGTACCGTCGCAAGCTGTCGTTGGCTCTCCACCTTAGTCAGCCGAAAAGAACGTATATCGTACGGGAGTCCTCAAGGACGTATTCAAGATGAAAGCAGGAGAAGGCACATGGCAGCTACCCTCACAATCAGAGAGCACATGGAAGTGATCGGTGCTGACGGTGTTCACATCGGCACTGTCGACCGGCTGGAGGGAAACCGCATCAAGCTGACGAAGAAGGACAGTGGCCAAGGCTCCCACGAAGGCCACCATCACTACATTGCGACGTCTCTTGTCGCGGAAGTCGATGGAGACAAGGTGCGTCTGTCCGCGAACGCCGATGTGGCTGTCACCTTCGAGGAGGAGGCGGATGGGAGTGCCTAGGCACTATCGGCCTTAGAGTGGAGGAACCGCCTTGGCTCTCTCCCCTTCGAAGGCTGACACCAAGCTGGAAGGCTTGGGTTGTCGGCGGAAGCCGTACCGCACCCGCTCAGGAAGCCATCAGGCTTCCTCCCGGGCGAATGTGCCTGCGGCCGAGGCCAGTCGGAGACATCGAAGGAGGCAAAGCATGACGACATCGACCGAACGTGCAGTCCTTGCCGGGGGCTGCTTTTGGGGCATGCAGGATTTGATCCGTCGCTATCCGGGCGTGGTCTCAACGCGTGTCGGCTATACCGGTGGCAATGTTCCTAATGCCACCTACCGCAACCATGGAACCCACGCGGAATCCATCGAGATCATCTTTGATCCCGCTACGATCAGTTACCGGAAGATTCTCGAATTCTTCTTTCAGATCCACGATCCGACCACACGGAACCGCCAGGGCAACGATGTTGGGAAGAGTTATCGTTCAGCAATCTTTTACACGAGCGATGAGCAGAAACGGGTTGCCGAAGACACGATTGCCGATGTCAATGCGTCGGGGCTCTGGCCGGGCATAGTGGTCACTGAAGTCGCTCCAGCCGGCGATTTCTGGCAGGCCGAGCCCGAACATCAGGACTACCTTGAACGGCTTCCGAATGGCTACACCTGTCATTTTGTCCGACCCGGCTGGAAGCTCCCGGCCCGAGAAAACACTGCCCTGGAGCAAGTGAACATGGCGTTGGTGCATAGAGATCTTGAAGAGCCAATCAAGACCTCATGACGTTGGGAGAAAGCAGGTCGTCAGCAACAACCAATTTGGTGCAGATGGGCCAACTTCAATCAAAACGAGGGTAATGTATTGGGCAACACACTGATCGTGTTATAGCGAGGCTATTGGGGAACGAGCCACCGGGTCCGGAGCAATTGGTAGTATTTTGGCATGCGCTGGTAACTGCGCTGACGTCACCCGCCACACCGCGCTGCGGGTATCGTCGGTGATCAACAGGGCGCCCGCCCTGTCAATGGCGACTCCGACAGGCTATCCCCAGCCACTGGAGCGGCCTCTCGATCGACTGAGGAGCTCATGTTTTTGCTACGTACTACGTTAGGTTGTGTCGCAAACTCGGAGCGGAGACGCGAAAGGAGTGATCGCGTGATAGCGGATTCAAGCAGCGAGTCGCTCGAACTGCTCAGCGAGCGAAGGCTGCCGATTGCGGGCATACTTCGCCTGTCCTTTGCGCATCATGTGGATCATCTCGATCCCGCTCAGAATTGTCCGAGCGGACGCCATCGACTTGAACCCGAGCATCGGTCGAACCCGCCGTCTGATGGCGCGATGATCCTGTTCGATACGATGATTCAGATAAGGACTTTGCCGGATCCGGATCGGCTTCAGTTTGCCCCTCGACTGATCCTGGAGTTGGCTTTCCGTACCGCAGGCTAGCATGCCTCCCGGTTGGTCTGGCTGCCGTCGATGACGATCCGCTCAGGTCGGCCGTGCCGCTTGAGCAGCTTTCGCAGCAAGCGCTTGGCTGCTTTGGCGTTGCGGCGTCTCTGAACCAGGATATCGAGGACGACCCATGCTGATCGACCGCGCGCCAGAGCCAATGCTTCCGGCCCGCAATGCTGATCACGACCTGGCGAGTCGCGCGGGGGGATCTCACCCCCGCGCGCTCCCAGAACCGTACGTGACACTCTCGCGTCATACGGCTCCCGATGTTCGGCCATTTCCATGCAGAAAGCGCCAATGCGCAAACAGGTGCGG
>NZ_VOSK01000440.1 GCF_009296175.1 Microvirga tunisiensis | reverse complement strand
GGATCCCGAGCACGACCGAGCGGATCTACGCGATCATGGACAACCTGAGTTCGCACCGCACGACAGACGTGCTGCTGTTCCTGCTCGCCCATCCGCGCTGGGAGATGGTGTTCCAGCCCAAGTACGCCGCGTATCTCAACCTGATCGAGCCCTGGTGGAAAATTCTGCGCTCCCTCGCATTAGCGGGTCGGCGCTTCGAGAGCTGGGACGAGATCACCGAGGCGATCCACCGCGCCACGGTCTACTGGAATGCACACCGCCATCCCTTCGTCTGGGGCAAACGCCGTCGGCATCGGCCTCGCCGCTCGCCCGGCATTGCCCTCCTGCCGAGGGCCACATGACTTACCGGATGCACCACTTAGCCCCACGCCCCAGCACCCTCGTAACTCGCCAGGCCGGCAAGATCCTGGTCGTGTCGCTGCTCGCCACGGTTGTGGTCGTCGTCATTGGCGCCGGGATCCTCGGGCTGATGTCTTTGCTGTCTGGTGGGTCGGACAGCCTGGCCATTCTGCTGCAGCGCATGGCCGAGGTGATCGAGAGCGCCCGTCCCTTGCTGCCCGATTGGCTCGGCAGCTATGTTCCGGCCGATCCTCAGGAGCTGAAGGGTGCCGCATCGGCTTGGCTGCGTGAGAACGCGGGCCAGCTCCGGCTGGTGGACCAGGATGTCTGGTGGGCCCTGGTCCACATCATTGTTGGCATGGTCATCGGCGCCATAATCGCCGTCAGCCACGAGGCGGGCGAGACCGAGCACGGCCCTCTGGCCCAAGCCCTACGAGAGCGGGCGCGCCTGCTCGGTGAGGCTTTCCGCAACGTAGTGTTCGCGCAGGTGCGGATTTCCGCTCTGAACACCGTCCTGACGGGTTTGTATCTGTTGGGCCTCGTTCCGATGCTGGGGGGCCAACTGCCTTTGACGAAAACCTTGATCGCTGTGACCTTCATCGCCGGGCTTCTGCCGGTGATCGGCAACCTGATCTCCAACACCGCGATCGTGGTTGTCAGTCTCAGCGTGTCACCCGTGTTGGCGATCAGCTCCCTTCTGTTTCTGATCGCCATTCACAAGCTGGAGTATTTTGTGAATGCCCACGTGATGGGAACGCAGATCAGCGCCCGCGCCTGGGAGCTTCTCGTGGCCATGCTGGTCATGGAGGCTGTTTTCGGGATCGCCGGCCTGGTGGCCGCCCCGATCTATTATGCGTATCTGAAGAACGAGCTGGCGGCGCGCGAACTCATCTGACCTGCGGCCGGCACTCGCAGCTGCACGAACGGAGCCGAAGGAGAGCATGCACTTCCGGCAAGGCTCGAACGGCTCGGCTGTTGATGAGAGGGTCAGCTCCAACCTGTTCTCTGCGCCCGAAACTCAGCCCGTACAGGGGCTTCTGTGGTATGCTGATAGCGTGAGTTCTCTGGGAGGGTGTCATGACCTCCAAGGTAGCTAAGGTTGTCCTTATAGTTCTGACCTGCACAAGCTTGAGCCTCCCACCGACCGTTGCGGAGGCGGGCATGAGAACCGGAACATGGCGCAACGGCATGGTAGCGGGTCCATACGGCATTGGCTGGTATGGTCCTCGCGGCTACTACGGTGGGCCTGCTTACGGTGGGTGGCGTTATGGCGGGTATCATCCCGGCTCCTATGGCGGATATGGCTATCCTTCCCGCTTCTATGGGGGCTATGGCTATGCCCCGGCGTACTACGGCGGCTACGGCTATGATCCGGGCTATTACTACTACCGCGAACGGCGCTCGAATGCCGGTGCGGCCCTCGCGACTGGGTTGATCGGCGGAATGGCCTTGGGCGCCATCATAGCCGGTTCCGCGGCCCGTGCGGCTCCACGTTGCTACGTCGCTCCGCGCCGAGTGATCAGCTCCTCGGGGTACACCTACACCCGTCGCGTTCGCCTTTGTCGCTGATGATGGCAAGGCCCATCGCAGTTTCTCGAACTGCTGCCACCCGTGCCGCTGGCTTAGCTCCGGCTTACGAATCCTCCCGGTCCCGCTACGATCCTGCGCGTGATCCCTGAGAGTGCCGGCGCGACGCCGTTCGGAATATCTGTGCTTGCGGTCGGCTTGAACGAAGCGGCTTCGCATGTGGCGAGGGCGCCCGGCTGGTTACCCCAGCCCCGGCGAGGCCACTCTACTACCTCGCCTGCGAGTCGTACTCAGCTCCGGCCTGTCAGCTGTTTTCGTGAGAGTGCCAACTCGACCCGGTTACGGAAATGTCGTTGTCGGTCAGAGGGCGACTTCTTGTGACGTCGCAGCCATCAACCGTCCCCGGTCGATCAGCGGAACCACAAGGGCTCCAAGCTCAACCGCCAATGTGTCGGTGCGACCGACGAACAAGAAAGCAAGATAGAGCCGCATCAGCTCAATCGTGACATACTGGAAGCCGGTCACGGAGCGCTTGTGCGGCTCCAAGCGCTGCACAGCCGCCTCAAGCTTGACCATGCACGCTTTCTGCTCCTCCAATGGCGACGCCCAGAACCCGCTCAATCCACCGAATACGCCCAAGAAATTCTCCCACAACTGGGCAAGGTTCTTGGCGACCTTCGCCTGTTGATCCGGAGCAAGGGCATGGAAGTCGGGGACGATCGCCTTCACCCGTTCAGGTCCACGAGGGATGTACATAGGACCTATCCCGCTCGGCACGGGCAAAAGCCGGATCCGTTGCCAAGCGCGAGGTCCGGCGATGTGATGCATGACAATCCGCACACCATAGAGAGGCAAGCGCAGGATCGCCCTGACATAGCGGGCCGACACATGACCTAATCGCTGGGAGCGGGCATGCCCGCTCCGCCGACCATGATGTAGAACAATATCCGCCTGAGATCGAGGGGGATAAATTTGCATCTGGTAAGATGATTTATTCATGGGAGTGCACAATCTGAATTAGCCGGAAGAAAACCGGCTAAAGCTGAGCAATAAATAGTTCGCAATATTGTCTTCGTATACTGTCTGACGGACCATTTGCAGGAGACATATGGTCACTCTGCATGCGTGCGGCCACAAACGCTGAGACTGGGCACATCCAATACTTCTGGATGCCCGTCGCTGATGCATGACGCGGAGGATGGAGGAGGGCTTCGTCTTACCCTCACAGCCCAGCCGGAATCGGACTGGTCGGCTCAGGAACGGCTAACCGGCGCAGAGCTTCCCTAACGACCAGCACCGGCTCTGCCTCGACTACTCGGCTGCCAAGGGAGACCACCTTGTGACTTCTGAATGGGACGGTGAGACAGACCCTGATCCAACAAACACACCTAATCGCTTCTCTGACCTGAAGCTGTGGAGCGAAGAGGTGATCGAGCGAGGCATCTCCATCGACCACGCCGCGACTTACCGCTACCGCTTTGGCTCGCCCGACGTTGACGGTTGAGTGCCTCCCTGCCCGGCTTCTCGCCGTGCTGCCGCGCAGATGTCTTGGCTGAATTGGTCAAGGTAAGGGCATGCATTCTGAAGATACCAGCCTCGAAGCCCTGGTTGGTACGGCGCCACCAGCATCCCCACCAGAACCAGACCGCCAAGCAGGCCAAGGAGCAGAATCACAAGTCGCATCCCAGCCTCCTTCATGCCGTAAAAAGCAAACAATAAACCCATGAGGCCCGGATCGCGGATCTAGCGTCATGAAACGCTGGTCCGCCGCTGCCCAATGTCGTTCATCCAAAAAGGACCCGGCAGAAGACTGAACTCGACCAACAAAAGCGTACTCCGGATAAACCCGTCCGCTCACTGATATTGCCGCCGAAACCGTTGCAGGGCCGCTGCCATAGCCGCAGCAAGTAAATATGCCAATGGTCCAGGGCCCCTGGTGGAATGTCGCCCGAACACCGGAGGCAGCCGCCGTCCGGGCACAGGTCTTGGCGAGTTCCATCCAGCGTTGCTGCTGAACCCCTCAAGCCTGCCGTTCTGGTCGGCGAGATGATGCCGCCGCCCTCAAGATCAGGTGATTATTCGCAGACGGTTACCCGGCGAGTGCGCATGACGCCATTCACCCGGACACGGCGGGCGCGGGTTTCGCACACCTCGTCATCGTCATCTTCCTCAACCACCACGCGACGGGCTGGAGAACGACGTTCAATGATCCGCCGCTCCACCTGAGGACGCTGTTCGTAGACCCTGGCCCCACCAGGCCCGATCTCGACGCCAACCTGAGCTTGGGCAGGCATGCTTAACCCTATCCCCACCCCAGCCGCGATCATAACGGCAGCAAACGTACTGAAGAGAACTCGCGTCACTCAAGCCTCCATCAAAAATGCCCACAATGACAACGGCTTAGGCCCGAAACCGGTAATAGGGGCAAAACCGTTGGCGATCACGCTAAGGAGCAGCGGTCGCTGACCAGATCTGCCAGGCGCGGGACGGCTGGCGCATCAGCAATTCCCAGTCTATCGCCAAGATAGCTCCAGAATGACATT
>NZ_VOSK01000439.1 GCF_009296175.1 Microvirga tunisiensis | reverse complement strand
TTTGCGGCCGCTGCAGCCGCAGCACCAACTCAATCAGCTCTTCCTTGCTCAAACGTTCAAGATCGCCGCGGCCCATACCAGCAGGGAATCAGCGAATCCCAGTTGGCGCAAGGGCCTGGGTAATTACTACCAGCCGCTTCCGAGCAGGACGATTGCCAGCCATCCGGAGGTGAGGGCGAGATACCGAAAAGATCACGCAGCGCTCCGACCGTCATGTGGCCTCCCGACGAGCAGAACCAAACGACCGCCACAAGGCGAGAAATTGACCGGGAACCGTTAACATCCTTGGACTCCAACGGGGGCAAGTGCGGCCCGCTCGATCTACACCATTGGATTGACCGCAGCACCCTCAGTCGGCAGCCTGAGCCGGACTGGAACCTACGCCGAATGAAGCGAAGCATGTGGTGATGGTGAGGCCGATCCTGTCCCGAAATGCACAGGTGTGAACCTCACTTCGGCAGAGAGGCAACTGCGGCAGAAACCGGAGAATGTCAGAAAGTCTGTATGTTGCCCAAGTGAATGCCGTTACCTGAACATTCTTATTGAGTAGGAACACTTACTCCACAAGGAGCCTTCGTCATGATGAAAATCACACGAGACGTGCTCGAAAGTTATATAGCTTGTCGCTACAAGGCATATCTGAAGCTTGACGGCAAAGTATCAGCAACAGTTCAGGAAAGAAAACCTGTCGAAATAAACTATGATGAACATCGGATGCCCTCTACTTTCCGAGACGTTAGCTCGCCAATAAAGAGCCATGCGGTCATACCTAATGACCTTTTAACGCCTGAGTTTCTTGCACAGGGAATCCCCGATATTAAAGGTGGACTCCATGATACGGCCCTCGTCTCGCTTCAATTCGACGGTGCGCAAAGAGTTTCGGGGCCATCAAAGATTGGCGACTTTCACTATGTACCACTTGTAGTTCACAGCAGTGGTCAGGTGAATGAGGCTCAGAGGCTCCTGTTGGATGTATATGGATTTATCCTGTCCCAACTCCAAGGACGAGTTCCTGAAAGAGGACTTGTCTGGCGTACAAAGGGAAAGATTTCGACTGTGCCCCTTTCCCATGGACTCAAGAGGGGTGAACGACTTCTCAATGATTTGCTCGAACTACAGAGCGCAGCACACAGGCCCGCACTGATCCTTAATGCTCACTGCCAAATCTGCGATTTTCGTAACCATTGCCGCGTGCAGGCTGCTGACGAAGACCACATCAGTCTCCTAAGCGGAATTTCTCAAGCAGAGATTGCGCGCCTCAATAGAAAAGGCATTTTTACCGTCAATCAACTGTCATACACATTCCGCCCAAGGCGGATCAAAAAGCGAGCTAAAAACCCCGCGCACCCTCATTATTTCGCCCTTCAAGCGCGTGCGATTAGGGAGCAAAGAATATTTGTTCATGGTTCTCCAACATTTCCGACAAAAGCGACTCGCGTCTATTTTGATTTTGAAGGGTTTCCCGATGTAAAATCCATCTACTTGATCGGGCTCCTTGTAAGTCGTCCTGGGATGCTCGAACAAAGGTCATTTTGGGCCGACAATGAAACTGAGTACCTAAACATCATTTTGGACATGCTCGGCTACATAAAGGATTGTGGCGACTGCTCATTCTTTCATTATGGTTCTTATGAAATTCGAGCGCTGAAGCACGTTCAGCGAAGGCTCTCTGGAGAGCATGCTGAACAAGTTAGCGACATCATCAAAAGATCGACCAATGTGCTCTCAATCATTGGCCCACATATATACTTTCCTGTTTACTCAAATGGTTTGAAAGCAGTCGCTGGATATCTTGGCCACCGATGGTCCACCACAAATGCCTCGGGCGGACACGCTCTGTTGTGGCGGCGCGCATGGAATGAAACTCACGACGAAACGACAAAAGAGCAGTTAATCCGCTACAACATGGACGACTGCATCGGGTTGAAGGTGGTTTGCGACGCGGTTGAGGAGATATCCCAGCAGGCCGCAGCGCCACATCCCAATATGGCTTTCGTTCATACAGATCATATTGAGAAGGAGACAGGGCAGCGAGGAAAATTCCAGAAGCAAGAATTTGCCATTCCCGAGTTCGATACCATCAATCGCTGCTCCTATTTTGACTACCAGCACGATAAGATGTCAGCGAGAAGCAGGAAACGTTCTCACCGTAAAGTACCAGAGCCCTCCCGCACGCCGAAACTGCACAAAAACAATAAGGTTGTAGAGGTGTTCGCATCGCGCTGTATGGTGTGCCGCAGCAGAAAGCTAAGCTCCTTACGTCCATTGAAACGGCAAATCATCGATCTGAAATTCTCGGGAGCCGCTGTTCGACGCTGGGTCGTGCTCTACCTCTCGCAGGAATATCGCTGCCGCAAGTGCAACAACAAGTTCATCCCCGCAGGGTTCCCAGCGATCAGGACAAAATTCGGGAAGGGGCTGGTCAGTTGGTGTATGTACCAGATGCTTGTCGGCGGTCAAAACATGTCGAGAGTGCGCGCGGGCGTTGCTAGGCTTTTCGGAATAGAACTAAACATTCCCGCGATCTACAACTTCAAACAGACAATTGCGTTTCGGTACAGGCAGGCACACGACGAAATTCTAAAAAGGCTCATGAGTAGCCCTGTCCTTTATGTGGACGAAACAAACGCGAATTTGCGCTCTGAAAGCGGCTATGTGTGGTGCATTACGGATGGTCACTCAGCATACTACTTTTATAAAAGCTCCCGAGAAGGTTCATTCCTTTCCGAGATTTTCAAAGACTTCAAGGGCGTCCTGGTATCAGACTTCTACGCGGCCTATGACTCAATCGAGTGTCATCAGCAGCGCTGCTTGGTCCACTTGATGCGCGATCTTAATGAGGAAATTCAAAAGTATCCATTTGACACGGAGCTTAAGAGGCTGGCTGCCAGCTTTTCGACGGTGCTGAAGGGCGCGGTGGAGACAATAGATAGGTACGGCTTCAAGAGGCGGCACCTCGCGAAGCATAAAAAGGCGGCTTGCGAGTTCTGCGATTGGGTCTCAAGTAAGGAATTTGACTCGTTGCCTGCCGAGCGCATTCGATCTCGTATCGCTAAACACCGGGACCGAATGTTCACATTCTTGGATTTCGACGGGGTGTCGTGGAATAACACAAACGCTGAACATTTTATTAAGCCGTTTGCCCGACACCGCAGAACGGCAAACGGCGTATTCACAGCACGATCCGTTCGTGACTACCTAATCATTCTTTCGGTCGCAGAAACGTGCAAGGGGCAGGGGCAAGACTTCTTGGATTTTCTTATGAAGGATAACGAACAGGCATTCAGTTTTCGATCCGGAAGACGCATTTCCAAGAGGGTCGAGAACTCAGATGATGCACTGGCCTCTTCACTGTCGAGGTTGTGCGAGGCGATTTCCTGATCTCCGAACCAGGACATTGGAAGCGAGTCCAGTAAGTTCCGCCACGCTTGTTCGCTGTCTCCATTCACCACCCTGCCGATAGCCTTATCAGAGGGCTATGTACGACGACTGGTTCGTCAACGAAACTCAGACTTTATTATCGGGTACAATCACCCGATCTGGGCCTGCGGTATCATCTATGTAATTGGCCAGAGAGATTTTTTCTTAGACAGATCCTTCAAGCCGTTCATGACCAAGGCCGATGTGTGCGCCGGGTTCGGTATTGGTCAGAGCACAGCCAGTGCAAAAGCAAAGGTGATCTCCCAAGCGCTCCGCATCAATCCGCTCAATCCGGAATGGTCCCTGCCGAGCCTGCTGAAACGGAACCCGCTGGTATGGATGGCCGAGGTTAACGGGATGCTGGTGGATTTGCGTGAGATGCCGCGTGAGGTTCAGGAAATCGCTTTCGAACAGGGCATGATCCCATACATCCCCGCTGATCGAGACCCAAGCTGAGATCGATCAGAACTCAACAATTGGAGCGCTCGAACAATGCTCCTCGAACTTGCATATTTGCTTCGGAAGCCCTCCTGGCGGACAACCGTGCCTGACTGCCCCGTGGCCTGAAACTAAATTCTGAGGATGGCACGAGGCGCAGGCACGGCTATGCTCTGAGCAGGATCACCGATCAGCATTGGGATCGAACAGTTGGATGGCTTCCACGGGATTGATGGCTGTGACGGTATGCTTGTAGACGAGTTGCGAGCTATTACCCCGCACAAGCTGGATGGCGAACCTGTCGAATGACCCGATATGGCCCTGGAGCCTGATCCCATTTACAAGAAACATCGTCACCTCGATCCCATGGTCTCGAAGATATTCCAGGAAGATGTCTTGGAGAGTTGCGGTGCTTTGTGCGGCCACTTCTCTAATCCTCGTGTATGAGGTGGCTCGGTTTGGTTGAACAGCGTTTTCGGTTCGCTAAGTGGAGCGTCTGCCGGGGTTACGCTGCCGCGCGTTGCGGAAGCGGGTTGAAGTAGGCCTGATCGGGCGTGCTCCGGTCAAGGCT
>NZ_VOSK01000043.1 GCF_009296175.1 Microvirga tunisiensis | reverse complement strand
TCTGATCCGCCTTCTGGTCAAGCGCGTTGAGATTGATCGCGGCGACATCACGGTGGTGTTCCGTGTCGCTCCGCCGCCCGATCCGAGCTATGGTGGTTCAGACAGCGGCAGTTTGCACCATTGTAGGAGGGGTCATCAGCCCCATCCTGGCGAACCTGTTCCTGCACTATGTGTTCGACGTCTGGATGGCGCGGAGCTCTCCCGCCATTCCGTTCGAGCGTTATGCGGACGACATCATCTGCCACTGCCGTAGCGAAGAGGAAGCTCGCACGCTGTGGAGTGCCTTGGAGGTCCGCTTTAGGGCCTGCGGGCTGGTTCTCCATCCGGCAAAGACGAAGATCGTCTACTGCAAGGATACGAACCGGCGCGGCGACTATCCGGTCCAGTCGTTTGACTTCCTCGGCTATAGCTTTCGGCCGAGAAAGGCAGCCTGGCGCGGTGGTCGTTACGGCACCTCCTTTCTGCCTGCGGCGAGCCCGAAGGCGCTGAAGGCCATTCGGCAGACGATCCGTGGGTGGGCGTTCCACCACCGGACCGACAAATCCCTGGCAGATCTGGCACGGATGTACCGACCGTACATCCAAGGCTGGATCAACTACTACAGTCACTTCTACAAGTCGGCGTTGACTTGGACTTTGCATCGGATCGATGCCTTCCTGATCCGCTGGGCCTGCAACAAGTTCAAACGGTTGCGCCGGCGGCCCAAGGGCGCAAGGGAATGGTTGGCACGGGTAATCCGCGCCAATCCGCACCTGTTTGCGCATTGGCGCTTTCTGCATGGAAATGGCCGAACATCGGGAGCCGTATGACGCGAGAGTGTCACGTACGGTTCTGGGAGCGCGCGGGGGTGAGATCCCCCCGCGCGACTCGCCATCAACGGCGCGGCGGGAAGCCCCTCGGGTCCACCGCTGGTCAAGGTGAAGCGGGGCACCCCGGTGGTGCTGGCGCTCAAGAACCAGACGGCTTTCGTCCAGCCCATGCACCTGCACGGCCATTCCTTCCGGTTGCTGCATCCCCTCGACGATGGTTGGGAGCCCTACTTCCTCGATACGGTGCAGGTGCCGGAGAACAAGACGATTCGGATCGCCTTCGTGGCCGACAATCCCGGCAAGTGGCTGATCGCCTCGACCGTCCTGGAACGGTTCGATGCGGGTCTGTGGACCTGGATCGAGGTTACTTGAGCAAGCCGCGCAGTACTCCCGGCACCAATTCCGCCAAGTCCTCGGCGATCAGCCCCGGACCGAAGCTCGCTCCGGCCTCGGCGTGGATCCAGGCCCCGGCACAGGCCGCCTCGAAGGCGGATACATTCTGCGCCATCAATCCTGCAATGAGGCCGCAGAGCGTATCCCCCGAGCCGGCGGTCGCAAGGTACGGCGTGCCGTTCTCGTTGATGGCCGCCCTGCCATCGGGAGCGGCGATCACGGTGTCCGCCCCCTTCAGCAGCACCACGGCTCCGGTGTAGGCGGCGGCACGGCGGGCTTTTTCGATTTTCGATTCCGGATCAATCATATCCGGGTGACCTTTGAACAAGCGGTTGAACTCGCCGTCATGGGGTGTGAGCACCGTCGGGGCGTGACGGAACGCCCCGTGAAACTCCGACGCCAAGCCTTCGAAGGAGGTCAGCGCATCGGCATCCAGGACGAGGCTCCGCCTCGCCTGGACGGCGACGGCGACCATGGCGCGGGTGCCCGCATGGACGCCTAGAGCCGGCCCGAGGACGAGGGCGTTGAGGCGCGTATCCTGAAGAATGGCGTGCAGCCCCTCGGGACCGTCGCAGCCCTTCAGCATGATGGCGGTCAGGTGGGCGGCATTGACCCCGATCGCCTCCGGCGGCGAAGCCACCGTGACGAGGCCGGAGCCGATCCTGAGGGCCGCCCGAGCCGCCAGCCGCGCCGCGCCCGTCCGGGTCGCGCCGCCCGACGCGACGAGGGTGTGGCCGCGCTCGTATTTGTGGGAGGAGAGCCCGGGCTTCGGCAGCACATGCAGCCAGAGAGCCGGATTGTTGGCAAAAAGGCTCCCGCCCTTGGCCGCGAGAATCTCCCGTCCGATCCCGATATCCGCCACCTCGACGGGCCCGCTGAAGGCACGTCCCGGCATCAGGAGGTGGCAAGGCTTGCGGGCGGCAAAGGTGACCGTGCTGGCGGCTTTCACCGCAATGCCCCGCACCTCGCCGGTGTCGCCGTCGATGCCGGAGGGAAGGTCAACGGCCAGAATCGGGCATCCCGAACCGTTCATGCGATCGACGGCATGCCGCGCCGCGCCATCGAGATTGCGGGACAAACCGGTGCCGAATAGAGCATCGATGATGAGGTCTGCTTCCTGAAAAGGAGCGTCCTCGGCGGGGCCGACCTCGCCCATCCAGTCCCGCGCCGCTTCCGCTGCATCTCCCGTCAGGCGGTTCAAAGTCCCCAGGAAGCCGAGGCTCACCCGGTAGCCCCGTTCGACCAGAACGGCGGCTGCGACGAAGCCGTCGCCCCCGTTTTGCCCAGGCCCGGCGACAATGACGATCCGGCCTCCTCCGGAGACTAATTTTTCGGCAGAATCGGCGACAGCGCGCCCTGCCCGTCTCATGAGTTCGATGCCGGGAATGCCCCTCGTGATGGCCTCCAGGTCGGCTTGCCTCATCTCGGATGGGGTCAGAACGAGTTCAGGGGCTGTCATGGGAGCAAAATGGGCCCGTTTTCGAGGATTTGGCGACGATTTTCGCAACTGCACAAACTTTGATCATAATATGCCTCTCAAGTCGGCAAAATGGGCTGCTTTGAATCGACGAACGCATGGAAGGCCCTTCTGGCTGGTGCTAAAAGCGGCAAAACCTCGAACGGAACGGTTGACCGGGATGAAGAAAATCGAAGCCATCATCAAGCCCTTCAAGCTCGATGAAGTCAAAGAAGCTCTCCAGGAAGTTGGCCTCCAGGGCATTACCGTGATCGAGGCGAAAGGTTTCGGCCGACAGAAAGGCCATACCGAGCTCTATCGCGGTGCGGAATACGTCGTGGATTTCCTGCCGAAGGTGAAGCTCGAAATCGTCCTGAACGACGAGATGGCCGAGAGCGCCATCGAGGCCATTCGCAAAGCCGCTCAGACCGGACGCATCGGCGACGGCAAGATTTTCATTTCGACGGTCGAAGAGGCCGTTCGCATCCGCACGGGCGAGACCGGATCCGACGCGATCTAAGCTCGCTTTCCCAAGCCGAGGCCTTTTGAGGCCAAGGACAATCTCTAAGGGCAGAAGAGGACCAGACGATCATGCAGACCGCCAAGGATGTGCTCAAGGCGATCAAAGATAACGACGTCCAATACGTCGACTTCCGTTTCACCGACCCGCGCGGCAAGTGGCAGCATGTGACCTTCGACGTCTCGATGGTCGACGAGGACATGTTCGCCGACGGCATCATGTTCGACGGCTCGTCCATCGCCGGCTGGAAGGCGATCAACGAATCCGACATGACCCTCATGCCCGATCCGACGACGGCCCAGATGGACCCGTTCTTCTCGGCGTCCACCATGACGATCAACTGCGACATTCTCGAGCCGGCGACCGGCGAGCCCTATAACCGCGACCCGCGCGGCATCGCCAAGAAGGCCGAGGCCTATCTGCAGTCCACGGGAATCGCCGACACGGTCTATGTCGGCCCCGAGGCCGAGTTCTTCGTGTTCGACGACGTGAAGTTCATGGCCGACCCCTACAACACCGGCTTCAAGCTCGATTCCTCCGAGCTGCCCACCAACGGCGACACGCCCTATGAGGGCGGCAACCTCGGTCACCGCATCCCGACCAAGGGCGGCTACTTCCCGGTTCCGCCACTGGATTCGGCTCAGGACATGCGCGGCGAGATGCTGGCTGCCATGAAGGCCATGGGCGTGACGGTCGAGAAGCACCACCACGAGGTGGCTTCCGCCCAGCATGAGCTCGGCACGAAGTTCAACACCCTCGTGCGCACTGCCGACGAGATGCAGATCTACAAGTACTGCATCCACAATGTCGCCCAGTCCTACGGCAAGACCGCGACGTTCATGCCGAAGCCGGTCTATGGCGATAACGGCTCGGGCATGCACGTGCACCAGTCGCTGTGGAAGGGTGACAAGCCGCTCTTCGCCGGCAACAAGTATGCCGACCTGTCCCAGGAATGCCTGTGGTACATCGGTGGCATCATCAAGCACGCCAAGGCCCTGAACGCCTTCACCAACCCGTCGACGAACTCCTACAAGCGTCTCGTCCCGGGCTACGAGGCTCCGGTGCTGCTGGCCTACTCGGCCCGTAACCGCTCGGCCTCCTGCCGTATTCCGTGGACGACCTCGCCGAAGGCTAAGCGCGTCGAGGTTCGCTTCCCCGATCCGACCGCCAACCCGTACCTCGCCTTCGCGGCGATGCTGATGGCCGGTCTCGACGGCATCATCAACAAGATCGATCCCGGCCAGGCGATGGACAAGGATCTCTACGATCTTCCCCCGCGCGAGCTGAAGAAGATCCCGACCGTCTGCGGCTCGCTCCGCGAAGCTCTCGCCAGCCTCGACAAGGACCGCGCGTTCCTCAAGGCCGGCGGCGTCTTCAACGACGACTTCATCGACAGCTACATCGAGCTGAAGATGGCGGAGGTCGCTCGCTTCGAGATGACGCCGCACCCGGTCGAGTTCCAGATGTACTACTCCGTCTAACGGGAACAGACTTTCCTCCCGGTCGCTTCAACGGCGGCCTTCCTTCGCCGGAGCTCATCGAGCTCCGGCCTTTTGTTGTCCGCTTGCCCAAACGCCGTTAAAATTCCGTGTGAACGCAGTCGGATTCCGTCAATCCCGCATGCCTCGGCTGTCGGTCCAACTCGAAATCCACTGCCGCCTAAGCTCGTCTCCTTTGCCCTTGAAGTACGCTTCCATCTGCACGGCGTTCTCCACGCGATCCGACCGGAAGTGCCGCAGATCCTGGCGCAGCTCGCACCGGGCGACGATGTTGGCCGTCTCGGAGTAGTAAATCAGACCGATTGGACGAATCGTCCTTTCGGTCCGTCGCCCGTGCTCATCGCAATAGCCGATCTCCATCTTCCGCTCATCGCGGATGGCCGCCCGGACGACCGCACGATCGATTCCTGAAGGTGTCTGCGCCACGGTGCCCCAGGCATGCAGGGTGTTGGCCACAAGCACCTGACGCAGAGGCGGCGAAACGGCGGCGGCAATCTTCTGACTGACACGCCTGACGGATTTCTTGAGGGCGACGTCTCCGGTGCGCTCCAGAAGCGCGAGTGCCAGCACGATGGCCTCGGTTTCCTCGATGGAGAACATGAGCGGCGGCAGATCGAAGCCGGATCGCAGCCGATAACCGATGCCGCGCCCACCCTGGATGGGGACCCGCATAGCCTGAAGCGCGGCAATGTCTCGATAGATGGATCGCTGGGTTTGATCTCACACGTCTCCCCGACCGTGTTCACTGCGCTTCTGTATGCTGGCGCAGCTTACATGGTCTGGATCGGCATCACGCTGCTGCGCAGCTCGATCACCATCGACGGCACCGTAGGGGTGAGCACCCCGTCCCTCTGGCTGGCGTTTCGGCAGGGCGCTGTAACCTGCCTCCTCAATCCCAAGGCCTACCTGTTCGTGCTCGCCGTCTATCCACAGTTCCTGCTGCCGGGTTATGGGCCAATATGGCCGCAGGCTCTGGCCATAGGCGTCATGACAGTCCTGATGCAGTTCATGATCTACGGAGGACTTGCAGTCGCAGCGGGACCCAGCCGCGAGTTCCTGACATCGCGCCCGGGCATGACGAGGCTCATTGGCCGTGCTGCCGGAGGATTGTTCATCGCAATCGCGATCATGACGACTCTGCGCTGAGACGATTCGATAGAAGCCACGGACGGCATACCGATAACATCCGGACTTAGTCCGCCATGAAACGAAAAAGGCCCGGGTGTTGACCCGGGCCTTGTCTGTCTCCGAGGAGACGGATCTTAGTAGGTGCCGAAGCGGAAGTTCAGGCCGGCGCGAACCACACCGAACTCGGCGTCGCTGTCGATGCCCAGGAAGTTGTCGTCCTGGTCGAGGTTGACGTACAGGCCTTCGACCTTGGCCGACAGGTTGTTGGTGAAGGCGTACTCGAGACCACCACCGACGGTCCAGCCCGTGGCGTCGTCCGCGAAGGCGAAACCACCGGTGGCGTAGATCAGGGCGCGGTCGAAGGCCACACCGGCGCGAGCGCGCACGGTGCCGAACCAGTCGCTGTTGTTGAAGTCGTCGTCAGCGATGCCGTCACGATCGAAGTCGAAGCGGTCGTCGCCACCGAAGTCGGCGTACTGGATGTCGCCTTCGAGACCGACCACGAACGAGCCGATCTGGTAGTTGTAGCCCGCCTGAGCGCCGCCGACGAAGCCGCCTTCGTCGTCGAGGTCGAAGCGCACGCCGCCGACCGTGATGCTGTCATTGGCGTTCCAGCCGTAGCCGGCGTTCACACCGACGTAGAAGCCCGTCCAGGTGAAAACCGGAACAGCGGCAATGATCGGAGCCGGAGCGCGGCGGGAGGGAAGGTCAGCAGCCATGGCGCCAGAGGCGAGGCCGAGCAGAGCAACCGAGGAGAGGAGGATCTTTTTCATTTGTCTTCGTCCGTCTGTTAGAAGGATGTGATGCAGCTTGTAGCCTAGACTTGACCAAGCGTCTGTCACTTTCCTGCCACAGTTGAGGCGAGAAGCGCAGCTTTTCGCGTCCGCAACCGGAGATGGGCGGATCCTACGCCCGCACCGCGGGAGCGAAAGCCCCCTCTTCCACGATCCTGAGCTCGCGATATGCCTATCATTTCAAGAAGTTATTCGCGTCTCCGGACGAGCGCCCGCCGCCTGCCGGGACCGGTAACTAATCATTGACCATATTTCTCGGGAGCTTCGCAAGCAGTGAGCAGATCGATGGTTAATTCTGGCCCAGCCACAATTGCAGGGCCTGGGTTACCCGTTCCGGCTGCTCGAGAGTCGACATGTGTCCGGCCTCGGGAATGACGACCAGGGAAGCCCATTCGATCATCTCGGCCATCTCTCGGGCAATTTCCGGCGGCGTGATGGCATCGCTCTCCCCGACCAGCACCAGCGTCGGGATCTCGGTTCCCGGAAGCAAAGGGCGTGAGTCGGCGCGCGCCATGATCGCCCGCTGCTGCCGGATATAGGCCTCGGCACCGGTTGCCCGCATCATTCCGAACATAATATCCTGGAGAGCCTGGTCGTCCCGATGATCGGGATGGACGAGACGCGGCCAGAGCGCGGAATGGATCTCTTCGAATCGGCCCGCTTCCGCCAGTGCAATCAGCCGCTTGCGGTCCTGGCTCGCCTCCGTGGTGTCGGGACGCGCGCTCGTGTCGAGCAAGGCAAGCCGCTTCACCCGTTCCGGCGCCTGCCGCATGACCTCCATGGCAATGTATCCGCCCATGGAGAGCCCCGCGAGGTCAAACCTGCCAGGCACTTCGCGCAGAAGCCGCGCCGCGATGGCGGCAATCGAATCATCCTGGGTATGATCCGCGACGACGATCGTGCGTCCTGCTGACAGGGCAGCGATCTGGGGCTCGAAAGGCCGGGCGGTGCAGGCCAATCCGGGAATCAGAACAAGTGTTTCAGCCATTCAATCCGTCCTTTGTCGTCTCTCGGCAAGTTTCCCTGGATTGACAAGCGCATAGCTTGTCCTATGGTCCCGCCACTCCTCAACTTGAGCAAGAGCCTCAGGTGAAACCAGTCTCGCGCCTGTTTGTTGCCGTAGAGCGCGGCCGGCACTTTAGAGCGCGCCTAGCCCTCAACGGTAATTAGCATTCATGTCGTTCGCCGAACTCGGACTTAGCGATAAAGTTCAACAGGCCGTCGCTGCCGCTGGATACACAGAGCCGACGCCGATCCAGGCCCAGGCCATTCCTCACGTCCTCTCACGCCGCGACGTGCTGGGCATCGCCCAGACCGGCACGGGCAAGACGGCGGCCTTCACGCTCCCGATGCTGACCCTGCTCGAATCCGGCCGGGCTCGTGCGCGCATGCCCCGCACACTGATTCTCGAGCCGACCCGCGAACTGGCGGCCCAGGTCGAGGACAACTTCGACAAGTACGGGATCAACCATCGCCTTTCCGTCGCCCTGCTGATCGGCGGCATGTCCTTCGGAGATCAGGATGCCAAGATCACCCGCGGCGTCGACGTGCTGATCGCGACCCCCGGCCGCCTGCTCGACCATTTCGAGCGCGGAAAGCTTCTGCTCACCGGTGTCGAGCTGCTCGTGATCGACGAGGCGGACCGGATGCTCGACATGGGCTTCATTCCGGACATCGAGCGCATCGTGAAGCTCGTGCCCTTCACCCGCCAGACTCTGTTCTTCTCCGCGACCATGCCGCCGGAGATCCAGCGCCTGGCCGACGCCTTCCTTCACAATCCGGTGAAGGTGGAGGTCGCCCGCGCCGCTTCGACCGCTTCGACGATCACCCAGCGCCTCGTGGCAACAGGCCGCGAGGATTACGAGAAGCGCGAGACCCTGCGGGAGCTGATCCGGAACGCCACGGATCTCCAGAACGCCATCGTCTTCTGCAACCGCAAGCGCGACGTGGCCGTGCTCCACCGGTCCCTGCAGAATCACGGCTTTGCAGCGGTCGCTCTTCACGGCGACATGGACCAGCATGCCCGCATGGCGGCGCTCGATAGTTTCCGTACGGGAGAGATGCCCATCCTGGTGGCCAGCGACGTGGCGGCCCGCGGCCTGGACATTCCGGCCGTCAGCCATGTGTTCAATTACGATATTCCGCACCACGCCGAGGATTACGTGCACCGGATCGGCCGCACAGGCCGAGCGGGACGTTCGGGCCAGTCCTTCACACTCGTGAGCCCGGGCGAGGAGAAATCTCTGGCTGCCATTGAAAAGCTGATCGGCCAGCCGGTCGAGTGGCAGGGTCCGACTCTGGCAGAGCGTCCGCAATCGGAAGGCTCCTCCCGCCGTCGCAGCGGCCGGGGCGAGGATCGCTCGCGCGGACGCAAGGTCAAGGTTCGGTCATCGGACCGGGGCCGCGGACGTGCGGAGGAGCCGCGGGAAGAGGCTCCTGTCGCACGCGCGGCCCAGCCTCCGCGCGAGGAGCGCCAGCCTCCGCGCGAGGAGCAACAGAGCCGCAGGCCTCGGCAGGAGCGCAATGAGCGTTCGTCGGACCGTGGCTATCAGGGACGCTCGCGTCGGGACGAGGACACGGATGAGCCGGTGATCGGTCTCGGAGATCACGTGCCGGCCTTCCTCATGCGGCCTGTGACGGCCAAGAAGGCTAAGTAACGGGCTCGGACGCCTTTTTCCGAACCTTGCGGCGAGGCGCGGCCTTGCCGCCTTTTCGAGGGTGGGCGGATTTCGCCCTCCGGGCTGCCGCCAGAGCCATGTTTGCAAGCTGTGCCGCCTCGTCGGGATCGTCGAGGGCCGATTCGGGCATGAGCCAATAGCTCATGATGCTTTTGCGGCCATCACGAATCTCATAGGCGAAAGGGCGCGAGCCCAGGTCGCGGAAGAACCCGATGCTCTCGTCGTCGACTTTGAGGTAAAGCTCGTCGGAAGCGACCAGGGCGAACATCAGTTCGCCCTGGTAGACGCCCTGCCCGCCGAACATCCGGCGGATCTGAACGGGGCCGAGACCACGGAAGATATCACGAAGATCCTCGGCATCCACGGCTTAACCGGCCGATTGGTGTGCGCCAGGGGTAGCGGGCGTGATCGCCACCGATTCGCCGCAGCCGCAGGCCGAGGTCTGGTTGGGATTGTTGAAGACGAACTGGGACGACATCTTGGTCGTCTGGAAATCCATTTCCGTGCCGAGCAGGAACAACACGGCCTTGGGGTCGATGAGGACGGTCACGCCCTTGTCCTCGATCACCTCGTCGAGCGGGCTGACGCTTTCCGCATATTCCATGGTGTAGGACATGCCGGCGCAGCCGCCGTTCTTGACGCCCACGCGGACGCCGACGATGGGACGGTCCGCCTTGCCGATGATGTCCTTGACGCGCTTCGCCGCCGCGTCGGTCACGGTGACGACCTTGAATCCGGGTAGTGCCATAAGCCTTCTCTCCTGACAGCCGGGTTCAAGGCCCGGGCAGAACGAGTTCATTTCTCTATAGATAAGAGGTGAAAGGGCAAACGTCGAGACCGTTCAGGGTTGCCCCAACGGCCGAGGTCGACCATATCGGGAAGATCCCGCCTCGAAATAACCTATCTGAAGGAGAGCAGATGCCGCATCACACGCCGCTGATATCAACCATCGTCGTCGGCTTGGTTCTGGCATTCGCTCTCGGCGCTGTCGCACATCGATTCCGCCTTTCCCCGCTCATCGGCTACCTGCTGGCCGGTGTCCTCGCCGGGCCCTTCACCCCCGGCTATGTGGCGGATCAGGGGCTCGCCAACCAACTCGCCGAGATCGGCGTGATCCTGCTGATGTTCGGCGTCGGCCTCCACTTCTCGCTGAAGGATCTTCTCTCCGTTAGGGCCATCGCGATTCCCGGAGCGGTCGTCCAGATCGCCAGCGCCACGGTTCTCGGCATGGGGCTTGCCTGGCTGATGGGCTGGAGCATCGGCGGCGGCCTCGTCTTCGGCCTGGCACTCTCCGTCGCCAGTACGGTCGTGCTGCTGCGGGCTCTCCAGGAACGTCGGCTTGTCGAAACCGAGCGTGGCCATATTGCCGTCGGATGGCTGATCGTCGAGGACTTGGCCATGGTCCTGACGCTGGTGCTGCTGCCCGCCTTCGCGGAGGCCACGTCCAGCGCCTCTGCCGATATCGAATCCATCGTGATCTCTCTCGGCATCACGCTCGGCAAGGTCATCGCCTTCGTGGCGATCATGCTGATCATCGGACGCCGGGTCATACCGTGGATCCTGCACTACGTCGCCCATACCGGCTCCCGTGAGCTGTTCCGCCTGGCGGTGCTCGCCATTGCTCTAGGCGCTGCCTTCGGGGCGGCGGAGCTGTTCGGTGTTTCCTTCGCTCTCGGAGCCTTCTTCGCCGGCATGGTCTTGAGCGAATCCGAACTCAGCCATCAGGCGGCCTCCGAAACCCTGCCCTTGCGCGATGCCTTCGCGGTGCTGTTCTTCGTCTCGGTCGGCATGCTGTTCGACCCAATGATCCTGATCAACGAGTTCGGCCCCGTTCTTGCGACCTTCCTGATCATCGTCGTCGGGAAGTCGCTCGCCGCCTTCGCCATCGTCCGGCTCTTCCGCCACCCGAACTCCACGGCCCTCACCATCGCGGCGAGCCTGGCCCAGATCGGCGAGTTCTCCTTCATCCTCGCCGGCCTCGGTGTCGACCTTCAGCTTCTGCCGGAACAGGGTCGCGACCTCATCCTCGCGGGCGCCATCCTGTCGATCCTCGTCAATCCCTTCCTGTTCACCCTGCTGGACCGTTGGTTCGTGAAGCGAGATACGGCAAGAGCCCACGCAAAGGCAGAGGCTGTTGCAGCCGAGGAAGAAGCGATGGCGCAGGAGGCAGCGGCCGCCGCTGCCGCGCGCGAGCCTCTTCCCGTCACGCCTCTCACGGATCATGTGGTTCTCGTGGGCCATGGCCGGGTTGGCAAGTACATCAGCCGCAAGATGGCCGCGATAGGATCACCCCTCCTCGTGATCGAAACCAACAAGGAGCAGGTGGCCGATCTGCAGAAGGATGGCCTGGAGGTCGTCGTCGGAAACGCCGCCGATCCGGAAGTCGCTGCGGCCGCCAACATCAAGGAAGCCCGCTGCCTCCTAGATCCTTAGCACAGTGATTTTGACGGTTTGACACCGCCAAGCTCGTGCTGCGGACTTCGCATCTGGTACCGAGGCCCCGTCCAATGGGGATCAATCCACTTGCAGATCCCGCACCGCTTCGAAGTGCCGTCACAAGAGACGGCAGGCCAACCGGTCAAAATCACTGTGTCGAGGATCTAGTGGCAATCCCGGATGCTTTCGAGAGCGGTCAGGTCGTCGAGCAGGCCCGCAGGATCAACCCGGACTTGCCGATCGTCGTGCGCGCCCATTCCGCCGCCCAGGAAGATCATGTGATGAAATACGGCGCGACCCGGATCGTGATGGGAGAGCAGGAAATCGCCCGTGCGATGTTCGCCGCCGTGCCTGACGCGCCCCGCACGCCAGTGCTGTCCTCCGTCGAGGAGGCGGACGAGATCGCCGACGATGATCAGGATGAGGATGGATCGCAGCCCCACTCCGCCGAGGAGCCATCAACGCCTGCGCTCGTGCCCGGAACCGAACCGGATCAGACGGGCGGAAGCGCGCCGGAACAAGGGACATTGCACCAGCCTGCGAGCGATCCAGGGCGCTGAGGCGGGTCCCTCGCCGCTGGCAAGCGCCCGGTTCTGAACCTGCAAGCGTGGGTCCAGGCACGTCGGCCGCTCCGGTATCGCGTCGCTTTCATCACAGAAATCGGGCGCAGGAAACGGGTCGGAAGTGAAGGCGCGATTTGAGATCCCAATCCCGAGCACTGAGCTCATGAAGGAAGGGATTCACCGTGACCACGCTCATGAACAAGACCGCCATCGTGACGGGAGCAAGCTCCGGGATCGGCTATGCGACCGCCAGATTGTTTGCGCGGGAGGGTGCGAACGTCATCGTAACGGCACGGCGGTCCGATGCGCTGAACGCGCTTGTCGCCGAGATCGAAAGGGATGGCGGACGCGCCATTGCCGTTGCCGGAGACATCAGGGACGAGGCTCTGGCACAAACGCTCGTCGACACGGCGATCCGTCAATGCGGTGGGCTCGACATCGCCTTCAACAATGCGGGCACGAATGGCGAGATGGGGCCGACACCGGGCCTGTCGCTCTCCGGCTGGAACGAGACGCTCGCGATTAACCTCACGGCAGCCTTTCTGGGTGCGAAGCACCAGATTCCGGCCATGCTCGACCGCGGCGGAGGCTCCCTCATCTTCACCTCCACCTTCGTCGGCTACACGGCCGGAATGCCGGGCGTGGCAGCTTATGCGGCCAGCAAGTCCGGGTTGATCGGGCTCACGCAATCCCTTGCCAGCGAGTTCGGTCCCAAGGGCATCCGCGTCAACGCCCTGCTGCCCGGCGGCACGGATACGCCTCTGGCGGAAGCCTGGGTGAGCACCCCCGAGGCGTTGGCCTTCGTCGAGGGCCTGCACGCCCTGAAGCGGCGGGCCCGTCCCGAAGAGATCGCCCGGTCGGCGCTCTATCTCGCCTCGGATGCCTCAAGCTTCACGACGGGAACCGCTCTCCTGGTCGATGGAGGCGTTTCCATCAACCGGACGTGAGCGCCGACCCGTCCTTCCGAGGCGCACCTCTGGCGCGGCCCCGGAAGGACAATGGTGCTCGAACGAAAAATGGCCGGGACGAGCCCGGCCATGATGCGATGCGATTGAAAGGTACAGCCTGTCAGGCTTACCACATGTCGAGCGCGACGCGGGCCTCGTCGGACATGCGGCTCTGGTCCCACGGCGGATCGAAGACCATGTTCACCTGGACGCTCTGGACGCCCTGGACCGTGGACACGGCGTTCTCCACCCAGCCCGGCATCTCGCCGGCCACCGGGCAGCCGGGCGCGGTCAGGGTCATGTCGATGGTGACGTTGCGGTTGTCATCGATGTCGACGCGGTAGATCAGGCCGAGTTCGTAGATGTCGGACGGGATCTCCGGATCGTAGACGGTCTTGAGCGCCGCGATTATGTCATCCGTCATGCGGTCGAGCTCTTCCGGCGGGATCGTGGGGCCCGGGGACACCTGCGGCGCGTTGGGCCCATCCTGGGTCGGGGTCATGTCATTCACAGGTCAATCCTCAAGCAAACAGGGCTTCCGCCTTCTGCAGGGCATCCGCCAGCTTATCGACTTCTTGCATCGTGTTGTAGAGACCAAATGAAGCGCGGCAGGTCGAGGTCGCGCCGAAGCGCTCGAGCAGCGGCATGGCGCAATGGGTGCCGGCCCGGACTGCCACGCCTTGCCGGTCGATGATGGTCGCCACGTCATGGGCATGCGCGTTCTTCATCTCGAAGGCCAGGATGGCGCCCTTGCCCTTGGCGCGACCGATGATGCGCACCGAGTTCATGGCGCCGAGGCGCTCATGGGCATAGGCCGAGAGCGCCGCCTCGTGCGCTTGGATGTTCTCCCGTCCGAGTTGCATCATGAACCGCAGGGCCGCGTCGAGGCCGATAGCCTCGATGATCGGGGGCGTTCCCGCCTCGAACCTGTGCGGCGGGTCGTTGTAGGTGATCGCGTCCTGGCGCACCTCGCGGATCATCTCGCCCCCGCCCGAATAGGGCGGCATCTTCGCGAGCCATTCGCGCTTGCCGTAAAGGACGCCGATGCCCGTGGGCCCATAGACCTTGTGCCCGGTGAAGACATAGAAATCCGCATCGAGATCGCGCACGTCGACCTGGAGATGCACCGCGCCTTGGGCCCCGTCCACCAGCACGGGAATCCCGTGAGCGTGGGCGACGCGGATGATCTCCTTTATCGGCGTCACCGTGCCGAGCACGTTCGACATATGCGTGATGGCGACGATCTTGGTGCGAGGCGTGATGAGCTTCTCGAACTCATCGATGAGAAAGTTGCCCTCGTCGTCCACCGGCGCCCATTTGATCACCGCACCCTTCCGCTCGCGCAGGAAATGCCAGGGCACGATGTTGGAATGGTGCTCCATGATGGAGAGGATGATTTCGTCGCCCTCCCCGATCCCCATGCGGCCGAAGGAATCGGCCACGAGGTTGTAGGCTTCCGTCGCCGACTTGGTGAAGACGATCTCGTCGATGGACTCGGCGTTGAGGAATTCCCGCACGGTTTCCCGCGCACGTTCGAAGCCCTCGGTCGCCACGTTCGCCATGTGATGCAGGCCGCGATGAACGTTGGCGTAGCCCGTCTGCATGGTGTTCACCATGGCGTCGATCACCGCGCGCGGCTTCTGGGCCGAGGCGGCATTGTCGAGATAGACGAGCGGCTTGCCATAGACCTGTTGCGTCAGGATCGGAAACTCCGCCCGGATCGCTTCGACGTCATATGGCTTCACAGGTGCGTTCATTGCGTGATGCTTCCCTCTCCATTGTCATCACCGGCCTCGTGCCGGTGATCCCGATCGGAGAAGAGCGTGCCCTTCTGATCGAGATGGCCGGGACAAGCCCGGCCATGACGAGATGCGTATTAAGAGCGAGCCTTCAGCCAGCTCTCGACCGTGCCGACGAGCGACTCGCGGACAGCCTCGTTCTCCACGAACTCCAGCGCCTCGCTGAGAAATGCCTGGACCAGGAGGCTCTCGGCCACATTTTTCGGCAGGCCTCGGGCCATGAGGTAAAACAGGAGATCCTCGTCGAGCTGTCCGCAGGTGGCGCCGTGGGCGCACTGCACGTCGTCGGCGAAGATTTCGAGTTCCGGCTTGTTGTTCATGGAGCCGCCCTCCTCGAGGAGGAGCGCCGCCGACATCATGCGGCCGTCGGTCTTCTGGGCATGATGCGGAACGATGATCTTGCCCTGGAAGACGCCGGTGGCCTCGTTGTCGATCACGGTCTTGAACAGCTCGCGGCTCTCGCAATGCGGAGCCGCATGCTCGACCACAAGCGTGGAATCGCCGTGCTGCGTGCCTTTCAGCATCGTCGCGCCGTTGACGCGCAGGTTCGTGTTCTCGCCGTTGAGAAAGGCGAAAACCTGGTGCCGCGAGGTCGCTGAGCCCGCCGTCACGTTGATGCTGTTGAACACGGCCTCTCCGCCGATCTTGGCGGCGAGCGTCGACAGAGCGAGTGCTTTGTCGCCCTCGGCGTTCACACGTACGTGCTGCACATTCGTGCGGTCACCGGCGATCACCTCCATCACGTCGTTCGGCTGATGGTTTGCGCCATCGGTGCTCTCGTGCGTTTCGAGGAGGGTCACGGACGCGCCCTCCTCCACGACCACGAGAATGCGGGTCGCGGTGGCAACGGCGGAGCTGGCCGCCGTAACGAAGCGCAGGTGGACCGGCATCTCAACGGGCCCAGCCACGCGGATCATGACGCCATCGGCCATGAAGGACGAATTGAGCTGGTAGACCGGATTGTCGTTCGCCCACGGCACGGGGCTTAAGCGCGACAGCCACTCGTGACCATTCGCCAGAGCCTCGGCCAGAGGAACGATCTCGACGTTCTCCGGCAGAGCGTGGAAGTCCACCGCCCCGCGCACGAAGTGACCGTTCACGAACGGCACTTGAAGCGCTTCGATTCCGGCAAGAGCCTTCGCATGCGCGAGCGCCGCCTTGGCCTCGTCGGCTGAAGGCACCCCGGCGAACGGTGCGACCTCGCGCAGGAGCGCACGAAGATCGGTGTACTTGAACTCCTCGACCCGGCGATGCGGCAGACCCCGCTGGGTGAATTGCTCGAAGGCCTGAGCGCGCGACTCGCCGTTGCCCGGCAACGCCGTCTTCGCGCTCTCGAATGCCTGCACCAGCGCAGTCTCCGCCGGCGTCTTCATGAGAGTGACGTCAGCCATCTTACGCGGCCTCGCTTTCGCGGTAATCGGCGTAGCCGTTCGCCTCGAGCTCGAGGGCAAGCTCCTTGCCGCCCGACTTCACGATGCGACCGCTATGCATCACGTGGACGGTGTCCGGCACGATGTGGTTCAGCAGGCGCTGGTAGTGCGTGATGACCAGGAAGGCGCGGTCGGCTGAGCGCAGGGCGTTCACGCCTTCGGACACGATGCGCAGGGCGTCGATGTCGAGGCCGGAATCGGTCTCGTCCAGGATGCAGAAGGACGGCTGGAGCAGCGCCATCTGCAGGATCTCCATGCGCTTCTTCTCGCCGCCGGAGAAGCCGACGTTGAGGGCGCGCTTGAGCATGTCCTTCGGGATCTCGAGCTGCTGGGCAACGGCGTTCACGCGCTTGATGAAGTCCGGCGTGGTCAGCTCCGCTTCGCCGCGCGCCTTGCGCTGGGCGTTGAGGGTGGCCTTCAGGAACGTCATCGAGGCGACGCCGGGGATCTCCAGCGGATACTGGAAGGCCAGGAACACGCCGGCGGCGGCGCGCTGATCAGGCTCCAGTTCCAAAAGATTCTGACCGTCGAGCAGGATCTCGCCGTCGAGGACCTCGTAGTCCTCCTTGCCGGCGATCACATAGGACAGGGTCGACTTGCCCGATCCGTTCGGGCCCATGATGGCAGCCACTTCACCCTTGTGCACGGTGAGGTTCAGGCCGTTGAGAATGCGCTTGTCCTCGATCTGGACAACCAGGTTCTTGATTTCCAGCATTTTAAACATCCAATGTTTGAGCGTGGGCGGCCGGATCAAGTCCGGCTATGACGGGCCTAGAAGCTTTTCGCGTCAACCCCGGCTTGTCCCGGGCATCCACGTCGTGTTTCCTGAATTAACCGACAGATCCTTCGAGCGAGATCGAGATCAGCTTCTGCGCCTCGACTGCGAACTCCATGGGAAGCTGCTGCAGCACGTCCTTCACGAAGCCGTTCACGATGAGTGCCGTCGCCTCCTCATTCGAGAGGCCGCGCTGCTGGCAGTAGAACATCTGATCTTCGGAGATCTTGGATGTCGTCGCCTCGTGCTCGAACACGGCGGTCGCGTTCTTGGACTCGATGTAAGGCACCGTGTGCGCGCCGCACTGATTGCCGATCAGGAGCGAGTCGCAGTTCGTGAAGTTGCGTGCGCCGGTCGCCTTGCGGTGAGCCGAGACGAGACCGCGATAGGTGTTCTCGGACCTGCCGGCCGCGATTCCCTTCGAGATGATCCGGCTCGTGGTGTTCTTGCCGAGATGGATCATCTTGGTGCCGGAATCGACCTGCTGCATGCCATTCGACACGGCGATCGAGTAGAACTCGCCGCGGGAGTTGTCGCCGCGCAGGATGCAGGACGGGTACTTCCAGGTGATGGCGGAACCCGTCTCGACCTGGGTCCAGGTGATGACCGAGTTCTTGCCCCGGCAGTCGCCGCGCTTGGTCACGAAGTTGTAGATGCCGCCCCGGCCCTCGGCATCGCCCGGATACCAGTTCTGGACCGTGGAATACTTGATCTCGGCGTCGTCGAGCGCAATCAGCTCGACCACGGCGGCGTGAAGCTGGTTCTCGTCGCGCTTCGGAGCCGTGCAGCCCTCGAGATACGAGACGTAGGAGCCCTTGTCTGCGATGATCAAGGTGCGCTCGAACTGGCCCGTGTTCTTCTCGTTGATGCGGAAATACGTCGATAGCTCCATCGGGCAGCGCACGCCCGGCGGGATGTAGACGAACGAACCGTCGGTGAACACGGCCGAGTTCAGCGTCGCGAAGAAGTTGTCCGTCACCGGCACGACCGTGCCCATGTACTGGCGCACGAGGTCGGGGTATTCCCGGATGGCTTCCGAGATCGGCATGAAGATCACGCCGGCCTTGGCAAGCTCTTCCTTGAAGGTCGTGGCGACCGACACGGAATCGAACACCGCATCCACGGCTACCCGGCGCTGCGGCTCGACGCCGGCCAGGATCTCCTGCTCGCGCAGCGGAATGCCGAGCTTCTCATAGGTCCTGAGAATCTCCGGATCAACCTCGTCCAGGGACTTCGGCGCCTGATTCTTCTTCGGCGCGGCATAGTAATAGATGTCGTTGTAATCGATCTTGTCGTACGACACGCGCGCCCAGTCCGGCTCCTTCATGGTGAGCCAGCGCTTATAGGCATCGAGGCGCCACTGGAGCATCCACTCCGGCTCGCCCTTCTTGCCCGAGATGAAGCGGATCACCTCCTCGGAGAGGCCCTTCGGCGACTTCTCCATCTCGACTTCGGTCTCGAAGCCGTACTTGTACTGATCGACGTCGATCAAACGGACCTGATCGATCGTTTCCTGCACTGCAGGCATCTGTCTCTCCCACCGCTCACGGCTTCAAGGGCCGCGGGTTGATGACCTGGAAATGCGGGTGCGGCCTCTTTCAGGCCGCGCTCGCCTTCCGCTTATATAAGGTGTCGACCACCCTTTCGCACGCCTCCGCGAAGCGGATCACGTCCTCATGCGTGGTCGACCACCCTAAACTCACACGCAAAACGCCCTCAGCAAGGGCGGGCTCCACGCCCATGGCGTCGAGCACATGCGATCGCTTGACCTTTCCGGACGAGCAGGCCGAACCGGAGGACAGGGCCACCCCTGCCAGATCGAAGGCGATCAATGCCGTCTCGGCCTTGAGGCCGGGTATGGCAAAGGCGAAAGTATTAGGCAACCGCTCAGCTGCGGAAGCCACAACAAGTACATCGGGCGCGATCCGGCGGACCTGCGCCTCGGCCTCGGCCCTCAAGGCCCCAAGCCGCCCGGCTTCCTGCTCAAGGCTCGCCAGCGCCAGCTCGGCCGCAGCACCGAACCCCGCGATGGCCGCCACATTCTCGGTGCCGGCCCGGAAACCCTTCTCCTGGCCACCGCCCCGGATCAGCTTCTCGGCGATCTCGAACTGGTCGGAGGCCAGAATCAGTGCCCCGATCCCCTTCGGCCCGCCGATTTTGTGGGCGGAGAGCGTCAGCACGTCGATGCCGAGCCCGGCGATGTCGACCGGGATCTTGCCCGTCGCCTGAACCGCATCGGTGTGGATCAATCCGCCATACGCGTGAACCAGTCGGGCCGCCTCGGCCACCGGCTGCAGCACGCCGGTCTCGTTGTTGGCGAGCTGGATGGAGACCAGAACCCGCTCATCCCCCCCCTTCTCCAAGTGGGCTTCGAGCCAGGCAAGATCAAGGATTCCCCGGCTGTCGACAGGAATGATGTCGACAGTATCAGGGGCAAAGCGATGGCCGTTGAGGACACAAGGGTGCTCGGCGGCCCCGACCAGGAGTTTCGTCACTCCCCCCTGACCCAGGCGACGGAAGCCTGGCGCCAGAACGAGATTGGCAGCCTCGGTCCCACCACTGGTGAAGACGACGTTCTTCGCCCTGGCACCGACGAGACGGGCCACCTTTTCGCGGGCATGCTCGATCTCGGCTCGCGCGGCGCGACCCTCGGCATGGACCGACGAGGCATTTCCAGGAAGCTGCAGCGCGCGCAGTACGACCTCGGCGACCTCGGGCCGCAGGGGCGAAGTCGCGTTATGATCGAGATATGTGCGCTGGCCGGACGCCATAGCTACTTGGAACCTCACGAAATTCTTGCAATCGACCCTGGTTGCCGTGCTAAAGCACCGCAACCACATCTGTCCGATGTTTCCCCAGTGGCCAAACAGCCAGGGGGCAAATGAAACACCGGAACAATTTAGAATAATTCTAAGGGTTCTTTTAGGAGAATTCGCGGCCTGAAGTCAAGGTCGTCACGGGGTTTTCCCTCTCCCGATCGAGAGGTGAGCAAGAGGTTCGCGTATATGCCTGAAGTCATCTTCACAGGTCCTGCCGGTCGCATCGAGGGACGCTACCAGCCTGCCAAGGAAAAGGGCGCCCCCATCGCCATCATCCTGCACCCGCACCCGCAGTTCGGCGGGACGATGAACAACCAGATCGTCTACAACCTGTACTATGACTTCGTGAAGCGGGGCTTCTCGGTCCTGCGCTTCAACTTCCGTGGCGTCGGCCGCAGCCAGGGAGCCTTCGATCACGGCCAGGGCGAGCTTTCCGATGCCGCCGCGGCCCTCGACTGGGCCCAGGCCATGAATTCGGACGCCCGCGCCTGCTGGATTGCCGGGGTCTCCTTCGGTGCCTGGATCGGCATGCAGCTCCTCATGCGCCGCCCGGAGATCGAAGGCTTCATCTCGATCGCCGCCATGGCCAACCGCTACGATTTCTCCTTCCTCGCTCCCTGCCCGTCCTCCGGCCTCTTCGTGCACGGCTCGGAGGATCGCGTCGCCCCGGTCAGGGACGTGGTCAGCGTGATCGAGAAGGTGAAGACCCAGAAGGGCGTGAAGCTCGAACACGCCGTGATCGACGGCGCCAACCACTTCTTCGATGGCCGCGTCGACGAGCTGATGGTCGCCGTGGACGAGTACCTGAACAAGCGCCTGGGAACCACGGAAGAGGCGGCTTAGTTTCCGCCAATCTCAGCCGATGGTCGGATCTGGAAGCAAGGCTTTCAGCGACAAAGGAAGGGCGCGGCTGCTGCCGCGCCCTGTGGCTCTTTTTGAGCGGCGCAAGCGAGCCTGCCGCCCGTTGCAGCCCTCACACGATGAAGAAATGGGAGGCGCTGAGCGCCGTGCCTGCACTCACGGTGGCGAACTTGATCGCCGCGACGCCGCCCGACCCATCGACGTCGTAGAACAACTCGCCGGATCCTTGATCGTACAGGATGTGGTGATCGAAGCTCGTGGCCGTGCCCGCCTTGAAATAGGCACTCGAGAGCGCTCCCGTGCCCACATCCATGAACACGCTGCGGCTGAGCACGATCCGATCGCCCTCGGCGACAGAAAAGTCCTGGATCGTGTCCATGTTGCCGGCACCGAGCGCCGTCGAGAAACTGAACTGATCCGCACCGCTGCCTCCGATCAACACATCGCTGCCAAAGCCGCTGTCGAGCGTGTCGTTGCCGGCGCCCCCGAACAGATAGTCGCCGCCGCCCTTGCCGAGCAGCGTATCGCTACCGCCCTCGCCATAGAGCTGCACGCCGTTGCCGCCGCCGTTGTCTTTGCCGACGAGGGTATCGGCAAAGTTCGAGCCCTGCACGACTTCCACATTGAGAACGGTCTCGCCCGCTGCGGCCCCGCCATTGGCGTTGGTGGTCAGATCGATGGTGATGCCGCTCGTGGCGCTCTGGTACGACACCACGTCCCAGCCAGCGCCGCCGTCGAGGATGTCGCCGCCCGGACCGCCGTCGAGCCAGTCGTTGCCGGCGCCGCCGAACAGGGCATCGCCGCCGCCCTTGCCAATAAGGCCGTCGTCGCCGCCCTCACCGTAGAGCTGCACGCCGTGGCCGTTGCCGCGGTCGATGCCGGTGAGCATATCGTTGGCGTTGGTGCCCTGCAGCACCTCGGCGTTCAGGATCTTGTCGCCGGCGGCCGCGCCGCTGTTGAGATTAGTGGTGAGATCGATGGTCACGCCGGTGGTGGAACTCATGTAGGACATCACGTCCCAGCCCAAGCCTGCGTCCATGACATCACTGCCGGTACCGCCGTCGAGCCAATCGTTGCCGTTGCCTCCGATGAGCGTATCGTTGCCTGCGGCGCCGGTCAGGCCGTCGTTGCCGCCGCCGCCGTTGAGCACATTGTCCGCCACGTTGCCCTTGATGCTGTCATGGCCCGATCCGCTGATGGCGTTTTCGATCAAGGAACGTGAATCGCCACGGTACTGGAAGGCATTGTAGACGTTCCCGTGCACGAAGCTCGTGGAAGTCTTCATTCCGAGCTGTGTCTGGGAGAATTTGATATAGCCGCCAGGCGCGAGATCGATTCTTTGGTCGCCGGAGTAATTCGAGAGATCGTAGGTGTCGTTTCCGCCACCGTCCCAGATGGTCATGAAGACCTTGTTGGTCACGGGCGCACCCTGCCCGACGCCGTTGACGAACGCTTCGCCGGTTTCCGGCGACCACGAATAGACGGTATTACCGCCGTTGGTCGTGAAATCGGCGCCATACAATTCCTGAAGTGCTGCGATGTCGTATTGCATGTAAGTTTGCGGATTGTCCCACATATGGCCGTAGGACATGACCGTGTATTCCGGCGAATCATGTTCGCCACTCATGGTTGGCAATGCGCCACCTGAATCGTGAGGGTGCTTGAGACCGAGAGAATGACCAAGCTCATGCAGGACGATCATATAGCTATAGGTCCCTGGCAATCCGCTGTTCCGCTCCAGCCAAACGTCGCCGCCATAGACCGGAACACCAGGATAATAGCCGTGACTGCGGTTGATGATGTCGGTTGCGTTGAACCCGGCGATCTGGAGGGTTCCGCCGCCGCGACCGGCATAACTCAGCGAGAGATTTGTTACGCCCTCGACTGACGACAACCCCATCTTCGGTCCGCCCGAATAAGGACTATAGCCTTCAAGGGCATAGTGAACCGCCTGCTCAGTCTCGAAGGTCAAGGCCCGATATCCGCTCGCGCTTGGATTGATCCATTGATAGTCGAGACGAGAATCCGGGAGGCTATAGGTGATCGCCGTGCTATTCCATTGTGAACCGGACAGAATTCCGAGAACATCGCTGTCGATTCCAGCCGGAACGTTGAACCTCACCCCCGACATGGCATAGGGGGCAACGCTCGCAAGGGTGGAGAAAATGCCGATCGGCGATCGAGAGACGTTATCCGATACCCAGTTGTAGACCGTATCGTAGAGATCACCGACCTTGCCCGACGCCCAATCCCACGCATCGCTCAAGGGCGATCCCGCCGCCATACTGGCATACATGTCATACGGCTGGAGCGCCGTCCCCGAGTAACCCTTCCCCCCGGAGAACTCGGTTTGCACCACCCCATCGGGAATTGTTCCCGGTGTCCTATGACCGAAGCTCGACCATGAAGGGCCTTTACCGCTCGACAAGCAGAGATAACACATGCAGTCCTCCCAGCGTCAATATCATGTAATAACATTGTTTATGTCTGAACCTTTTCTGTCAAGCTTCCCGCTCGTGGACCCCTCTCCGCGACATGCCACCTAGCGTTGTGGGCGAAGAGGGTGAAATGAGTGCGTGAACCTGCTACAGGCATCGGCATCTGTGATCGCGAAGATGAGAGATGCAATGAGCGTGCCGAAGTCCGAATTCCTGAAGGTCCTGACGGAGCGCGGGTTTATCCACCAGACCTCCGACTTCGATGGTATCGATGCCGCCGCGCTCGAGGGGCGTCTGACCACTTACGTGGGATACGACTGCACCGGACCGTCACTGCATGTGGGCCATCTGCTCTCGATTATGATGCTGCACTGGCTCCAGAAGACCGGGGCCGGCAAGCCGATTACGCTCATGGGCGGCGGCACGACCCGGGTGGGCGACCCTTCCGGCAAGGACGAGAGCCGCAAGCTGCTGACCGTCGATCAGATCGAAGCCAACAAGGAAAGCATCAGGACGGTCTTCTCGCGCTTCATCAGCTTCGGCGAAGGCAAGACCGATGCGATGATGGCTGACAATGCCGAGTGGCTGACCAAGCTCAATTACATCGAGTTCCTGCGCGATGTCGGCCGTCACTTCTCGGTCAACCGCATGTTGTCCTTCGACAGCGTGAAGCTGCGCCTCGAGCGCGAGCATGAACTGTCGTTCCTGGAATTCAACTACATGATCCTCCAGGCCTACGACTTCGTGGAGCTCAACAGGCGCTACGGCTGCGTGCTGCAGATGGGCGGCTCGGATCAATGGGGCAACATCGTCAACGGCATCGATCTCGGCCGCCGCCTCGGCACGCCGCAGCTCTATGCCGTCACCTGCCCTCTTTTGACCACCGCCTCCGGCGCCAAGATGGGCAAGACCGCATCCGGCGCGGTCTGGCTCAACGCCGACATGCTGAGCCCCTACGATTACTGGCAGTTCTGGCGCAACACCGAGGATGCGGATGTCGGCCGCTTCCTGAGGCTCTTCACCATCCTGCCGATGGACGAGATCACGCGGCTCGAAGCGCTCCAGGGCGCGGATATCAACGAGGCGAAGAAGGTTCTCGCAACGGAAGCCACCACCCTCCTCCACGGCCGCGAGGCTGCGGAGCTGGCCGCGGAAACCGCGCGCAAGACCTTCGAGCAGGGAGCGCTGGCGGAAAGCCTGCCGACGGTCGAGATCGCGACCGATGTCCTCAAGGGAGGCCTCGGCATCCTGGCGGCCTTCGGGCCCGATTACGCGAAGCTCGTGCCCTCGTCGAGCGAGGCGCGTCGGCAGGTGAAGAGCGGCGGCCTGAAGGTCAACGACCAGACCGTCTCGGACGAGCGTGGCACCTTGAGCCTGTCGGATGTTACGGCAGAAGGCGTGATCAAGCTGTCCTTCGGCAAGAAGAAGCACGTTCTCCTGCGCGCCGTCTGACTGCTTAACGCTCCGGAACCGCCGGCAGCGATCCTGTCTGCGGTTCCACGTTCGCCCCCACACCGAAGAGCTTGCGCAGGAAGCCGGGAGCGACCGCCGAGAGCGGATTGACCGTCAGTGACGGCGAACTCGCCTGACCGTTCAGCCGGAAATTGACGGCGAACAGCCCCTCATACTGACTTCCACCCAAGAGCGGCCCGAAGAGCGGCACCTGGGCGAACACATTGTTGAGCCCGTAGGCCGGCACGAAGGTGCCCGTGATGTCGAGCCGGTCGCGGGCGTAATCGATAAAGCCGCCCAGCGTGAATCCGATCTGGTTGCCCCAGATGGCGGCATCCTTGAAATCGAGCCGACCGGCATTGCGGGTAAATTCGAGACGGGCCTTGGTGAACTGCACCTCGTTCACATCCACCCGGACGGCCTGCGGATTGCCGGCCCGGTCCTGCCCGGCGACAATCTGAGTCTGGGTGGGGATGATCCGGCGAAGGGCCGGCTCGTTGACCAGAGCGAACGAGCGCAGGACGACATGACCGGCCTGCGGGCCGTCTCCGGTGGCGAGCTGGAGAACGAGATCGCCGCCGGACATCCGCCGGTAGACATCGGTGAAGCGTAAGAGAGCCCCGGCATCTTCCGCCTGCAGGATCACCACGGGAACGCCGGCGTCCGGCAGGGTCCGTCCGATAATGTCGGTCGCGCCGAGCCGCCCCTTCATATCGAGCTGACGAAGGTTGTCCTTGCGCACGGAGGCTTTGATCGCCGCGTTGGTGATCGCCTCCTCGTTGTAGCCCGTGAGGATGTTGAGGTTCAGGTCGAGATCGAAATCCTTGCCGTCCTTCTGCGCAGCCGCAGTCCGGCTGGGCGTGGCGGAGCCCGTCGCGCCACCTTTCACGAAGGGTCGGGCATCGCCCACATTGCCCCGGATCGCGACCTTGTAGACGTTGTTGGCGCGCTCGATCTGGGCGCGCATGTCGTCGCCGGGCGAGAGCTTGAAGGTCGAGAGTTCGGCCTTCTCCAGGCTTCCCTCGCTCGAGAGCGTCGCATTGCCCTTCAGCTGCACGGTGCCGCTGTCGAGCTGCAGGTCCCGGATCTCGTTGATCGGCCCTTCGACCATGGTGAAGCTCAGCTTTCCAGGCCGTCCGACCGGCTTCACCCAGCCGGGGATCAGCTGATCCACACCGGCCTTGGCGAGATCCGCTTCGACGAGGATGTTCGTCGGGGCCGATGCGCCGAGAGGCAGGCTCGCCTTGAGGCCGATCGTTCCCGTGAGCTGCGAGCCGAAGGAGAGCCCTCGCCGGCTGCGCGCCGCCTCATCGAGGGAGAACGCAACGCTGGCCTGCCCGCCCTGCCTGTTCTTGTGCAGATCGATGGCAGCCGGGCTTCCGGCGAGCTTGCCGTCGCCTTTGACGGCGAGATCGCCCCGGTCGTAAGCAATCGTCAGGTCGGCGCCTTCCAGCCGGTCCTTGCCGAAGAACTTGTCGACGGCAAAATCATTGACCGTTCCGCTCACTTTGAGAGGCAGGTCGGCGAAGGCCGGGATGTTATGCACGGCAAGGCCCATGCCGACGCGCAGATCCGTCTTCCCCCTCATCGTGGCGGGATCGATGTTGAATCCGGCGATTTCCTTGATGCGCGGTTCCAGCAGCAGGGCGCCCAAGCCGTCGGCTCCGCCGGTGAGGCGAAAGTCAATGCGGGCCGAAGCGTTGTCATCCCAGTAATTGTCCAGGATGAACGCCCCGTCGGAAGCTCCCAGAGAACGGCTGTCCGCCATTTGAACCAGACCGGTCGACGCGCGCACGGCAACCTTCTTGCCTGTCACGTGACCGGTCACGTTCATCCCGGAGATTGGCGGAAGGCCGTCCGCCACCTGGAGAACACCATCGGAAATGGCGAAATCGATCTTCAGGGACTCATCGGGTGTCGGGCCGCCCGTCACCGCCTTTGCGACGTCCGCGCCGGTCATCGCCACCTTGAGATCGATGGAGTCCAGCATGCCCGCCTTAAGGTTGGACACGAGGAACCTGCGGACCGGGGGAGCAACGGCCTCCGGCCAGATGCGCAGAGCAGAGCGGATATTCGTCTTGTCCGCGCGCACATCCAAATTCAAGCCCTTCGGGTCCGCGGAGGCTCCGAGAAGGCCGCTGATGCGGGCCGACAGCTCGGGCCCCTTCAGCGTGACGCTGTTGATCGTGACGCCGTCCGGGCCGGACAGGTCGGCGGCGAACTCACTGACCCGGAGAGGGCGGTCTCCCGCTGCCGCACCGGACCACACGATATCGCGGCCACCGAGGGACAAACGCCAAGGCTTGTCCGCGACGGGAGTTGCGAGGCGCCCCTGGAGGCGCAGATTCGTATCCCCGCCCTTCAAGCCGAGCTCCTGGAGTTCGAGAGCCTTCTCGGCCTCGTTCCATTGCGCCTCGATCGTTGCGCGCTCCACCGGGAAGGGCGACGTGTCCTTGTCCTCGATCTGGAACGTGCCAGCATTGCTCGCGAGCCGTGTCTTCAGTTCCGTGATGCGACCATCCGCATAGGCGATGTCGAAACGCCCGGAGAATTCGAGATCCGTGGCGGCCGGCAGATCGGACGCCCCTCCGAGCAGAAGGATGTCCTTGATCGGCACTTCATTCGCGACCACGCCCGCCCGGTAGGCGCCGTTGCCTTGCACAACGGCATCGCCGTTGAGTTGCCATGCCCCCTGATCCCCTTCGACCGTCGCGGCGAACTGCCGTCCGCCGTTCTCCGTCCAGTCGAAGACGGCATCCACGCGTTGGAACCTGGCCCGTTCGCGACCGTCCGCATCGACGAAGACGAGGCGCGCATTGGTCAGCTCGGCCTGCCCGAGCGAGTTGAGGACACTCCCCGGGCCGACGATGAGTTCGAGCAGCGACCCGACGACGCCCGATACGGGCGAAGGCCCGTTGGCATCGAGAGCAAGCGACGCTGCAGCTTCCTTGGACGGCTCCGGCGCGACGGGCGGAGGCGAAGCACCCGACTCGGCCTCCACCGCCTGCACGGGCGAGAAGGCGAGCGAGCCGTCCCGGTTGACGAGGACCCGCACTTGCAGGTCGCGCACCTCGATAGCCTTGGGCTGAAGGTTGGCGGTCAGAAGCGAGGTGAGATCGACGCTGTAGATCGCGTAAGGGGCTCGCAGCACCAGATCGCCGCCCGGAGCCCGGATATCGAGGCCGTTCGCCCGCAGGGCCGGCGAGCCCTCGTGCAGCTCGATGGCTGTATTCCGCAACGTCACGTTCCAGCCGGGTCCGATGCGCGCGGCCAAGGCTTCCGCGACCCGCTCGGGCAGCCGTCCGAAGCTCATCGGGGCCGCGGAGAGACGCAGGTAAAGCAGACCGAGCGCAGCAGTCGCAAAAACGATAAGCCCAAGCTTCACATAGAGAGTACAACGAAGAACGCGCTTGAGGAGGCTCCGCTTGACCGGGTCTCGCCGGGACAACGTGGTACGAAATGGCAGCTTCATTCTTGTGACGTTAGGTAATCCGGTTCTTGCGCTCAGGCGCTCATCAGGGAATCAGAGAAGAGACCTTAACCGTCCCGGGAGTCTCCCGCGACTGTCCCTTTCAATCGTGCACATGAGCGCATCGTGCGGAAAAGCAGTCCTAATTTTCCGGCCCGAACGATGCGCTGCTTCTAGATACGAGCATCGGGTCGATCCCAAAAGCGGAGACCACTTTTGCGTCCGATGCTGTAGAGGTTTCCAACCAGTACAATCCGCCGAAAGGAAGGCAACCCATGTCTCTTAGCATCGGAACCAAAGCTCCGCCCTTCTCCCTGCCTGCGACAGATGGTCGGGAAATCAGCCTCGACGACCTGAAAGGCCGCAAGGTCGTGCTGTATTTCTATCCCAAGGACAACACCAGCGGCTGCACGCTCGAAGCGCAGAACTTCCAGGCCCTCAGGAAGGATTTCGCGGCGGCCGATACGGAGATCGTCGGGATCTCGCCGGATTCGCTGAAGAGCCACGACAAGTTCCGCGCCAAGTACGGCCTCGACTTCGCCCTCGCGTCGGACGAGGCCAGGACCATGCTGGAGACCTATGGCGTCTGGACCCAGAAGAGCATGTTCGGCCACAAATACATGGGCGTGGAGCGAACGACGGTGCTGATCGACCGCGAGGGCAACGTCGCTCGGGTCTGGAACAAGGTGAAGGTGCCGGGCCATGCGGAGGAAGTGCTGGGAGCGGCGAGAGACCTATAGGGATCTTCCAGGTTGCAACTGTGCGTAATTAAGTTACCGATACCGGCAAGAATTCTCTTCGCGCCGCGAGCCTATCATCATGCCGTCCCATAAAGCCATTCTGACCGGTTACAACTGGAACTCCGAACCGACTCTGACACCGCAGAAGACGCCGATCTTCCTCACCTATTCGTTCGCGCCAAGTCTGAGCGAAAAGCGCTTCAACTCAGCAGATCAGAAGCTGGCTCGTTATGCGCTCAAACAGTGGGGTGACGCTTGTGGGATCCGATTCCTTGAGATGAAGAGTGACGATGCGGAAATCAAATTCGGTTGGTATACAGGGTTTTTCGACAGCACCATTGTGGCCTATGGCGAATTCCCGGAACTCTACACGGTAGATAATTGCGTGCAGGGCGAGGCCGCGGACCGCGTCTATGGGGCCGGCAGAGTGCATTTCAACACTCGATACAAGGACGATTTTAAGAATACCTCGCATAAAACCTATGTTATGCTTCATGAGATCGGTCACGTTCTTGGGCTCAAACACCCATTCCATACGTCGCCGTACAACAAAAAGAAGCTAAGCGAAGCGGACGCTCACTCGACGAACACCGTCATGAGTTACGACAATGGCGAGAGCAAAGTCTATCCGACCAAGCTAAGTCCCTTGGACAAGCTCGCCATCAAGGAGCTTTACGGATCGTCCAAGACCGATGGCAAGCATGTCGCGGCCTGGTCGTGGAACAAGCGAACCGAAACTCTGACCCAAATCGGAAAGGAGCACGCGGACAAGATCCACGGAACAGGCGTAAAGGACGCGATTCAGGGCCGTGGCGGGAACGACCGCCTCTTCGGTTTCGATGGTGACGACACTCTCAACGGGGCGCGGGAAATGATACCCTGTATGGCAGTTTTGGCGATGACGTTTTCATCTTCGATACACCCCTCGATCCCGTGGCAAATGTAGACAAGATCATCGAGTTTGAGGAGGATGATTCAATTTTTCTGTCCTCGGCTATTTTCAGGAAGCTACCCGTGGGGCAACTCAGTTGGAATAATTTTGCCGAATACGGTAATGCGCAAGACGCGGATGACTACATCGTCTTCGACGATGATGACAAACTGATCTATTACGACCCCGATGGGTCCGGTGCCACTGGGAAGATCGTTTTCGCAAAGATCACGAGGCATTGGACCGACGCAGGGGACCGCGTAAGCGCGTCAGACTTCTATGTCGTTTAATCGGGAGCTGACTTCGTATTCCAGCGACGACACTTTGTTAAGCATCAGCCCTCGAAAGTGGAATTCACTTTGATTGCGATGCTCTTGGCATGACGAACGCGTCGCGCGGGGAACAGGCGCACTTTAGCTGACGCGGACCTTCAACTCCGCATGATACGCTAGAGCAGGTTTGACACACGCTCCCTGCAATTCCTCACAGCAGCAGCAAAATCCGCCGAGCGCCTTTCCGCTATGACGTAGCAGGAGCGCGCTCGGCGGAAAGGACGTCTCAATCGATATCCTCGACCTCCACGTCGCCGCCGTAGACGCGCTGGGCGAGCGAGGCTTCCATGAAGGGATCGAGGTCGCCGTCGAGCACGTCCTGCGGGCTCGTCGACTGGGCGCCGGTGCGCAGGTCCTTCACCATTTGGTAGGGCTGGAGCACGTACGAGCGGATCTGGTGACCCCAGCCGATCTCCGTCTTGGCGGCGGCTTCGGCACTGGCCTTCTCCTCGCGCTTCTTCAACTCGGCCTCGTAGAGGCGCGCGCGCAGCATGTTCCAAGCGGTGGCCCGGTTCTTGTGCTGCGAACGCTCCTGCTGACAGGCGACGACGATGCCGCTCGGGATATGCGTGATGCGCACCGCCGAGTCGGTGGTGTTCACGTGCTGGCCGCCCGCGCCCGAGGAGCGGAACGTGTCGATGCGGCAGTCGGATTCCTTGATCTCGATGTTGATGCGGTCATCCACCACCGGATAGACCCACACCGAGGCGAAGCTCGTGTGACGACGGGCGTTCGAGTCGTAGGGCGAGATGCGCACGAGCCGGTGCACGCCGGACTCGGTCTTGAGCCAGCCATAGGCGTTGAGGCCCTTGATCAGGAGCGTGGCGCTCTTGATGCCTGCCTCTTCGCCGTCGGTGATTTCGAGAAGCTCGACCTTGTACTTCCGGCGCTCGGCCCAGCGGGCATACATGCGCTGGAGCATGTTGGCCCAGTCCTGGCTTTCCGTGCCGCCAGCGCCCGAATGCACCTCCACGTAGGTGTCGTTGGCATCCGCCTCGCCCGCGAGCAGGGTCTCGACCTGGCGGCGGGCCGCCTCGGCCTGAAGGTTGCGGATGGTCTCCTCGCCTTCCTGGATCGTGGCTTCGTCCTCTTCGGCTTCGCCGAGCTCGATCAGGGTGATGGCATCCTCGAGCTCCTGCTCGAGACGCTTCACGGCCGAGATCTGGTCCTCGAGCGACGTGCGTTCGCGCATGATCTTCTGCGCGGCGTCCGCATCGTTCCAGAGGTTGGGGTCCTCGGCCTGAGCGTTCAGTTCCGCGAGGCGTCGCTGGGCAGTATCCCAGTCAAAGATGCCTCCTCAGCAGCCCGACTGACTGCTTGGTTTCTTCTACGAGATGTTGGATTTCGGCGCGCATCGTTTCTTTGCTGTCCGTGCCTTGTGATGGCGGGGTCTTAAGGGGACCGCTGCCGGGTGTCAAAGGAACTCCGCCCCCAAGGCCATGGTTTTTCCCGCGACCAAAGCTTCGGCCGAGGAGCAATCCGTTTCCGCTGTAGGGAGGGCGGATTCTATATGGGGGAGGAGCCGGTCAATACAATCCGCTGGGACCTACGCCGACGGCCCGCTGAGGCGTTCCCGGAGGAGGAGCCGGCGAGTACTCGGCCTGCGGCGTCTCCTCAGGCTCCGGCGGCACGTATTCCGGCGGGGCCTGGCCGGGCTTGAAGGCTTCGAGGATCGTGCCGCCGCCCTCCCCGCCTGCGCGGGTGCCGGTGGCGGAATTGACGCGGATCAGCTTGATGCCGGCGGGCACGCGAAACGGCGTCGCAGGCTTGTCCTTGAGCGCCAGCTGCATGAAGTCGCGGAACACCGGCGCAGCATACTGGCCGGCCGTCGCCGCGTTGCCGAGAGACTTCGGCTGGTCGTAGCCGAGGAACACGCCGACGGCGAGATCGGGCGAGAAGCCGACGAACCACACGTCCTTGGCGTCGTTGGTGGTGCCCGTCTTTCCGGCGAGCGGCTTGCCCACGGCCTTGACCGTCTGCGCCGTGCCGCGCTGGACCACGCCTTCGAGGATCGAGGTCATCTGGTAGGCGGTGAGCGGATCGAGCACCTGCTCGCGGGTCTCGGTCAGCTTGGGCGCGGCGCCGCCATCCCACTTCTCCGCATCGCAGGTCGCGCATTTGCGGTCGTCATGGCGGTAGATCGTCCGGCCATTGCGGTCCTGGATCTGGTCGATCAGGGTCGGTTTGATGCGGCGGCCGCCATTGGCGAACATCGAATAGGCCGCCGTCATGCGCATGACCGTGGTCTCGCCGGCGCCGAGCGACATGGAGAGCAGCGGCAGCAGGTCGTCATAGACGCCGAAGCGGCGGGCATATTCGGAGATCGCCGGCATGCCGACCTCGTTGGCGAGACGCACCGTCATCAGATTCTTGGAATGCTCGACGCCGTAGCGCAGCGTCCGCAGGCCACCCGACTTGCCGTCGTAGTTCGAAGGCGCCCAGGCTGCCTGGCCGGGCCCCATATCGAGCACGAAGGGCGAGTCCATGATCTGGTTCGAGGGCGTGTAGCCGTTGTCGAGGGCCGTCGCATAGACGATGGGCTTGAACGAGGAACCCGGCTGGCGCATCGCCTGGATCGCCCGATTGAACTCGCTCTGGTCATACGAGAACCCGCCCACCATGGCGTGGACACGCCCCGTATTGGGGTCCATGGCCACGATGGCGCCCGAGATCTCAGGGATCTGGCGCAGGCGGAACTGGCCAGGCTTGTCGGCCATCGGCTCCACATAGACCACGTCGCCTACGGCAACGGCGCGCTCGACGGGCCGGCGGGTCCATTTCGCGCCATCGGCCGTCACGGTGCCGGTCTCGCGGTCCTTGACCATCTGACCGGACGCCTCACGCTTGGGCTGCAGGCCGATCTTGGCCCGTCCACCGGCGACTTCCAGCACGACGGCTAGACGCCAGGGCTGTACGTCGCCCATCGCGGGCACTTCCGCCAGGGCCAAGCCCCATTCTCGGCCGGCGAGGTCGATCTTCTGGTGGGCGCCGCGCCATCCGCGCGCCTCGTCGAAGCGCACGAGGCCGTCAACCAGGGACTTGCGGGCCATGGCCTGCATCTTAGGGTCGAGGGTCGAACGAATGAGCAGGCCGCCCTCGTAGAGCGTCTCCTCGCCGTAGCGTTCCGCGATGTCGCGCCGCACGCCCTCGGCGAAATAGCCCGAAGCGATGCTGTTCGGGGAAACCACGCGTGGCTTGACGTTGAGCGGCTCCTTCTGGGCTTCGTCGGCGGCCTCCTTCGAGATGTAGCCGTTGGCGGCCATGCGCTCGATCACCCAGTTCCGGCGCTCGACGGCGGCCTTGCGCTGGCGGAACGGATGGTAATTGTTCGGCCCCTTGGGCAGCGCGGCGATATAGGCCGCCTCGGCGATCGTCAGCTCGTGGATGGACTTGCCGAAATAGTCGAGCGCCGCGGCGGCGATGCCGTGCAGGTTGCGGCCCGGGGTCAGGGTGCCGAGGAAGATTTCGTTGAGGTAGAGCTCGAGGATCTTGTCCTTGGAGAAGGTCGATTCCATCCGCAGGGCGATCAGCGCCTCACGGATCTTGCGTTCATAGCTCCGCTCGTTGCCGACAAGGAAGTTCTTGGCCACCTGCTGGGTGATCGTCGAGGCACCCTGCTCTCGCGATCCGCCGGAGCGGAGATTGACCACCACGGCGCGTACGAGGCCCTCGGGATCGATGCCGACATGCTTGTAGAAATTCTTGTCCTCGGCGGAGAGAAAAGCTCCGATCACAAGCTTGGGTACGGCCTGGATCGGCACGTAGAGCCGGCGCTCGCGGGCATATTCGGCGATGAGGCTGCCGTCGGCCGCATGGATGCGGGTCATCACCGGCGGCTCGTAATTGGCGAGCTGGGCGTGATCCGGCAGATCCTTCGAGTAGAACCAGAATCCATAGGCGAGCCCGACAGCGCCGATCAGGAAGAAGATCGCTCCAACACTGAAGAGGAAGCCGAAAAATCGTAGGACGAAGCGCATCCGAAGGTGTTCCATGACGGCGCCCATGGCGCCTGTTTATGCAGATCTTGAAACGCGGACCCTCGTTACCCGATGAATCGCGCCCCCGCTACGGGTATCCACACTGTATCTATGGTAAAACTGCGGCGGTGCCCCTGCGGGCGAACCGCGCGGCGAAAAAGCGATCCACGGCGACCGACATGGCCGAGACCATTTTGACGCGCCACTCCTCGGACATCAACAGGTCCAGGTCCTTTTGGCTCGACAGATAGCCAAGTTCGACGAGAACGGAGGGCACGTCGTGCGCCCGCAGCACCTGGAAGCGTGCCTGCCGGTGGGGGTTCTTGTTGAGGCGGGCGACGGAATCGAACTCACCGACGAGACGGCTGGCGAAATTGTGGGAAAAGCTCCGCGTTTCCCTCAGAGTGAGTTCCATCAGGATGTCCGAGACGTCGTCCGGCATATCGCCCGATTCGACGCCCGCCATCGCGTCCGCCTTGTTTTCACGGTCGGCGAGGCGGGCGGAATCGGCGTCGGACGCCCGCTCGGACCCGGTATAGACCGTCAGTCCCCTCACCTCCTGGCCGCCCGAGATCGAGTCCGCATGGACGGAGATGAAGAGATCGGCCTGAGCCGCGCGGGCGGCGCGCACCCGGTCGCCGAGGGAGACGAACACATCCTGGTCGCGGGTCATGACGACCTTGTAGCGCCCGCCTTCTTCGAGCTTCTTCTTCAGCCTCTGGGCGAAGGAGAGAACGAGATCCTTCTCCACCACATTGCCCGACCCCGCCGCGCCCGGATCGATGCCGCCATGGCCGGCATCGATCATGATGACCGGCCGGGCATCCTTGGTCTCCTGTACGACCGGCGCCGCCGAGGCCTCCTTCGTCGCGGCCGCGTTTTCGACAGCCGCCCTGCGGAATTCCTCGCGCTCGGCGCGGGAGAGCTCGATGGTCAGGATCGTTGCCGCGCCCGTGGCATCGGGCACGGTCGTCATCCCGGAGACCATTGCCGGCTGCGTCAGTTCCATTACCACCCGGGACCGCCCCGGGGCGAAGAGACCGTAGCGGTAGGATGCAATAAGGCCTTCCTTGCTGCGCCCGGCTTCCTGCGGGAGGTGGAAAGCCACCTCCGGCAGGTCGATGATGACCCGGTCCGGGCGTTCCATCAGGGAGACCTGGGCCGTCACGGCTTTCGACAGGGTAACCTTAAATCGTGTTTTCGCCCCGTCCGATTCGACCGTAACGGCGGCGGCGATGGCGGGAGAACCGGCCTTTGGGCCTTCTCCGGCGGCATGGGCGTGACCGGACCACGCGGCCACGAGGGCCGCCAGGAGGCACATGCTGACAAGGCGGATGACAGGGAAAAAGGGCATCGGTGATCGCTGACGGTTCTAGCGTCCTTCCTATACTGATAGACGGCCCTTGGTTAACGGAACCTCACGTCGCATGGCGGTTTAATGAGACTCTGTTGCATTCATGGCACAGTGACACGGGATCTTGCCAAATGCCCCAATCGCTCTGTAATGATCTTGATCCCGTCCGGCATGGCCGAATCTGACGGCGGATCCGGAGGAGACGGTTGTGTTGACCGATCCTTCAGGAGACCCGTCACCCTCGACAGGCTCACGGACAGGACCATATGGCGACGCTTGTCGCCACTCGCCGATGGCCGGCTTCCGGTCCATCGATATCTACGAAAGGGCCGTGTCGAATGGTTGCGCACGCGAAGTCAGCTTTGACCTTCGTTTCTGCACCGTTCGAATCGCGTGTTACATCCCGCGCACGCCCAAGCTCCACCCTTTCCGGCCAAGAGCCGGCCCAATTCAACCCAGAATGCGCCCGCACGCGGCGCACGATGGCGATCGACAGCACTCCTAACGCAATTTCAGCCCGCCGCCCTTACTTGCGGCGTGCCCATCCGCCCACAATGCGGCCCCTGCCTCAGGTCCTGCCCTCGATCGCCATGTCGAGAGTTCAACATGGCAAACAAGATGCTCATCGATGCCTCACACCCGGAAGAAACCCGGGTCGTGGTGGTACGTGGTCAGAAGGTCGAAGAATTCGACTTCGAATCCGCTAACCGGAAGCAGCTGCGCGGGAATATCTATCTCGCCAAGGTCACCCGGGTCGAACCGTCGCTCCAGGCGGCCTTCGTGGAATACGGCGGAAACCGCCATGGGTTCCTCGCGTTCAGCGAAATCCATCCCGATTATTATCAGATCCCGGTCGCCGACCGTCAGGCTCTGCTCGAGGCCGAGGCGGAAGCCCAGCGCGAGGAGGAGCACGAGGAAGAGCGCCGCGGCCGCGGCGGCCGCCGCCGCCGTTCCTCGCAGCGGCGGACCGAGAACGACGAGACCGTGGTCTCGACCGAAGCCGAGGCCGGCACCGAAGACGGTGTGGAGGCGGCTCGCGAGGCCGATGCTTCCGACAGCCCCGAGAACGTTGGCGAAGAGCGCGAGACATCGACCTCTGACGCCATGGAGGCCTTCGCCACGGTGATGGCCGGAGATGCTGCTCCCGGCGAGAACGCAGGCGAGGCTGCCATCGAGGCGGTTGAAGCCTCGGCCCATGTCGAGACTGCCCAGGGCGACGAGGCTGCAGAAGCAGCCGAAGCCCGCTCGCCCGAAGGCGACACGGAAGCCGATGAGGACGAAGACGAAGACGACGTGGAAGAGCACGAGATCGTCGAGCAGCTTGGCGGTGACGACGCGATCGAGGATCTTCCCCAGCGCCGGCGCACGCCCCGCAAGCAATACAAGATCCAGGAAGTCATCAAGCGCCGTCAGGTTCTTCTCGTCCAGGTCGTCAAGGAAGAGCGCGGCAACAAGGGCGCGGCGCTGACCACCTATCTGTCGCTCGCCGGACGCTATTCGGTGCTCATGCCCAACACGGGTCGGGGCGGCGGCATCTCCCGCAAGATCACCAATGCGGCCGACCGCAAGCGCCTGAAGGAAATCGCCCAGGAGCTGGAGGTGCCCGAGGGAATGGGCATCATCCTGCGCACGGCCGGCGCCTCGCGCACCAAGCCCGAGATCAAGCGCGACTACGAATACCTGATGCGCCTTTGGGAGAGCGTGCGCGAGCTGACCCTCAAGTCGGCAGCCCCCTCCCTGGTCTACGAGGAAGGCTCGCTCATCAAGCGCGCCATCCGCGACCTGTACAACAAGGACATCGACGACGTCCTCGTTTCCGGCGACGAAGGATATAGTGAGGCCAAGGACTTCATGCGAATGCTCATGCCGAGCCATTCGAAGCTGGTCCAGCCCTACCGCGATCCGCAGCCTCTCTTCGCGAAGTTCGGCGTCGAGTCCCAGCTCGATGCCATGTTCTCGAACATGGTGACCCTGAAATCGGGCGGCTACCTCGTCATCAACCCGACGGAAGCCCTCGTTTCCATCGACGTGAACTCCGGCCGTTCGACCCGCGAGCACAACATCGAGGACACGGCGCTGCGCACCAACCTCGAAGCGGCCGAGGAAATCGCCCGCCAGCTCCGCCTGCGCGATCTTGCCGGCCTCGTCGTGATCGACTTCATCGACATGGAGGAGAAGCGGAACAACCGCGCAGTCGAGAAGAAGCTCAACGAGTGCCTGAAGAACGACCGTGCCCGCATCCAGGTGGGCCGCATCTCGCCCTTCGGCCTCCTCGAAATGTCGCGCCAGCGCATCCGCACCGGCGTGCTGGAATCCTCGTCGATCCCCTGCCCGCACTGCGCCGGCACCGGCTTCGTGCGCTCGACGCCGTCCGTGGCCCTGCAGGTGCTGCGCTCGATCGAGGAAACCCTCATCAAGAATTCCGGCTACAATCTCGTCGTCCGCACGCGGACGGAGGCGGCGTTCTACATCCTGAACCAGAAGCGCATCCACCTGCGTGAGCTGGAGACCCGCTTCGGCGTCGCGATCTCCATCGTCGCCGACGACAGCCTCCACGGCACGACGACCTATGCCATCGAGAGGGGTGAGCCCGCCCTGAAGCTCGAGCACAAGTCGGCCGCGACCGGCATCCAGATCGACGCCATCATCCCTGTCGACGAACCCGACGAGGACATCGAGGTCGAGGCGGAGGCCGAAGAGGAGACCACCGAGGAAGCTCAGGGCGGCGAAGAGCGCGGCGAGGAAGCCGAGGGCGAAGGTGGCGGACGCCGCCGCCGTCGCCGTCGCCGCCGTCGCGGCCGCGACCGGGACGCCTTTGCGGGCGAAGCCCAGGGCGAGGAAGGCGAGGAATCCGGAGAGACTGAGGGCGAATCCGACGAGTCCGACGAGGAGGAGGCAGAAGTTGCGGTTTCGGGAACGGAAGCTGCAACGACCGAGGCAGGCGAATCCGAGGACGAGCGCGGTGGACGCCGCCGCCGTCGCGGTCGCCGCGGCGGTCGTGGACGCGGCCGTGACGAGGCGGTCGAGTTCGCCATGGAAGAAGGCTTCGTGGCTCCCGACGAGGCTCAGGCCGCCCCGGCTTCGGACGAGCCCGTCCCGGCCGAGGCAAGTGCTGAGGCAGAAGCGGATGAACCCAGGCCTGCGGCCGAAAGCGAGCATATCGTTGCTCCCTCCCGCCCTGTGGCCGAGGCTCCGGTGCCGCCGCCGGCTCCCGTCATTCCCGAGCCGGAACCGGTCGCCGTCGTGCTGACCCCGCCCGACCCGGAGCGCCCGAAGCGCGCCGGCTGGTGGTCCAAGGCCAAATCGGTCCTGAGCGGATCATAAAGTTCAACAAGAAATGCCCGGCCTCAGGCCGGGCATTTTTCGTGTGCCGAGCATGTTCGACAGCTTGGAGGTGCAAGTCCTCTACCCAGCCTGATGGCGGCGAAGGGTTAGCAAAGCGCAAGGGCGCCACCGCGAGGTGGGGTCTGAAGGAAGCGTGGAGCAAAACC
>NZ_VOSK01000438.1 GCF_009296175.1 Microvirga tunisiensis | reverse complement strand
GAACAAGAGCATCCGGGAGTGGACCGAGCTGCTGGCCGGCGACGAGGTGCTGGCCACGGCCATCCTCGACCGCCTGCTGCACCGAGCGCATGTTCTCAACATCAAGGGGCGCAGCTATCGCCTGCGGGATCTGGAGGAGGCTCTCCAGCGGGCTCACGCTTGAGCCGTCGTAAAACTGGATGTCGCCTTATCTCGTAAATCTCGGTGTCGCTTGACAGCTGTCGGATCACCTGCGCCATTCTCGCCTCGATGCCCTCGAACTGCTCAAGCCGGTCGGCATTGGCTCTGAGCTGGTCCAGGGTCCCAATGCTCTCCCGTCGCAGCACGTCCCAGGCGATGGGGGCAAGTAGAGATCGGCAATGGGTCCTGCAGGTGTCATAGAACCGGGGCATGGGACGCTCCTGAGCCTTGCAGGCGGGAGCGCACGGATCTCTCAGTCACCGACGCCTGGATCATCTAGGCCGGCGATCCCTTAATCTAGGCTCGACCCGAACCCACCGCCAGCGCTGTTCCGTGAAAGGGATTCTGTGAATGACGCGAACTATGTTTACTCCTTTTCTTCTCGACGGCTCGAGCGCATGCTCAGCCCCGCCTGGGGGCAGGGGAGATCGCCATGCCCGGTAAGTTCATATTCAAGGATGACGTGAAGCGGGATGAGCTGGAGGTCGTGCGGCTCGGCTGGCTGAGCCATCCAGCCTCCACAGGTGCCAGCAAGTTCACCGTGCTCGAAGGCACCTTCTTCCCCGGTAAGGGGCACAGCTTCCACTACCACGCCGACCAGGAGGAATTCATCTACGTGGTCTCCGGCACGGTCGAGCACTGGATCGAACAGGAGAAGCGCATTCTCGGGCCGGGCGACAGCATGTTCATGCCTCCCAGGGTCGTGCACGCGACCTTCAATATCGGGACCGATGACGCCCGAGTTATTGCCATCCTCGGGCCCTGTGTCGGCGACATGGGGGTTGAACAGGTCGATGTGTCGGGTGAGGCACCCTGGAATGAAATGAGAGCCATCGCAGCCTAAGAACAACCGCATGCCATAAAGGTGCTTATGCGCAATTCCGCCAGGCGGGTGCGGTTGGGGCTTGCGCGGCTATGGTTCGACCCATTTTCTGTCCAGTGAAACGCTCCGAAACAGTCAGCCGTCGGCGCTCGCTGTCGATGCCATGGCGTTGATGGATGCTCCTGTACCTGAGAAGGCCGCTCCGCCGCCGCCATGCGGAAACCTTAGTTCCAGCGCACGGTACCTTCCCTAAGGCGCAATTTGGTCGCTCTCGTGGCGGCCAGCGGAGTTCCTCGACTCGTGTACCAGCAATGGCAGCTATTGCTGGTACACGGCCATGCTCCCGGCAAGTGGTTGCAGGAGCCAAAGGAGGTCGTCATGACGGCCAGCAGGCTTCTCATCGGGTTAACTGCGTTGATACTGATACCGATGTCGGCTCGGGCCGAGGATCAGAACGTTGAAGTCCAGGTCGTCGATGCAATGGATAAGGTGTTCGGAGCCCATCCGGGCTTTCGTGCCTTTCACGCCAAGGGCATCGTGGTAGAAGGCACATTCGTGGGTTCTCCGCAGGGGGCTGCCCTGAGCCAAGCCAAGGTGTTCGATGGAACATCAATCCCAGTCACAATTCGTTTCTCCAACAATGGGGGCCTTCCGACGGTTCCAGACGGTTCAGCCGACGCTAACCCACACGGAATGGCGATCAAGTTCCATCTTCCCGATGGAAGTGAGACCGACATGGTGACGAACTCGCTCAAGTTCTTTCCCGTGTCGACCGCCTCGGACCTTCGCGACCTGTTCGAAGCAATTGCCGCAAGCCCAGAGGGGGCGCCCAAACCGACGAAGTTCGAGCAGTTCGTCGCCGCCCACCCGAAGGTGGGGCCGGCGTTTGCAACGGCGGCAACGCCCAGTAGCTTCGCGGCCGAGGAGTATCATGGCCTGAATGCGTTCGTTCTCGTCAACAGTCGCGGCGAGCGACAGGCGGTGCGCTATCTGATTGTGCCTGAGCGTGTGGCTCACATCGAGGCATCTGCGGCAGCAGCACGGGGGCCGAATTACCTGATGGATGAGATACCGGACAGGCTAGCCCGTGGGCCTGTGATCTTCCACCTCAAGGCGCAAATTTCTGAACCAAGCGATATCACGAACGATCCTTCTCAGCCTTGGCCCGAGACGCGCAAGGTGGAGGAACTCGGTGTCATTACCATCACGAATTCTGTGTCGAACAGCGCCGAGGCGCAGAAAGAGCTTTTGTATCTTCCCGGCCGGATCATCGAGGGTATCGAGCTTTCCGACGATCCAATGGTTTCGATACGCGATGGTGCCTATGCTGTATCCTTCTCGCGGCGTAGCCAATAGAGCGAGGATGGCAAGGCTTTTACGGCCACACATCACGAGTGTTGGGTCACTGACGGGCAGTCCCGAATTCTAATGCGCTCTGCGATCCTATCAGTTTGGCAAGTTCGAACGCTTTCACAGATGTGGTATTTTAAGTGCCCGCTCTTGATCATTGGAGGTGACTATGCCGTTGGCAATCATGGGCTTTTGAAGCCAGGAGCGGATCTTGCTTCGCCCTCGCTTAGCGAGAGCTGAACGAGCACTTGGGCCAACGCCTCTGGACCTACGAGCGGCCGGTTAATGCGGCGCAGCCTGAACGATCAGGATCTGGCCTTCTCCTAGACCTGGTGCCCGGCCGTTCAGCGCTCGATACATTGATGCGGGTGGAGGGCCAGCATTGGGCGATTGAGATGCGTTCGAGACTACAAAAACCAATTCTTTGCCTGAGCGGCTTTGCAAGCCGCAGAATTTTCAACATCGCGGACCCAAGCCACAGGAAACTTAAGCGTTCCAAGGTGGCTTGAAGAACTCCGCTCACACCGCAATGCCATACCCATGGAAGCACCGAGCAAGCAATTGGCTGTGTGCGCCTGCTCACAGATCCTGATGTGAACATGTGAGATAAAGGGCTATCGAAGGATGGTCGTCATGACCCACAACGCCTTTTCATTCATGCTCGGTATCGTGGCCCCTGTAGCGACTGTAAGCTGGTTGCTTCTCCTCCACTGACCTGGATTCGACTCTCTTTCAGCTCAGGCACCACCCACTCCCAAAGCGGGTCGAGGAGAACATTAAACGCAGGCGGCAGGGCTGATCGGCAGGTGAAACTGATCGAAAAGTTGAGCGAGATGTGCCTCGTGTACAAAGCTGTAGATCGGCCAACCAAACCCTGCACGAGCTGATGTATCGGAGCCTGACTGCAGTTAAATGCATGACTTTTCTGGCCACGTCATAGCGGCGGCCGGGTCACTATCGGCGTCCATCGTGACCCTACCGAAGGTGCATTTACTGTCGCTCAACCAAGGCGTTGTACTTCCTGCGCGAAGGGTCAGCCTTCGGTGCCGCTTCACACGCTAATATCCCATCTGATAGGTCGAGGTGGAAATAGGCCAAAGGTCCGCTTGTGATAGGAACACCACACCTTCTGAAAGGGCAGAGGTTCTCTTAGTTTGTTCGCGAGTTGACTTTCAGACCTTGAAGGTCATCGGTTGAACGGCCCTCAGCCAGGAACTCGGAGCAGTGGTCGCCATAGGACCTCTGGTGCTGGTGGGCGACGCATTCAACTCCGGGTTCGACTCCCGGGTGCAGCAATTTTCCATGACTTCCTCGCGTTGGCAGAACATTGCCTTGGCTTTCTGAGCCGATGGCGTTGCCGCGTGACGGAAGGCGTCTTCCAAGATTGCATCACAGAAGGCTTATCCTGGCGGCAGGCGTCATCTAAATTGCGAGCACCAGTTCGGAACTGGTACGGAACTGAAGCCCAAGGAGACGAGGTCATGCACGTACTCGGAGCCTTTGAGTTGGACATCCAGCCCGGCACCCCAACAACCCGGCATCCGTCAGGGTTGCCCTTTTACGCTATGTTAGGGGCGAGGACGGGCGCCTGTTCGGCACCCCGGAGTCCACATACTTCGAGGAAGTATAGGGACCGCTCAATTCTTTACAATACGAGCTGGACGAGATCCGGGAACGAGCCCGCCGAGCTTTCCAAGTCACCTGACCCGAGACTGCACGACCGCGTTTGAGGCCGGGTTCGAACGCAGCGCATGAACTTCCTGCCTAACCCATGGTTGGAGACGGCAAGGTGGGAACTGATGCCGCGCTACTTCTTCGATGTCTGAGAGGATGAAGCGCTCCCCGAGGACCGGGAGAAGGTAGAGTTTCCTAGCGTCAAGGCCGCAAAAGGCGAAGCCCCTGTCACTCTGCCTGCCATCGCCCAGGGCTGCCTGTCAAAAGGGGACCACAAATACTGAGGTGGCTCGGTTTGGTTGAACAGCGTTTTCGGTTCGCTAAGTGGAGCGTCTGCCGGGGTTACGCTGCCGCGCGTTGCGGAAGCGGGTTGAAGTAGGCCTGATCGGGCGTGCTCCGGTCAAGGCT
>NZ_VOSK01000437.1 GCF_009296175.1 Microvirga tunisiensis | reverse complement strand
GATCGAGCGGCACGCTCATATTGAGCAGCCCGAGCATGGCGCTGCTTCATGAAAGAACCCCGTCCGGGCAATCCGAACGGGGCACAGTTGGCGAAGGCCTCTGGTGCGGGGATGGGAATGTGAGGCCCTCGGAGAAGGAAGCATGCCTTGTCCGGGGACGGATTGCTTGACCGATCAAGACAACGGCTGAACTCTTCGGGACAATCGGCCTTTCCGGAGGGATTTTACCTGCGTCCCGACGTGTCGGTTTGGACACGACAGGCCCGGAAAAGTGGATGAGAAGCGCCCAACGTGGGCCCGCCCAATCTCATAAAGGCAGTTCTTCGTTCATAGAACATCGCGGGGCTTGGTCCTTGGAAGACGGCCGGTGTTGTGGGACTCTTCGGGCCAAGGGCGTAGGTCGGCCGTCGTGGTATATCTTGTTGGTCTGGTGCACCGTAGCGCACCTGCAAAGACAGCTCATCACTCTCTCGGGGAGTTCCAACATGAGCGAAGTCACTATTTCACAAGTCATCTCCCGCCGACGTGCTCTTTCGCTCGTGGGTTGGACGGCTGCCCTTGGCCTCGCAGCGCCCGCTGCGATGCTGACGGTGTCAGATGCTGAGGCCCAGACCCATGGCATGGAACGGCGTGGGGAGCGGCGGACAGGTCGCCACGTGCGGCGTCAGGAGCGGCGCAACGGAGCGAGAGCCCCGATCAATTGCCATAAAACGTGATCGGCTGGGCAGGGACAGGCGGGTCCGTGACATCGGTTAATGTCATATGGCATGCATGTCTATGAAATCAGGGCAGGGATCGCGTCGTCGGGATTGCCGACACTCGCGGCGGTCCGGCGCCGTCGAACATGGTCCTGCGCCTCCCTGGGTGCGACTTAAGAAGCTCTTCACGAAGGTTGCGATAGAAAATCTCCTGTTCCAATCTTCGGGCCTAAGAAACGTAGGCATAGGGGGAACAGGCTGATGCATGGCATGTCTGCGCGGGGGATGAACACAAGTACGCTCAAGCCTGACGCGAAGCGAAACCTGCGGCCGTTCGCCATTATCGCTTGTCTGTCGGTCCTGGCCGACCCACTTGGTGCGCGGGGTCCGACAGGAGCTTTGGCGCAGACGACGGAGACGTTGGAAGGGGCTCGTGCCAAGAAGATCCACAAAGGCAGATCGCCCGCGCCACGGGCTGCTCCGCCGCCCCCGGCGAGCACGCGCGCCGAGGCTTCGGCGCCGGTTCCCCCGACATTCTATTCCCTGAGCACGCTGGGCGATCACCTCTATTCCGTGCGATGGGAGTTGGCCGCAGTCGGCGCCGGTCTGGTTGCGATCGGGCTCCGCGACTGGGATTGGGGCGGCTCCGAGTTTCAGTTCATCGAGGAGGGATGGTTCGCCAAGAACACGCCGCATGGCGGGATGGATAAGATTGGCCATGCCTTCTCCACCTACGTCATCGCCGACATCCTGACGGACCGGATCCGGGCGAATGCGTCCAATCCCGCAGGTGCCCCGATCACAGGGGCGCTCGTCGCCTTCGGCATTATGGGATTGGGCGAGACCCTGGACGGATTCACGGGCAAGCACCGCTTCTCGCGTGAGGACATTGTCGCGAACGGCATTGGTGCAGCCTTCGCCATTCTGCGGAATTCCGTCCCTGGCTTGCGGGAGAAGCTCGATTGGCGGCTGATGTACACGCCGGCGAGTTTTGAGCGGCCGGGCATTACAGCATCAGAAGAGGCCGGCCTCCTTCCGCCCTACCAGCGCCAGCGCTACATCATGGCGCTCAAAGGCAGCGGGTTCGAGACGCTCAAGAACACTCCTCTGCGCTACGCTGAACTGCACGTCGGCTTCGATGCGCGCGGCTTTGAGCTGGACGAGCGTCGACTCGGCTACCCGATTGAACGGACGTTATATGTCGGAGTCGGCCTGAACCTCAACGAAGTCCTGTTCGGAGCGGGGTCTGCCCCGAACTTCCGGAAATACAAGAACACACTCCCGGCCTGGGCTGTGCAGAAGACGTTCGAATACCTCCAGGTTCCGTACACGGCGGCCTATGCCGGACATCGCTTCTCGAGAATCCGCAGGTAGCCGAGCGTGTCGTCCACATTGGGACATGTGACCTGCAAATCTCATCATGCGGCGGCTTATGGTGACCGCGGAGCTGAACTTGCACCTGCTTGCATGGTGTAGCTACGATCCGCTGTAATCAGAACCCAGCGATGGCTCCCTCGCTTCGGATCCCAAGGCGAGCAGGTGAGCGATTTAAGAAAAGCTCGCAACATGGCCCGTGATGAGACGGCCCCATCAAACCGTCTGGGACCGGCAATCACTCACTCGCCCCATCATGCAAAGACCCTGCCCTTTGCGGGGCAGGGTCAGTGTGAGTTCCTCGCCTTCAGGGTGACGCCCGAAAGCACAGTAACTACGCCACGCAGCTTTCATGACGTCAATATTAAAACTGCATTAACCCTACTTGTCAGAACAACGCATGAGATAATAAATGATAGATACTGCAGAAGTTCCTATATTACTCTTTTGAGGTACTTCAGCTGCGCAAGTATCCGTTCAGGATATGATCAACTGTTGCTCATTTGCTATAGTAGCGAGCGAATAGATCGCCCTAAGCTGTGCCGGTTACTCTCTGCACAAGGGGTGATTACCATGAGAAAGTCTCTTCTTTATCTGCTAGCCGGCACGGCTCTTTCGGCCCTTGGCTTCTCGGCTGCCTCTGCGGCTGATCTTCCGCAGGCCCCACCTCCGGCTCCGATCATTGCGGCGCCGATCTTCACGTGGACCGGGTTCTACGCCGGTGTGAACGCCGGCTGGGGCTGGCGTGACGATAATCGACAAGCGGTCGTCCTTGGCGGCGCGGTGCCAGGCACCCTGTTCTTCCCGGGCAACGGCGACGGCGGGTTCACCGGTGGTGGTCAGATCGGCTACAACTACCAGATCGGCTCCTTCGTGATCGGTGTTGAGACCGACATCCAGTGGGCCGACACCGACCAAGCCGAAGACGTGGCGTTCGTTCCGTTCGGCGCCGGCACCTTCGTGCCCGGCTCCTTCGACAACGATCTGTCGGATTGGTTCGGCACGGTGCGGGCCCGTGCCGGTGTGGCCTTCGATCGCGTGTTGATCTACGCCACCGGTGGTCTGGCCTATACCGACGATAACACCGGCTGGGTCGCCGGTGCTGGCGTCGAATGGGCTCTGCCGGTGAACTGGTTCGGCTCCTCGGCGGTGACCTTCGGCCTCGAAGGGCTGTGGATTAGCGTCGACAGTGATGACGACAACTTCGAGCGGTCGGTCGGGACCTTCACGCCGGCCGGCGGCGGACCGGCCGTCGAACTGTTTTCGCCAGTGGGGCAGGATAACGAGAACGAGTTCTTCGTGGCGCGCGCCAAGCTGAACTTCAAGTTCGGCACCTACTGAGGTCATTGTCGCTGAACAAAGACACTCCGTTCGGTCCGAGCGCCCGAACGGAGTGTCCCTTGGGCTGCGGCTACGCTGCATCCGCATTTTGCGGCATTGCCCCACACGTGTCCGGGTCGAACTTTAGCAGGACCGAAGTCAGAACCGACCCGAAATCAAGCCTTCTCTTGCAGGCATCCAGCATCACAAAGAATGCGAGACGTCCATCCTCTGATAAAACGGATACGACGCTCAGGCAGGCTCTGGTCGCAACCACTGGAGGCGTAGCAGTCAGTGAGCAATAGACTTACGCGAAGTGATCCCATGGCGCGTGTGGCCGAACCAGCGCCTATCCTGAACAGACTTGGCCTTCCAGCTCCGATGCTGTCGAAGATTGGGGCTATTACTGTCCTTGCCCGCACGATCGAGTACGAAACAGAGATGACCGTTTCGGCCTTAGGGGGACATGAACCGATCGATAAGCACCATTCCATCAAAAGGCGCGTTGTCGGCGATTGGATTAAGGCGCTTGCGGGAGTCAGCGCGTCGTTACCAGCAAGTGAGTTCAGGAACCTCATTGCGATGTGGTGCCATGCGGCGGAGCCTGCATTCACACGCTGGAACAGCATCGTTCATGCCATCACCCTTGACGCCCACAATGAATGGGCGAGGTCGTTGAAAAACCCGCGAAGGCATGGTGAGATGCGCAAGGGAGAGCCCTCTGGCTTCCATGTGGGCGAACAGTCGCTGGCATTGATGGAGCAGGTCTTTGCCGTCCTGTACCGGGTTCTGGTGACAATCGAATGGATCGTGTGCCAAAGGAACATGGAGGTTGCAGAAAACACCGCCAAGACCCTGCTCTCGGCTCTTCGGGAGGCAAGGTCGGCAAGCCGGGTATTTGAGGATCTTGCCGCGGCCCCATCAGATTAACTCAAGAGCGACCGGCCACACATGGCCTTCCGCACTATTCCACCTGTCAGCTGTCGCGGAGTCTGTGCGTGCGATGGTGTGAGCCCGGAATGTCTTCAAAGGTCCCCCGGATCTA
>NZ_VOSK01000436.1 GCF_009296175.1 Microvirga tunisiensis | reverse complement strand
ATCTCGCCCGGGCGGAGTTCGCAACGCTGCGGTTGCGCCTGCTCAAGATCGCCGTGCGGGTGCAGGAAACCACCAGCCGCATCCGACTGGCCTTTGCCTCGTGCTGTCCGGAAGCGGATCTCGTCCGCCGTCTTGCGAGCGCTCTGGCACCCCAGCCCCGGGCGGCCTCGCCCTGAGCGCCGGGGCTGCCATCGCCCCGGTCATCCCATCCCGTCCCTGCCAACGCGTTCCCCACGTTCCAGACCTTGCCGCGGTGAAAGAAACGCAGCGGATCGGCACGCCCGCGCTACCAAATAGGCCCCGAAACAAACTCTGGTGAATAGGAACGGCTAGCGTGCGCCGACGGCAAACATCTTTGGCGCATTCGCCGTCGGATTCTTCGAATAGAGACCGCGATGAGCCGGGTCGAGCGTTAGAGCGTCGGTGACCCCGAGCACGGTCTCGGATGCCCCGAGCAGGAGCGAGCCATCCGCCGCCATCGTAGTGGCGATCCTGCGCAGGACATTGGCTTTGAGAGGCGCATCGAAGTAGATCAGCACGTTGCGGCAATAAACGATATCGAACGGACCGAGGCGGCTGAAATCGTCGAGAAGGTTGAGATAGCGGAAGTCCACCATGGAGCGAATCTCGGATGAGATCTGCCATTGGTCTCCCGTTTGGGTGAAGTACTTAACGAGGAGCCGGATCGGCAATCCGCGCTGCACCTCGAACTGGTTGTAGAGACCGGCCTTCGCCTTCTCCAGCACTTCCGTGGAAATGTCGGACGCCACGATGTCGATATGCCACCCCGGCATGCGGGCGGACGCCTCCTTCAGGAGCATCGCCAGCGAATACGGCTCCTGGCCGCTCGACGCCGCGGCGCACCAGACCCGCAGCCTGCGGCTGGAGGCCCGCTCCTTGAGATACTTGGGAAGCAGGACATCCTGGAAGAGATCGAACGGCGTCTTGTCCCTGAAGAAGAAGGTCTCGTTAGTCGTCATCGCTTCGATCGTCGCCTTCTCGAGCGCGATCGAGCGGCTGGTTCTGATCTCACGGACGAGGTGCGAGAGGCTCTCGATCTTGAAGCGCGTGCAGACCGACGAGAGACGGCTCTCGACGAGATAGCGCTTGTCCGGAGACAAGGCCAGGCCCGACCGGGCCTTCAGAAAGACGCGCAGGGCTTCGAATTCGGCTTCGGTCATTTCGAAGATCCCGTGATGAGGCCCTTCAGCGAGCGGCCGATTGATTCCAAGGGGAGGACTTCATGGGCGAAGCCCGCCTTCACGATGCTGCCCGGCATGCCCCAGACGATGCTCGTCGCCTCGTCCTGGGCGATCACGGTCGCGCCCGCCTTGGTGAGGAAGCGCGCTCCAGGCGTACCGTCCGAGCCCATGCCGGTCAGGACCACGGCAAGCGCCGACGCCCCATAGACCGCGGCGGCCTCCCGGAACAGGACATCGACGGCGGGACGGCAGAAATTCTCGGGAGGCCCGTCATTGAGCCGGATCGTCGCCTTGCCTCCGGAGGATACGACGCCCATATGGCGCCCGCCGGGAGCGACCAGGATCGTTCCGGGGACGACGGCGTCACCATCCCGCGCCTCCCGTGCCGGAACCGACAGCAGAGTGTGCAGATGCTCGGCAAAGACCGCGGTGAACATCGCCGGCATGTGCTGAACGATCAGCACGGGAATATTCGCCAGCACCGGCCGCATGTCCGAGAGAACCCGTTCGACAGCGCGCGGGCCGCCCGTCGACGAACCGATGAGCAGGCATTGAGGCTTCGTGGTACCGGGTCTTGCAGAAGCCAGTGGAGTCGAGGAGACCACGGTCGGAGCCGGCGCCGTATAGGCCCTCGGCTGTCGGACTTTTGTTTCGCTCAGGGCCCGCAGCTTCTCGACGAGATCGCGGCGGAAGTCATTCGCCGCTCCGGCAGCGCGAGCACTTTCCGGCTTCGCCAGATAGTCGACCGCGCCGAGCGAGAGGCATTTCAGGGAGATCTCGGCATTTCTCTGCGTGAGCGTCGAGATCACGATCACCTTGCTCGCCGGATGCGCCTTCAGGATCAGCGGCAGAGCGGCAAGCCCGTCCACTTCCGGCATCTCGATATCGAGCAGGATGATCTCGGGTTTCGAGCGTTCCGCCGCATCGACGGCCATACGACCGTTGGACGCGGTGGCGACGATGTCGAAGCCGCCGGCTTCCGTCAGCCATCGGCCGATCATGCCACGAATGACGGCGCTGTCATCCACGATCATCACGCGGGTGAGGCGACCGGGAACCTGGCTTGTCTGAGGGACTGGAGATAGAGCCATCGTCTCACACCGAATGGGATACAGAAAGAACACCCAGCTCCTGGAGCTTGGCGGCGAGAATGTCCTTGTCGAAAGGCTTCATGACATACTCGTCCGCGCCGGCCTCCAGCGCGCGTCTGATATGGTCCAGGCCATTCTCCGTCGTGCAGAAGACGACCTTCGGAGTTTGGCCTTCCGGTGTGCTGCGCAGTTCCTTGAGGAAGCTGTAGCCGTCCATGACAGGCATGTTCCAATCGAGGAGGATCACGTCCGGCATCTCGGCTTGGCAGGCCTTCACGCCCGCCTCTCCATTCTCGGCTTCCGAGACTCGAAAACCGAGGCTCTCGACAATTTCGCGGGATACCTTGCGGATCACGCGGGAGTCATCAACGATCAGGCAATAGCTCATAAACAATTTCCCAGGCCCCATCGCCCCTGCCGCTTCGGATAGAAAGACGGTACTAGGAGCGGATGTCGGATTTATCGACGAAGTTGAAATTCTCGACCAAGATCTCTTTGACGATGTCGGCACCCAACCGCTTGTTGATCTTCTCTCGGACGTTGCCGATCATTCCATTGACGTTGTAGCGAGAGAGTTTTTTGAAATCGAGCGTCTCATCGGCGTAGACGTAGCGAAAGACCTCGTCCTGGATGAAAGCCTCGGGAGGCACGGAGATCTCGCGCAGAGTCTTGGCGTCCGCCGTAAAGACCAGATTCGCGATCACATAACCCTGCACGGCCCCTTCCGCGACGATCGGGATATTCATCGGAGGCAGCTTCTTATACTGCAAGCCCTCGTAGTTCCCCTTCTCCTCCGTGGGCGCCTTGCCGACGGTCCAGGTCACGGCCGCGTAGCAGGATGCCAGCGTGACGGCGCAAACCCAGAAGCCCGCCATGACGTTCTTCATCATGCGCCGAAGCCCGCCCTGTTCATGTGCACCGAGTACGTGCTGTCGGACTCCGCGTTCTGTATCGCGTTCGAGATGATGCTGGCGACCTCCTGCACGGCATGCATGTGACGCTGCAGAATATTCTGGTTGGCCTCGATCTTAACCTGGAGATCCTGGAGACGCTTGGTCGCCTTCTGGTCAAGCGCATGGATCTCGGCCGTCCGGACGATCCGGCTGATCTCAAGGAGGCATTGGCTCTTGCGCCGGTTGAACTCCTCCAGATTGGACAGGTCACGCGCCATGAGAGCGGCCGTTTCCATATCCAGAGTTTCTTCAAGGCGATCAAGGGACTTCATCAGCATCATGTTGCTTCCTGTTCAATGGCGATGGCCGGCCGCCATCCTCGTCATATCTTTTGGGGTGAAGTCTTACCGGAGAAGGACGGCGGCGCCGGAGGAGCTAGGATATCTGCGGAGGGTCCGGTCTCCCGGGGGCCGAGAAGCTGCTTTGCGACGCCGATGCCGCCCACCCTCGAAATCTGCGCCCCGATCTGCTCAGCCATCATGGACTTCCAGATGGATCCGGCATTGCCCTTGCCGTATGTGTTCTCGGCATCCTTCGGGAGCATGGACTCAACGAATGTCTGCAGAATATAGGCTTCGAATTCCTGGTGCGCCTTCTTCGTCCGGGCGGCACTGGTCAACTCGGCATCGTTACGAAGCGAGTTTCGTAGAGTGTAAACATCGGCGCCGGACGTCATCAGAGGCTGTCCGGCCACCGACTTCACGGCATCATCGAAGCTGGCGCCTTCCACGGCGGATGCGCCATCGAGAAGCTTCTGCGCGGCAGCTTGGTAGCGCGCAGGGTCGGCTGCCCTCGCGACGTCGTTGACAATATCTGAGGGCGGGCTGATCGCCATCTCGCATCTCTCAAGTTTCTATACTTGAGACAACTTGTAACTCCGCTAGCTTACGGGAAGCTTGCGCTATCGCCCTTTGCGAGCAACTCGAGAATGGAGGCGAGATCCTTTTTCTCAGTTTCCCGTCGCTCCTGATCCTTAAGACCGGACAGCATCTTCTCCGTCCGCTTCGCCTGCATGGCCTTGTCGATGGTGACGGCCTTCTGCGCCACCTTCGCCTTCTCCACGACGCTGGCTTGAGACGCCAATCCTTGCAGGCGCTTAGCAGCGACATCGGTAATAGGGGCAAAACCGTTGGCGATCACGCTAAGGAGCAGCGGTCGCTGACCAGATCTGCCAGGCGCGGGACGGCTGGCGCATCAGCAATTCCCAGTCTATCGCCAAGATAGCTCCAGAATGACACT
>NZ_VOSK01000435.1 GCF_009296175.1 Microvirga tunisiensis | reverse complement strand
CGAGACCAGCTCGCGCAGGGCTGTCGAGGACAGCGGCTTGTTGGAACGATCAGGCGAGGTCATGCCGGGATTGAATCATGAATGCCCGAAGGGAGGAATCCCTCGCCCCCTAAAATGCCCCAGTTACGTGCATCGGGAGCAGGAGCAGGTAGATCCACAGCCGACCTTATGGATGACATCGAAGATCTGAAATCGAAGATCGAGACGATCCACGGCCGGATTTCGGAACATCAAAGAGAGATGACGGCCCTACAAGGCGAGGTCGCGCAGATGGAGGCAACGCGTCGTTCCCTCCTCGCTGAGGTCGAGCGGCGGTCCCGTCCGGCTGAGGACATCCATATCACCGATCACGCTTTACTGCGCTACGTCGAACGGGTTTTCGGGATCGACGTCGATGCTGTGAGGCGGGAGATTTTGACCGATGGCGTCGCAAGATGCATCGAACTCGGCGCGTCGACGATTACTGTCGATGGTATCCAGTTTCGCGTGAAGGATCGGAGTATCGTGACTGTGATCGGGGGTGATCAGAACCAACGATTAAGCCTGTTAGCGCTTGAGCTAGCGTGCTGCGCCTGCAAGATCCGCAATAGTCGCCCGCCCGCGGCGGTCTTCACGGCATTCGACGATACCCTGGCGGGATTCGCGCCGGCTTGACCGCGAGTAGACGATCCCAACCTCCACCGGTGCCCGCTGGCCGCTTCGGGTGCGCCGCATTTCGCCGGCGCTGGTTGCGTCCACCCGGATCAACTGCGCGCCCATCTGACTTACATGGGTGCGAGCCGTCGCAATGGCGGCCTGTCGGCAGGTTTCAACGATCTCATGGGGCGTGCCCGGACGATACTAGAGCTTGGGGATGATGGCCCGCTCAGCCGCATAACCACCGACCATCCCAGAGGCGCCAAGGAGAACAATGACCCACAGCATGTTTGTTCACCCCAAGCACCCCGCCAACGCTTGGCTCAGGTGCCATGATGACTGCTTCAAGAATTTCTCACCTTGCCCCCAGTTCCTTATCCTGGAGTATTAGGAAGGTGGCGCTTCGCCGCTTGCGATCTGCCTGCCACAACAGTCCTGTCACTACGGCCTATCTGAAGGTCAGGAGTTGGCTGCACGATCAGCACCGTGTCAGGTGTTCGTTCCACCTTGAGGATGCCTGACGGCAATCAAGGCATTCGCGAAGCCGGATCCCCAAACAGTAAAGCCGCCGGCTGCGTTCGGGTCGCAGCAACAGGCGTCGTCTCCGTCGGTTGTGCGCACAGGCCCGCCGTGTGGATCAGGCCGAACCCGTATGTCGGATCCCACCCGGGTTTGCCCAGGTCGCGGGTGTGCGCTTCCAGGCGCGCCTGAACCGCTTTGGGATCCAAGTCGGGGTTGGATGCGAGCAGCAGGCCTGCCGCGGCGGATACGAACGGGACCGCATAGGACGTGCCCGTCCTCAGGACGCCATTGCCCTGGATCGACGCCGTCCAGACATTCACTCCGGGGGCCGCAAGGTCGACGTAGGCGCCCTGTGTGGCGCGTCGGTACACATTCAGCTCCTGGTCCACGGCTGTGACCGCGATGACACCCGGATAGGCGGCCGGGTAGGCCGGCTCGGCCCCGGCGCCTTTGTTGCCCGCCGCGGCAATGATCACGATGCCCTTGGCCTGGGCGGCCTCAATGGCTTTCTCGAGGACCGCGTTGGCGGGGCCTGACAGGCTCAGGTTCATGACCTGCACGCCACGCTCAGCGAGCGCCTCAATAGCGGTCACAAGCGACATCACATCGGTGCGGTCGGCCGTGCCGCCGTCGCGGTAGAAGGCATCCACCGCCATCAGCTTCGCGTCCGGCAGCAGGCCTGGCGTTGGGCTTCCTCGTCGCCCTACCAGGAGAGCGGCAATCGCGGTGCCATGCTCCTGCAACGAGGCGTCGGCATGGCTCCCAGGCCGCCGCAGAACCTCGACCGCCTGACCCTTGAGGGCTTCATGCGCGACATCGATGCCCGTGTCGATCAGGCCGATGAGCGGGGGAGGGCCGCATTGAGCGGCATTGGACGCTGACCAGTTCACGAGGGCGGTTGCCATACACTTAGCGCCGGTGCACGTCTCCGAGCCGTCATCAAGATAGTAGAAATGGTCGAAGTCCGCTGCGGCTCGCACATCGACCAACTGGATGGTTTGCCGGGCCTGAGTCAGGGAGGTGCCTTGCGGAATACGCAGCCTGACGACCTGAGGGGCAATGGTGCCTTGCGTCTGGGTCTCGATCTGGAAACCCTGGGCGGTGAGCTTGGCCAGATCCTCGCGCGACAGGCCTGACGCCACGATGAAGTTTGTGGACTGACGCGGCTTCGGCCGGGAGTCAACGACGTCGGCCGTACTGAGGGCACTAGATTGTACGGTCCCGATCGGAGTTGAAGCTTGTGATGTCACCGGTGGCGCGGAGATCGCCTGGGCCTGGACCGGTGTTTGCTGCTCCAATGCGGTGACAGCGCCTTGGCTCAGTGGAGCTGGGCTGGTGTTTGACGGGGCCAGAGAGGTCGCTGGGGTCTGGCCCGATGTTTGCTGGTCAGGAGTGGGAACCGTAGCTGGGCTCGTCAAAAGAGGGCTGGTGAGAGCGCCGGATTGGACGGGCTCCGTCGGGGCCGAAACCTGTGATGGTGCTGGCGTTGAAGTGACTGGTTGGGCCTGGGTCGATGTTGGCGGATCGGGCGCGGGAACTGTGCCTTGATGGATTGATGTCGGGCTGGTGGGGGCACTGACTTCCGCCCCCGCCTTGATTAGCGCTTTCGATGTCACTGGTGTCTTAGAGACGGCTTTGGTCCGGCTGGTTGTCGGCCGATTGGCTGCGGCCTTGCCTTGGCTCGCTGGAGCAGGGTTGATGCGCGCCGTTGCCTTTGGGCTGCCACGTTGGCTTTTGCTGTTACCGGCCTTACCGGCGCTTCCGGTGCTGCTGCCAGAGGCAGCCTTGCCACCAGCCTTTGCGGTGCCGGTGCCAGCCTGCGCCCCGGCCTTGTTCTTGCTGGATCCTGAGTTGGCTGCATGAGCGGTGCGGCCAGCTACGGTGCGGCCTCCGCTCGCCGCCTTGCCGCTGCTCCCGCCAGCATTGTTGCTTTTGCCTGCGGACCTGCCGCTGTTGGCTCCAGTATCGTTGCTGCCTTGATCGGCGCTGAGGCCACCTGCGCCGCCGTTGCTACGGCCGGCCCCGTTACCGGGGGCTGCACCCGAGCCTCCAGGAGCCCCGCCTACACCGCCACTCCCGCTGTTTCCATGACTAGCTCCGCCGCCTACGCCGCCGAGACCTCCAGCGTTGGAATTGCCTTTGCTGCCGCCGTTCCCGTTGCCGGCGTTGTTGCTGTTGCCACTACCGCCAGCGTTTCCCTGATTGCCCGCATTGCCTCCTCCGCCGCCTTTGCCTCCGTTGCCCCCATTTCCACCGTTGTTTCCGTTTCCGGCGCCGTTGCCACCGCCCCTAGCCCCGCCGCCATCAGATTTCCCGTTGCCTCCGCTGTTGCCGTTTCCTGCGCTGCCGCCAGCCGAGCCACCGCTGTTCCCGCCGCCTGCGTTGCCGCCGCCGTTGCTGTTGCCAATTCCGCCGCCACCAGCATTCCCCTGATTGCCGGCACTGCCACCTCCGCCGCCTTTGCCTCCACTGCTTCCATTGCCGCCGCCACGTCCGCCGCCATCAGAATTCCCGTTGCTCCCACCTGCTGCGTTGCCAGCACCGTTTCCGCTCGCACCACCGTTGCCGTTACCACCTCCATTTCCGTTCCCGCCAGCGTTTCCGTTCCCACCGCCGCGTCCGCCATCAGAGTTTCCCTTGCCGCCGCTATTGCCGTTTCCTGAGTTGCCCCCGCCGTTTCCGCCACCGTCGCCCTTACTGCCTCCATTGCCATTGCCGCCATTCCCGTTCCCGTCACCGTTTCCGCCCTCGCCCTTGGCAAACGCAGACCCGTTGATGATGGGAAGGGTGGATCCGTGGCCGAGATCGAGTTGAACGCGCAGGGGAAAGGCAGCCGCAAGGCCTGCTATCGCAATGAGGGTATGTCGCCACCAGTGTGCCATGCTTCCCTCTCGTACCAGAAACTCAGCCGTGAACTCGGCCCATGCAGCGCGGTCGAGACGTCAAAGCAGAACCTAACCTGGAAGATTGATCGCGCAATGGACTGAATCGCATGTCCTGTAGCGTACCTGAGATGAACGGAAGCGAACCAATCACGAATTGTGTCTGACCTTAAGCTCGGCAATAGGTGTGGTGTACTCACAGGCGTCGAAGAAAGCGTCTTCGCTGTACTAGCGGTTACAGCACAACCCTGGATCATGGCTACGAAACGGTAGGTAGCAGACGCGAAGACGTGAGATTCGCCGTCGTGCGGCTGTCGGTTAGAGGCTGGTGAGCAATTTTATTACTCGCTTCAAGTGCTTGATTTGGAATAGCTTTCGTGAAGATTGATGAGGCGGATGCGGGGTGTGCAACGGTTGAGGAGCCCCGCTATGGATACTTGTCTCTAT
>NZ_VOSK01000434.1 GCF_009296175.1 Microvirga tunisiensis | reverse complement strand
TGCGAAGCCGCCTGGCTGCCGAGCCGAAGCTCGCCAACCGCCGCTACAAGCCACCCGATGCAGACGCGTTGCCGCCAGCCCTCCAGGTCATCGCTCATGCCAAGGAGGTCTCGCATCCAGACAATTAACCATACTCTGCCACCCTGACATTGAGGTCTTCGCTCAGTGGACCTTAATCCAATGAACCCCGTGCAGCTGCTCCATCGCTGCGCGGGGTTTTGGTTTTCTGATGACAGCTGTTCTCCCCCGTGCCCTCTATCACGCGACTCCTCTTTATCGATACGATCCTAAAGCCACAGTCAATCACGGCATCTGGGATCCCGATGTTCATGGTCAGATCAAAGACCATGGCCTGAAACCAAGCATGCATTCGAGTAAGGATGTGCCTGTTGTCTTCCTGACCGACGAGATCGGGATCGCCACCAACTATGCTGAATGCAATCGTGGGGAAGAGTGGCCCGTTGACTGGATCATCCTTGCAGTCGATTCCTCGGTCATAGACCAGCAACTCCTTCTTCCTGATATGGATCAAGAAGCTCAAACCATGGCCGACGACATCCTGGCTCAGGGGTACACGCAAGCCGAATGGGATGCCGGTGTGGTCCCTTGGTTCCCAATATTCAAGATCACAGGCCAGGTCCGGTATAGTGCAGCGATCCCACACACTGCCATCACGCCATTTAGGCTCCTGCCTGTGGATCCCGCGTCACAATAATCTTTTGTTAAGGGCCGGAGCCTACCTCTGGCCTCAAGGATCAACCTGACTGATCCTGTCCTCCGAGAACCCTGCGTAGCATAGCCCCCGCTGCGCAGGGTTTTCTGTTTTCGGCTTCGGCCGTCGCGGTAGGCGCCGCCTCTAACCAGCTCTCCAAGCTTCCCCTCTCAAATCATCTTTGGAAATGACCCAGCTATCGCTCTTCGACCTATCGATGCGGTGGAATAGCCGCCGCGCGTCCTACCGTCCCTCTCAGGAGCCGATTGACCCCAGCAAGTTCTCTGTCGCGCCAATCGGAGACGCCGCCGCCAGAGACTTCGTGATCAGACATCACTATTCAGGCTCCTATCCGGCCGCGATCGCGGCCTATGGCTTGTTCGAGAGAACCGCTGCCTTCCAGCAGGAACTGGTCGGGGTCGCTGTCTTCTCCGTTCCCATGCAACCGAGGGCCGCCGCCGCTTATGGTGCAACTCCCGCGGCGAAATTCTGTGAACTCGGCCGATTTGTTCTCAAGGATCACGTGGGAGGCAACGGAGAAACCTTCTTCTTATCAAGAGCTCTCCGGCTCCTCGCCCAGGACAAGCAGCGGGCGGATCGCCGCCCATTGTATGATCTGTGTCTCTCGTATAGCGACCCGATGCCCAGAACCACCTCGGCCGGGACGCTCATTCACGCCGGGCATATAGGGCAGATTTATGTTGCGTTCTCAAGTATTTATGTCGGACGGGGCACACCTCGCACCCATTGGCTGACACGCGACGGCTCGATTGTCTCTCCCCGCGCTCTCTCGAAGCTCCGGAACGGCGAACGGGGCGCTGCTTACGCCTATGAGTTCCTCCGCTCCCATGGAGCCCCAGCGCGCGCTCTTGGCGAACCGGAGGCGGATTACATCCGTCGAGCCCTGCAGGAGGGGCCCTTCCGGCGCATGCGGCACAACGGGAACCATGCCTACGTCTTCCCGTGCGGGACGCATTCCACGCGCCAGGAGATCCGCCGGCGGATGGATAAGGGACTGCCGCGTCCGACCAAAACAGACCTGCCTATGGCGGCCTAGAATCTAGTTCAAATATCCAAGCTGCAGAACAGTTCCGTTAACAGTCTTTAACTATGCCTCCAGCTGCGCGTCCGAATCATAATGCCGGATCGCGAGTCGAACTTCGGGCTGAATACTACGCGACATCGAATCAAGTGTGTAACTTGGAATCACCCGGAACCGGGCCTTTACATGCGAATTGACTCGCCCTTTCGGGCTAAATGATTCCAGCCAAAGAAGTTTCCCACCGCTGAATCGATCTATTGTGAATGGATTCTTGCTAGCCGACTCCACACCCTAACTGGAATCGGGCATCACTCGTGATGGCACGAGTGTAATGGGTGGATGCCATGCCTGATGCAAAGCATACTGAACGTGTTCAGCGCTTTCGTAAGTCTCGCCGTGAGCGGGGAGACCACGAGATGAACGTTTGGGTGCCCGGTTCTCTTAGGGTTGCGATCGATGAAGCCATCGAAAGCGGTCGTTTCAGGAACCGGCAGGAAGCAATCACCCATGCCCTCGAGGCCACATTTGCCCGAAAGGAGCGAAATGTCGTGACGTAAACTAGGCAAAGCAAAAGGCCCACGAAGCTGGACACTTCGAGGGCCTTTGGAGACCACCGCGAGGGTGGGCATATGGAATGATTAAGCACCTTCCTTATGCCATCCCGACAAGCTGAGTGTCAAGAGCATCGGTTTCGGTGAACGCTCCCGCTTTGCCCTCAACATGGAGGGTACGATGCAACTCGCATCGTCAGGAGGCCGGCGGCTGAGACATGCTGCTTTGGCCGCGAGAGAACTTGCGCTCGACGCTGGGCGCACGGTAACGCGGAAAGAACTATCTGCGGCGGCTCGGGACGCCGCCAAGGCCCTGGAATTGCGGAACGGACCCCGATCGGTTCTGTCCGAGCTCGTCGCCTGCTGGGGCGAGCAGGAGTGGGAGCGGCTGCTTGTCTGGCCGTCGAACGACTACCTCATGAGCCGCACCGGCCTGTCCGAACGGGCAGTCCGCTATGCCTTTAGAGTTTTGATCGACCAGCAACTGATCGTCCCGAAGGAATCGCCCAACGGGAAGCGCTTTGCTGTCAAAGACTTGGCAGGCGAGATCGTCGACGCCTTCGGGTTCGACCTGACCCCTGTCTACGCCAGGCGAGGGGAGTGGGCCGAGCGTCTCATCGAACAGAAACAGGTTCGTGAAGCCCGCAAGCGCGCATTCGACGAGATCACCATCGCCCGTCGGGCCGCCCAGGAGGCTTTGTCCGCCCTTGCCGAGCACTATCCGGATCTGGATCGCTCCGATCTTGAGGATCGTCTCAGGACTCTGAAAGCCCATACGCCTTTGCGCGTCTCCAAGGCGATGCCGCTGGATGCTCTCGACGAGTGGAAAGACCTGAGGACACTCTGCGAGAAAGCTTTCTTTGATGCTGGCAATGGGGGCAAAGAATGCCGTCACACTAATAACAACAACGGATCTCCTAGCGAGTCTTGTAACAAAGGCTTTCCGAAGAAAGCTGAGGCAGTTCGTCCAACCGAACAAACCTCGGAGCACCTATCACCGGAATTGATCCTTGAGGCCTGCCCAACCCTCAGCGATTTCGGCCAGCCGGTGCGGGATCTGGCGGATATCGTCTCCGCCGGCCGCTACCTGCGCGCTTCCCTTGGGGCGCATGAGAGCGCCTGGGCCGAGGCGGTGGAGGACATCGGGACCGTCAGGACGGCGATCGCCGTGATCTATACGCTGCAGCTCTACGAGGATGACCTCGCAAAGCATGGCGGAGAAAGCCGGATCAAGAATCCCGGAGGGTACTATCGGGCACTCGTCCGCATGATCAAATCTGGGAAACTCGACCTCGGCGTCGAGCTCTTGGCGATGAGGAGGCGGCGAATGATGTAAGCCGTGCGCAACCTTCAGGCCAGTTTCGTACCCTATAGGCGCAACCATCGTTGATTCGTTGATAATTGCGTACGGATAGAACTGATGTTTGCTCATGAAGATCTATGGCAGGCCATCGATTTGCTCGCCGAGCGATCCGGGCTTTCGACGTCTGGCCTCGCTCGAAAAGCTGGGTTGGATGCGACTTCGCTCAACCCGTCCAAGCGGGTAAGTTCCGATGGGCGAGAGCGCTGGCCATCGACGGAAACGCTCTCCAGACTGCTCGCTGCCGCCGAGACGGATCTGCTGGCCTTCGCCACGCTCATGAACTCTTTGCCGGAACAGATGGAACGGACAATTGGCGATCGGGAACAGTTCGACGAAATGGAGCAGAGCCGAGAAGCTGCTTAGGCACTTCGGCCTCAAGCCCTCGTTCACCCTTATCCGATCCCTTCCTCCGACATCGTCGAGGACAGAAGGAGGGGGAACGGAAAGGTAAGGAATTTCGCCCATGGGTAAGGCTCGATCTGCCCCAAGCTGTCGAGTCTTGAAGCCTTCCCCAAGAGTGCCTGCGTGAACGACAAAAACAGCGACGAGATCGCAAAAATCATTCGTCTCGTGGGTGATCTAAGCCAATCCGCTGCCGGAAGAGGTGATCCGGTCAATGAGGCATACCTAAAAGGTATTGCCGAGGGGCTCGTCCTTGCCGATCTGATGAGCCGCGATCAGGTCCAAATGATGACACGCTGGGGCCATCTCCTAGTTGTTTGGTGGCGGAACGTTGTTGGGATCGGGTGCGTTACGCCATTGAGGAGTACACTTGGCGCTTTGACGGCCTGCGACGCCGAGCTTCTCACCGCAGGAGGACGTGATGCACTCCCTTCATCCGCA
>NZ_VOSK01000433.1 GCF_009296175.1 Microvirga tunisiensis | reverse complement strand
CAGAACACGCAGAACCGCGACGGTGAGCGATCGAGACCAAGGTGGGCGGATTAGGTCCGCGATGGCGCCTGGAGTTCCAGGTCTGGCAGCTTTCGGCTGTTGTGGCCGACCAAGCGCCCTGCTGGCGATTCACGATCCTGCGAAGAAGCTCATGAGTTCCTGTGCCGTTCGGTCCGGAATCTCTTCAGGAAAGAAGTGACCGGCTTTAAGAGGTCCGCCGCCGACATCATCGGCCCACAGGCGCCACAAGGCGAGGGGGCCACCCACGTCGGTGTACCACGTGTCCAGTGGCCCGTGACCACTCCAGAGCACGAGCGTTGGGCACTTGATCCGACGTCCGGCTCTGCGGTCCTCCGCATCGTGCTCATGGTCGAGGGTTGCTGCCGCTCGATACTCCTCGCAGATGGCATGCACGTGTGCAGGATCGCGCAGCGCAGCGATATAGGCCGCCCGCACCTCAGGGCTGAAAGCGGTCGAACGTGACCCCCAGCTACCGAGCGCATCGTCGATGATCGCCTCAGGGGCCGCCAAGATGAGCCGTTCCGGAAGCGGCTCAGACTGAGCCAGCAGTGACCACGGCCAGTAGGTGCAGGCAAACCGTTTGTCGGCCCGCTCCCAGACCTCGGCGGTCGGAACGATGTCGAGAACGGCGAGACGTTCCACCCGCCCGGCGTGGTCAAAGGCGAGGCGGTAGGCCACCCGGGCGCCACGATCATGACCCGCCACCGAAAAGGTCTCGAACCCGAGCTTTTCCATCACGACGACTAAGTCCTGCGCGATCGCCCGCTTGGCGTAGGGCGCATGATCCGGACGAGAGACGGGGCAGCCGCTGCGGCCATAACCGCGCAGGTCGGGGCAGATGACTGTAAAGCGGTGGGCGAGCCGGGGCGCCACCTCGCGCCACATCAGATAGGTCTGCGGGAAGCCATGCAGCAGCAGAAGCGGCGGTCCCATTCCCGCCCAGCACACGAAGATGCGCGTGTCGTCGGTTTCGATTGTCTCGGATGTGAACCCAGCCCTCATCTGGTTCAGTCCTTGAAACGTGGCCCGGCTGGATCTTGCTGTCTCTCGCTATCCATCCAAGTTTCTCCCCCTACCGCATCCATCCTTCCAGGCTGCAGATCACCACCATGACGAGGACGGCGCCACCAAGGAGGACGATGTCGTGCCATGAGCCCAGGTCGACCAATGAACTGTCTCCGGTCGTGGATGGATTGGAAGCAGCAACTCTCCTACAGGAAGCCAACCTTTCCTGTTTGCTCGATGCCGTCGCAGACCGCGCGGCGGTTCACTCGTCCCACCTGCCCCGCCTGAGTGCAGGCTATAGGCCGGCGATCCTCATGATGGGCTTTGGAACAGCCCTCAGGCGCGGAAACGTCCCGGTGCGAAGCCTGTTCCGTGGAACGGTTCAGGTCTCGGCGAAGCGAACAAACGCCCGCAGCCCGTCGATCAGCAGGGTCCTCTGATCGGCCGGCGGGCCGGGGCAGGTTGCATCAACAAGGGCCGTCAGCTCCTCACGGCTGGGCCGGTGCTCCCGGATCTCGTTAGCCCACATGACAATCTCCGATGCTGTGCCCGCGCAGGAGGGACACTCGTCGATGATCCCATTGGCGAGTTCGATGATGTGGTCGAGCGGGGCAGCGTCAGGTGCGATCGGCATGGCGGGTTCAGGAGGCGGTTGTCACTTCGGCTCAAAGGTCTGATCCCCGCCTGGGGAACCCGGGGGCGGGATGACCCGCGTCGTGCCGGGGTTCGGCACCGGGGGGCGGACCGACATCTCTGGCGCAATATTGGCCGGCGGACGGATCACCCCATCCGTACGGTCGAGCTTGTCGCTCAGCGGCGCGGTCGAGCGCCCCACCGAGCCGGTGGAGCGGGGATCTTGGGGACCGGTGCTGTCGGATTTGAGGGTTTCGGAAGTCTGAGGCTGCCCCTGCGCCCGCACCGGTTGTCCGATGCCTGCCAGCAGGCCGGCCATGGCAACGCCAGTGACCAAGAGCTTAATCGGAATGAGGCGCATGGGTGGCCTCCCTTAACCTAGGTTAGGTTCTGTTCTCCAACGCCGGCTTGCCAGCGGCCGTTCCGCTCAATGCTCCTGAGCCCAGTGACTCCCCGCCGGATCTGATAACATGGCCATGCTCGGGATCGATGCCGCTTTTCAATGCCATTGCCGAACTGTCCAGCTTTCCCGGAGTAGTCAGGGGATCCACGGTCGGATCGGTTGGAGAAAGTTCATGCAGAAACGCGTGTTCGTGACGGTCCTATGTCTTCTAGCGGGCGCCTGCGCTACACGCCAGCAGTCCACCAGCACGGCCGTTGGCGCGACCGCCGGGGCGGTGGTCGGAGGGCCGGTCGGGGCCGTGGTCGGTGCCGGTGCCGGCGCGGTCGCTGGCGCCCCGGGCGGCGTTGTCGATGAGGTCCAGGGTGACAACCGCCCGCGGCGCGTCGTGCGGCGGCGGTAGCAGCAGCACCATCCTCAAGGAGCCAGTCCCGGCCCGCCCCACGGGCGGGGCCGCCAGCGTTCATCCCTGCTGGGGACCGGCACCACGGTCCTCCAGCCTGCCGGCTTCGGGCCTCGCCCGTCGCGCGGGCGAGGGTGGTCAGTTCAACCGGCTTGTTGAGCCGGATCAGGTCCGGATGCGCGCTCGACGGCATGTCGCCAAAGCCGGCGGCCAATATGATCGGCAGGTCCGGCTTCTGGGCTTTGATGCGCTGGGCCAGAACGCCACGCCCGTCGCCCACCAACAGGCCCAGGTGCGACCACCACGCAAGCTTGGGTCACTAGGCTCAAATCTCGCGCTTTGATAACAAGCCCATCCCTCGCGAGTGGAAGTCAGGCTGAATTCATGCTGGAAGATGAGAGGCAGGTGGTGTCGAACCCAGGCGCACTCCGCCCAGGTTCAGTTCGCCCCTTGTCGGATGTGATCCTTGCCAAGATTTTGGTCGTCGATGACGATCCCAGAAATCTCCTCGCGGTCGAAGAAGTGCTGCGCTCGCCGGGGATCGAGATCGTCACGGCTGATTCCGGCGAGGCGGCCTTGCGACAAGTGTTGCAGGACGACTTCGCCCTTATCCTGCTCGACGTGCAGATGCCGCGGCTCGACGGCTACGAGGTCGCCGGTCTGATCCGAGCCCGGCCGCGCTCGGCGCGGGTGCCGATCCTCTTCCTCACTGCCGTCAACAAGGACGACGTGCATGTCTTCAAGGGGTACTCGGCGGGCGCGGTGGACTACGTGTTCAAGCCGGTCGAGCCGCTGATCCTGAAATCCAAGGTCGAGATCTTCGTCGACCTCTACCGCAAGACAGAAGAGATCCGCCGGCAGAGCGAGGAGGAGCAGCGACTGCTCATGGAGAACCTGCGGGTCCGCAGCGAGAAGCTGAAGGCGGAGCAGGCCCTGCGGCGGCGCGAGGAGCACCAGTCCCTCGTTCTCCAGTCGCTGCCAATCGCGCTCTATACCGCCTCCGTGAGGGAGGACCACCGGCGACTCCATTTCACGAACGAGAGCATCGAGCGGATCACCGGCTTCAGGCCGGAGGCCTTTCTCGAGCGGCCGGATTTCTGGTCGTCCCGGCTCCACCCGGAGGATCACGACCGGGTTCTGGCTCAGCTTCTCGATTTGGCCGAGGACGGCCCCGTCAGCCTGGAGTATCGATGGCGCTGCGCCGATGGGACGGAACGCCATTTCCTCGATCAGACCGTGCTCATGCGCGACGAAGAGGGACGCCCGCGGGAATTCTTCGGTATGTGGTTCGATATCACCGAGCGCAAGCAGATGGAGCAGAACCTGCTCCACGCCAGCAAGCTCGAGGCGATCGGCCGCCTCACAGGCGGCATTGCCCACGACTTCAACAACATGCTGAGCGTCGTCATCGGCAATCTCGACCTCCTGAAGAAATCGATCCAGGGCAATGACAAGGCCGAGCGGCGCGTTCGGATGGCGATGGAGAGCGCACAACATTGTGCCGGCTTGACCTATCGGCTCCTCGCTTTCTCGCGCCGTCAGCCCCTGCAGGTCTCGGCCCTTGACGTGAATGCCCTCCTTCCGGGACTGCTCGATCTGATGCAGCGCACGCTTGGCGAAGGCGTCAAAGTGAGCCTTCGGGCAGAGGAGGGCATCTGGCCGATCCAGGTCGACCGGGCCCAGTTCGAAGCTGCGCTCCTCAACTTGGCGGTCAATGCCCGCGACGCCATGCCGGAGGGTGGCGATCTGACGATTGCCGTCGGGAACCGGGTTCTCGAAGAGGGAAAAGCCGTGGCACCCGGCGAATACGTCCTGATCGCAGTTAGCGATACGGGAACCGGCATGCCTCCAGAGGTGGCGCAGCGTGTCTTCGAGCCCTTCTTCACCACGAAGGAGAGCGGCAAGGGTACGGGCCTCGGGCTCAGCATGGTCTATGGCTTCGTTGGATCCCGCTTCATAATGCCCCCTGGTTCATGAGGTCTGCTCGAAGAGCCCCCGCTGATGGTCTATCACTTTGACGCGTAGACCTTTTTGTCTCCCTTTGGTGACGTGCACTGCTTCGATCTCGC
>NZ_VOSK01000432.1 GCF_009296175.1 Microvirga tunisiensis | reverse complement strand
TTTGAAAGCCGGAGAGTGGTTCCGGCGGGGTCTCTTGCTCATCGTCTCTCCTGTTCAGCAGCCATTCTGGCTGCTCTCAGGCAGAAACTCCACTTATCCCGCTGTCCAAATTTCCCGAGCCAGCTCTTTCGATGGGATCTGGGCTTGCGCGTCGCTGTTGCATGTTCCCTCATCATCGTTTGCCGTGGTTGCGTCCCGAATCGTCGAGGCAATGCGACCGGGCGGGGCTTGGTTCATGTCATTCAAGCTAGGGGAGGGGGAGCGCGTAGCCCGCGGACGGCTATTTGTTGATCACAATGAGAGAACGCTTCGCAGTGCTCTGACGGGTTTGCCTGTCCAGGTGGTGGACGTATGGGAAACTGAAGATGCCCGCCCAAATCGCGCCGGTGAGCGCTGGCTCAATGGTGTCGCCAGTAAAGAGAACAGGTAGACTCGCGCCCTGAACTCCTAATCGTATAAGTTTGCTGTTCAACGGTCACGTCGAGCTGGGTCAGAAAGGCCACCTCTCGCGTCATCATCGCTCATGACCATGCTGGAAATGATTTGAAGTCAGCCGACTATCGGGCCGAACGTCCGCAGCCGCGCAGTCAGCCGATCTTAAAACGGCCGCGCTTATAGGTCGCTCGTGACTCAGTCCTGACCTTCGGCCGTTTTTGATTGGCCACTTGATGCACATTAAACCGCGGTCGGGCGAACGTCGATAAGGTCCGTGGCGATGATGACGCAGCAAAGGAAGGCAGCAGCTTCGTACAGCCGGTCTAGGATCACGTCTTTATGGTTGCAACGAGTGCCTGTTGTCTCAGCTCGGCAGGACTGAGCACTCTGTCGATTTTGCGCCAGCCGGGACCAATGGATGCCCTTGGAGCGGGCATCATGAAGAGTGAATAGACCAAATGTTGGCAAAGGTGATCAGCTCAAGCACTTGCCACTATTCATGCTTAATCTGGTCTAAACTTGGTAGACGCTGCTCTATCAAAGGATTAGACACATGTCCGCAGCATCATTTCCTGTCAGCCTGACGATGTTCGCATCATATTTGAATTGCAAGACAAAATACGTCCTATCCAAGAAGGAGGTGCCTGAGCCCCCAGCATTCTTCAGCCAGACCGCCGAACGCATCTTGGAAGCATACCGTGCCAAGGCTGCGGCTGCCCTGCGAATGGGTGCTAATAATGTGTTACTTCCATTCACGTCGATCCCATACACGACCGAGGATCCACGGCAGTGTATCTGCTCGGTTGACTGCCATGCTGCCGTATACAACCCAAGGCCGGGACCGCATTCATCTCAGCTAGCGGCAATTTCATTTCCTAAGGATCAATGCACCTATCTTCCGTTGATTTACTCGCCGCACGAGAGGGTGACGGCCTCTGACAGAATTGTTCTAGGATTCGCGGCGTTGGCAGTATCCGAGGTCACCGGAAGGGTTCCTGACCTTGGGTGGATCTGCCATGGCGAGCTGCCCCGCGTGAAGCAGGTCAAGCTTGCCATTTACCTTAGCCAAGCCAGCAGAATCCTGGACCAAATATGGGGGCTCGAAAGTGCAGAGCCTCCCTTGGTTCTGAACAAACATTGCTCCGAGTGTGATTTTCAAGCTCGCTGCCGGGAGCGCGCAATCAGTAGTGATGACTTGAGTCTTGTCTCACCTCTAAGCGAAAAGGAGCGCAGGAAACTCAACGAGAAAGGTGTATTCACAATTACCCAGCTTTCGTATGGCTATCGACCGCGCCGACGGCGGCGTGCAAAGCTGACAAACGTAAACTCCAACAAACATCCCGTCAGACACGATCCCAAACTGAAGGCATTAGCCATCAAGAAGGCGCAAATCCACGTCGTTGGAACACCGGTCATCCCCACGGGGGGAACGCCTGTCTACATTGATGTAGAAGGCATACCAGATCGCGATACGTACTACCTGATTGGGTTGAGGTACAAGCAAGACAACGAATATATGGAGCGTTCTTTTTGGGCAAATGATTGCAAGGGTGAGCAGGAGATGTGGCGGGAATGCTTGCTAGCGCTCAGATCAATTAAAGAACCTCGACTTGTGCACTACGGAAGCTATGAGGCCAAGTTTCTAAACAAGATGCAACAACGCTACCGTGAACTTTCCCATGGCGTTGATCAGCCTGACGTAACATTCCAATCAACTATCAATCTTGCAAGTCTTCTATATGCGAGAATTTACTTCCCAACTTACACGAATAGCCTCAAAGAGATCGCACGTTATCTCGGCTTCGATTGGTCCCAACCTGGGGCATCGGGCGCTAAAGCACTTTATTGGCGAGCTGAGTGGGAACTCTTCCATGAATCATCGCTAAAACAGATGCTAATTGAATATAACTTGGAAGATTGCAGGGCAGCCGAGTTGGTCTACGAAGCGCTGCAACAGCTATGCACAAGGAGAGAGGAAACTACATCATTCAATCTAAATTCAGTTGACGTTGGTTCACTGGAAGTCGGCTTCCAAAGGACGTTTGGCAAGTTTGCGAGCGCCCTTCCTGATTTTGAGAGGATCAATAAGGCCGCTTATTGGGATTACCAACGATCTAAGGTTTACGTGCGTTCTGGAAACTCGAACAAACGATCAGGAACAAACAGAGGGAAATGGAGGTGCGAGACAACCGTACCAATTGATAAGGAGGTTCGGATCGAGAATGATAAGCCCTCCTCCTGCTGGAATTGCGGATCGGCTACGATCTGGAAGGGTAGGAACGCGAGAACTCAGGTGGTCATCGATCTCAAGTTCACGACAAAGGGAAGCAAGCGACACGTTGTCAGATATTTGTACCGAACCTATCGATGCGGCGTATGTAAAGCTGAAAAGACATTTCGCCCAGCGCCGTCAAAATTGGGACCTGGTCTGTGCGCCTACGTCGTCTACCTGATAATAGAACTTCGCCTGTCTCACCACCAAGTTTCTGATTTTTTACGCACGTTGTTCAAGATCAACGTGAAGGTACACTCCATTGCTCAAATCAAATTGAGTATGGCAGCGAAATATGAAGCTACCTACAAGAGTATCCTCCACGAGATACGAACAGGGGCGCTTGTCCATGCAGACGAAACCAAGGGTGTCGTTTATGGCGGAGGGCATTATGTCTGGATATTCACGAACCTGAAGTCGGTTGCTTATGTATACTCACCGTCACGCGACGCTAGTATCCTAGAAGACGTGCTCAAAGATTTTCAAGGCGTCTTGGTGTCCGATTTTTATGGTGCATACGACTCAATTGGGTGCGCCCAACAAAAGTGCCTTATTCATTCCCTGCGAGACATTAACGAAGATATTCTGAAGAACCCGTATAACGATGAGCTAAGTCAGATCGCGTCGCAGTTTGGGAGCCTACTGCGACGCATCGTTGAAACGGTAGACCGATATGGACTCAAGGCGTGGCATCTCCGAAAGCACAAAAGAGAGGCGGAGGCTTTCCTTCAGCAAACCAGAGCGCGTGACTGCCGGTCGGAGGTTGCATTGGGACTTCAAAAGAGACTCGAAAAGAATGTGAACAAACTGTTTACTTTCCTCGACCACGACGACGTGCCCTGGAACAATAACAATGCAGAGCATGCGGTCCGTGCGTTTACGCGTCTTCGAAATGTCATGGTCACGAGTACCGCAAATGGAACCCGCGACTATGCCACTCTACTTAGCATTCAGCAGACATTGAAATACAGGGGCAAGAGTTTCTTGGAATTTTTACGATCTGGCAATGTCAATCTCGCTTGATGCGAGCCGGGTGATTCAAAGCCAGGCTTTGGCCGGGCGCAATCGGTCTCTAATCGCAAGGAGCGGAAGTTGGTAGAACTTCCGCTCCTTGCTTTAACGGCAGCATTTCCAATCGACGCATTTGCCCCTTCCATTTTTCGTCGCCGTGCCTCTAAGCTCTAGGGCTTTTGCAATCCCGACGTCGAGCTGGATCAGCAGGTCATCTCTTCATGGCCTCCCACCTACACTAGCTTCGAAGTCCTGAAGCAAGATAGCGCGGCACGCCATATGGGATGCTCCGCCATCTGATACTTGCACCTATAGGGGGCTACAGGGACGACAAAGGCGGTGGTTGGGGGCGCTAGCAAGCTAGCGTCGACAGTAATCCGCGCTGTTAGAAGGGTAGCTTGTTGCAAATGTATTGAGTTATGCGAGTGGGTGTGTGCGCCAGCTGCTCGAGCCGCTCACATTTGCAAAACTCCGATGCGAAACATTTGAGATTTGTGAGAGGTCTAGCCGTTCCTATTCACCAGAGTTTGTTTCGGGGCCTATTTGGTAGCGCGGGCGTGCCGATCCGCTGCGTTTCTTTCACCGCGGCAAGGTCTGGAACGTGGGGAACGCGTTGGCAGGGACGGGATGGGATGACCGGGGCGATGGCAGCCCCGGCGCTCAGGGCGAGGCCGCCCGGGGCTGGGGTGCCAGAGCGCTCGCAAGACGCCGGACGAGATCCGCTTCCGGACAGCACGAGGCAAAGGCCAGTCGGATGCGGCTGGTGGTTTCCTGCACCCGCACGGCGATCTTGAGCAGGCGCAACCGCAGCGTTGCGAACTCCGCCCGGGCGAGAT
>NZ_VOSK01000431.1 GCF_009296175.1 Microvirga tunisiensis | reverse complement strand
GTCTATATCGACGAGCGCACCGTGGACGTGCATGTGGGCCGCCTGCGCAAGGCGATCAACCTGCCGCGCCGGCCCGATCCGATCCGAACCGTGCGTGGCGCCGGCTATTCCTTCGATGAGACCTTCGCTCGCGAGGAGCAGGCCGTGAGTGCCTAACGCCTCAAAAGACAGACAGATCAAAGGCCGCGCTGAAATCGACAGCGCGGCCTTTGATCGGAAAAAATGCCTTTAGGCGCGGACGAGCTTGCGCTCCCGCTTGCGGTCGGCCACCGGCTGGTAGGCAATGCGCGCGTGATGGTTGCAATAAGGCAGGCCCGTGATCGAGCGGGCGCCGCAGAAGCGGAACTCGGGCTTCGTCGGGTCACCCATGGGCCAGCGGCACATGGACTCGCGCAGGTCCATGATGGTCACGCGCTCGGACATGGGAATGGCAATGTCGTCGTCGGCGAACACCACGGGCTCCTCGGCCACGGGCTCCGTCGGGATCGGAGCCAACACCACATTGTTGTTGTGCGGCTGGGGCGCAATCGGGGCCGGCGCGCTCGGCGCGCGGGTCGCCTTGCGCGGGCGGGCAGCGGCAGAGCCGGCGGGCTTCGCATCCTTGGCGCGGCCGGAGAGGCCGAGGCGGTGAACCTTACCGATCACCGCATTGCGGGTCACATTTCCAAGCTCGGCGGCGATCTGGCTCGCGCTCAAACCATCGGTCCAGAGCTTCTTGAGAAGCTCGACCCGCTCGTCCGTCCAAGTTCCGCCCGCATCCATCATTTTTAAACTTGCCTCCATCGTGGCTGGCCTCAGCCCAGAATCCCAGATGCCTCGCGGACAGGGTTTTGTGTCCGACCGCGTTGCGAAGGTCGCTCCTGAGGGTGAAAGCCGCTGCACGAATGCCGTACTCGACTGACCCGAAGTTACAGGATGGGTGGACTCCGGCGCAAGAGTCCCCGAACAGGCCCCGTCGTTTTCCCCAAGGAACTCGCCTGGGGCAAAAATTCCTTGTGATGAGTGACTTCATTTCTCTTGAATTGACAGGGTCTCGCACCTCGTTAGAATCCCTCTCCGTGCCGCCCTCGCTGGGGCGGCGCTTTCTTTTTCGGGCCCGGGTGCGACCTTGGGCCTCTCTCTAGGCGGAGACAACCCGTGACATCGCCATTGCTGCCGACTTTTGCCCGTGCCGAGCTTTCCTTCGAGAAGGGAGAGGGCCCCTGGCTCTACGGCCGAGATGGCGAGCGATACCTTGATTTCGGCGCCGGCATCGCCGTGAACGCCCTGGGCCACGCCCATCCTCATCTGGTCAAGGCCCTGACCGAGCAGGCCTCCAAGATCTGGCACAGCTCCAATCTGTTCCAGATCCCGGAGGGCGAGCGCCTCGCCCAGCGCCTCGTCGACAGCACCTTCGCGGATTTCGTGTTCTTCACCAATTCCGGCGCCGAGGCGAACGAGGCCGCGATCAAGATGGCGCGCCGCTATCATTATGTGAACGGCAATCCCGAGCGCTTCCACATCGTGACCTTCGAGGGCGCCTTCCACGGCCGCACGCTCGGCACCATCGCGGCCGGCGGACAGGCCAAGTATCTGGAAGGCTTCGGCCCCAAGGTCCAGGGGTTCGACCAGGTTCCGCCTGAGGATCTCGAGGCCCTGAAGGCCGTCATCGGCCCGCACACGGCGGCCCTGATGATCGAGCCGATCCAAGGCGAGGGTGGCGTCAGGTCCGTGTCGAACGCCTTCCTGCGAGAGCTGCGCGCCCTGTGCGACAGCCAAGGCCTGCTCCTGATCTTCGACGAGATCCAGACCGGCGTCGGCCGCACCGGCAAGCTCTTCGCCTATGAATGGAGCGGCGTGACGCCCGATATCATGACCGTGGCCAAGGGCATCGGCGGCGGCTTCCCGCTGGGCGCCTGCCTGGCAACGGCAGAGGCTGGCAAGGGCCTGACGCTCGGCACCCACGGCACGACCTTCGGCGGCAATCCGCTCGCCATGGCGGTCGGCAATGCCGTGCTCGACGTGATCCTGGAACCCGGCTTCCTGGAGAGCGTCGAGCGCAAGGGCCTGCTGCTCAAGCAGCGCCTCGCCGAGTTGAAGGACCGCCATCCGAGCGTCATCGCCGAGGTGAGGGGGCAGGGGCTCATCATGGGCCTGCGCACCGTCGTGCCCAATACGGACTTCGTCAGCGCCGCCCGCGATCAGAAGCTCATCGTGATCGGGGCCGGCGACAACGTCGTCCGTCTTCTGCCGCCGCTGATCATCACGGAAGCCGATCTCGGAGAAGCCATCAATCGTCTGGATGATGCCTGCGCGGCCATCGAGGCTAAGCAGAAAACCGCCGTTCCGCCGGGAGCCGTTCAATGAAGACCCGCCATTTCCTCGATCTCAGCGACTTTTCCGGCGCGGAGATCCGGCACCTCCTGAATGTCGGCCTCGAGATCAAGTCCAGACGCCGCCGCGGCGAGAAGGCCAAGGATCGGCCGCTCGAAGGCAAGATCCTGGCGATGGTGTTCGACAAGCCCTCCACCCGCACCCGCGTCTCCTTCGATGTCGGCATGCGCGAGCTCGGCGGCGAGACCTTGATGCTCACCGGCAAGGAGATGCAGCTCGGCCGCGGCGAGAGCATCGCCGACACGGCGCGCGTCCTGTCGCGCTACGTGGACGCCATCATGATCCGCACCCTCGATCATGCGATGGTGACAGAGCTCGCCCAGTATGCTTCGATCCCGGTGATCAACGGCCTGACCAAGATGACGCATCCGTGCCAGATCATGGCCGACATCATGACCTTCGAGGAGCATCGCGGCTCCATCGAAGGCCGGACGATTGCGTGGACGGGCGACTCCAACAACGTGCTCGCCTCCTGGGTTCACGCGGCGGCGCGTCTCGATTTCCAGCTCAAGATCGCATCCCCGCCGGAACTTGCCCCGCGCCCGGAGCTTTTGTCCTGGGCGAAACAGGAAGGGGCCAAGATCAGCGTGACCACCGATGCGTTCGAGGCCGCCGAGGGCGCCCATGCGGTCATCACCGACTGCTGGGTGTCCATGGGTGACGACGACGAGTTCCGCCGTCAGAATCTGCTGAAGCCCTACCAGGTCAACGGCAGGCTCATGGGCGTGGCCGACAAGGACGCCGTCTTCATGCATTGTCTTCCCGCCCATCGTGGCGAGGAGGTCACGGACGAGATCATGGACGGTCCGCAATCGGTGGTCTTCGACGAGGCCGAGAACCGGCTTCACGCGCAGAAGGGCATCCTGGCGTGGTGCCTCGGAGCAGCAAACGCATGAGTTCAGCTTCGCTTGCAGGAAACGATGACGTCGTTCTGCCTTTCGCAGTCGAACCTCTCGACGTGCGTGGGCGCGTGGTGCGTCTCGGAGCCTCCATCGACACCATCCTGGCCCGGCACGGCTATCCCGACATGGTGGCCCGCGTCATCGGTGAGGCGGCCGCATTGACGGTCATGCTCGGTGCGTCCCTCAAATTCGAGGGACGTTTCCAGCTGCAGACCAAGACCGATGGCATCATCGACATGGTGGTGGTCGATTTCAACGCACCGGATCGCCTGCGTGCCACGGCCCGTTTCGACAAGGACAGGCTCGAAGCTCTCGGGTCGATCTCGCCGGGAACGGGCGAACTCCTCGGCTCCGGCTACCTCGCCATGACCATCGATCAGGGCTCCGAGCGCAGCCGCTATCAGGGCGTCGTCGCCCTCGAGGGCCAGGGTTTCGAGGAGGCGGCGCATCAGTATTTCCGCCAGTCCGAGCAGATCCCGACGCAGGTGCGTCTGGCCGTGGCCGAGCAGTTCGAGGATGGCCGCCACACCTATCGCGCCGGCGGCCTGATGATCCAGTTCCTGCCCTCCTCGTCGGAGCGCCTTCGGCAGGCCGATCTGCATCCGGGCGACATCCCGGAGGGACATCCCTCGAACGATCTCGCATCGCCCTCGGAGGACGATGCCTGGCTCGAAGCCAAGTCCCTGGTCGGGACGGTCGAGGATCACGAACTGATCGATCCGGCCGTCTCCAGCGAGACGCTTCTCTATCGCCTGTTCCACGAGCGGGGCGTGCGCGTCTTCGAGGGCCAGCACGTGCATGAGGAATGCACCTGCTCGCATGAGCGCATCATGGGCATGATGCGCCGCTTCTCTCCGCAGGATCGCCAGGACATGGTCGGCGACGACGGCCGCATCGGCATCACCTGCGAGTTCTGCTCGCGCTTCTACGATCTGGACCCGGCGGAGGTCGAGGCCGAGATCGCCAAGTCGGAAGCATAAGTCGGCAGCCAGCTCTCCATCGCTATCCCCGCGCAGGCGGGGATCCGTAACCACGGCGGTTGCAGCAAAAGGAGAGCGGCTGCCGCTGCGCATGATCCTGCGCTGTTAGTGCATCGAACGCAAAAGTGTGAGCCGGTTTTGCGTGAAAAGATGCGATAAGCCAAAAGCTTAGAGCATCGGACGGTAACATTGGCAAAAGTCCGGGCTGAGCTGGCGGGTCGGGGTTCCGGCGCAGCGACAATTCTGATTCAATCCCCTGCATGTCACCGGCCCCGGATCTTGATGGCCTGTCGAACGCCGATCTGAAGCGGTTGGTGCTGGAGCTGTTGGG
>NZ_VOSK01000430.1 GCF_009296175.1 Microvirga tunisiensis | reverse complement strand
CCATGGACCATGTTTTTTAACGGGGTCATGAGCCACCAATAAGCTAACGGCCGCTCCCCTCCGGCAACAGACTACCAGCAAGCTGTTTCTGACCCCACAGGCGGACCCGATCCGCGACGGTTTTTTAACACATCGCGCTCCATGCGCGTGCGATCGAGCTCACGCCGGAGCCGCGCAATCTCCGCCGCCTGATCGGCCGGAGAAGCCATGGGAGAGGCGCTGGGCGATGGGGTTGTGCTCCCAGCCCTGGATCGAGGTGGACCACCATTCACGACCGCCCGCCAGTTGCGCAGCATAGAGGGAGAAATCCCCAGCTCTGTTGCGATCTGCATGAGAGGTCGACCGCTGCTCTCCAAAAGTGCAACGGCCTCTCGTTTGAACTCTGGGGTAAAGTCTCGTCTCGTCTTCGTCATCAAACACCTTCCAACTCCCGCAGGAGCTTAGCAAAGGTGTCCACCAACGCGAGGGAAGATCACCCAGTCCGAATTTCTTCTACCGGACATGGAGCGCCCCTAAATTGTTAAGAAACCAAGTATAGGTTTGCTGAAGCCCTTCACGAAGATTGACCTTCGGTTGCCAGCCGAGCGTGCGCAGGCGACTGATATCGGTCACCTTGCGGGGAGTACCGTCCGGCTTGGACCTATCGAAGTCAAAGCGACCTTCGTATCCAACCACCTCGGCAATGGCCTCGGCCAGTTCAAGGATACTGACGTCGATTCCGGTGCCCACGTTGACGTGCGGGCGGTCAGAGTAGCTTTTCATTAGAAAAACTACTGCATCCGCAAGATCGTCCACGTGTAGAAACTCACGTCGAGGCTGGCCCGTACCCCAGATCGTTACGGCTGGGGCTCCCACCATCTTGGCCTCATGAATGCGGCGCATTAACACTGGCAGGACATGGCCGTTCGCGAGATCGAAGTTATCGTTGGGGCCATATAGATTGGTTGGCATGGCCGAAATAAAGTCATGGCCGTGCTGGACACGATGTGCCTCTGCAAGCTTGAGCCCGGCGATCTTGGCAACGGCATACCACTCGTTGGTGGGCTCTAACACTCCTGTAAGGAGCGCATCCTCCCTAATGGGCTGCTCCGCAAACTTAGGATAGATACAGGTCGAACCAAGAAATAGCAGCTTCTCGACGTTTCCGATATGGGCAGCATGAATAATGTTTGTTGCGATTGCTAGGTTATCGTAGATAAAGTCAGCTGGATATGTTGCATTCGCCAAGATACCACCGACCTTTGCGGCAGCCAGGATCACAGCTTGTGGACGTTTCTGCCTCATCCAATCCTCAACCTCCCTCTGGCGGCGCAAATCAACCTCGGCTCGATCTACAGTGAGAATTTCCACATCCGTCCCCGCCAAGGCTCGCACGACGGCAGATCCCACCATTCCGCGATGCCCAGCAACCCAGACACGCTTGCCCGCCAGCCTAAAATTCGGCATTGATCTTCCCTCCACGCCCTAGTGCCTGCTTGACGCCCGCTCCGCTGTGCCTTCTATTAGCCACACGAGTCCTTAGGTACGGATTGAGCTTTGAGCAGACCGGAGCGTGGTGATGCTCCAAAAACAACCCGGGAGATGCATCCTAGGTCGCGCACAATCCAGCGGACTGATATCGCGATGACAACAATCGCCACGCCAAGCATACTCGCGACGGCGATTCTCGTCGTAAGATCCCAGCGTTCTCCGAACGGTATTAAATCCATGAGGCGAAAGACGGTGCCCTGTAGCAGGTAGAGCAGCAGCGTGCTCTGACCCAACTCCACCGCGACAAAGCGAGTTATTGGGCTTGCACAGCCCAATCTCCAGCATTGGATCACACATTCCATCGCGACCGCCGAGGCCGCTACAGAGCCAGCGAACATCAGCAATACTTGTTTAGCTGACTCTGCATCGTGCATTACAACAAGATTGTTGTAGGCATAAGTCTCCTTTCCCCAAGCAAGGAAGCATACGGAAGCTATTATCGCCAGTAAGACCAGCAACGGAGGTTTGTAGCGTAGGATGATACTCGTCCACCGTTCGCTCGACTGGGCGAGCAAAAACCCCAAACAGAAGAACGGGTAGGTGTATTTTATCAAGGGTACTATCGAAAATGTCGCGGGCACGCATGCGACGCCGATTGCAGATATGCATATGATCCATTTCGACAAACGATCGCACACCGTAAGTACCTTAATGACAACGAAAGATACGAATGTTGCCCACAAGAACCAGTAGGTGCCAATGAATTCCTTCGAGAAATCTACCATTCCGGCCGTTACACTGCTCGCAGGCGAAAATACGACCAACTTAGCTGTCTCTATAAACGCGCACCAAAACAGCATTGGAAGCAACAATTGTTTCGCACGGTCAGTGATGCTGCGAGTGAGCGATTTTCGGAGGAGGGTTCCCGAACAAAGATATCCGCTTATCGCCATAAAGAGAGGCATGTGAAACATGTAGATCGACTTAAAATATGGTGAATACCAAAATTGGTTATCTCGGTGGACAATATACTGTAGCAGATGTCCAACGATGACCAAAATAATGAGTGTGCCCTTGGCAAAATCAAAGCTTAGATCTCGGTTGTCTGCACCTGCTGAGTGCGAGCCGCGCCTCGTCGATGCAGTTGCTGTCTGACAGAGCATCAAACCTCTAGACATCAATTTTGCCCATACACCGCTTGCGAATGATCCGCTTCTTTGCCCACTCCGTTCGGTCCCAGCAGGCTGAAGCACTCTCCCGGCGCGACGGAGAACGACAGTCCGTCGACGTATGACTTTCTTACGCCGTCAAGGGTGATTACTACCGCGGGCGTGCGCTTATCTTAGCGGGAAGGATGCCCATTGACCGCCGATAGCTCACTTACAGGCGTTTTGGTCAACAGCAGGCCATCGCTCCATATGTGTTCAACGCGTCCCCACTGGCACGCCGCAGCGGCATCCGGGAAGAACCCACGTCCATGGTGGTTTGCGCTCGTATTGCAAAGCAGCGGAATGCCCGTGAGCTCTTCATATTCGACGAGAAGCTCAGCGACTTTGTGCTGAGAGGTTCTGGAAATGGTTTGCAATCGTGCAGATCCGTCGAGATGTACAACAGCGGGGATTCTGTCCCGCCACTCCGGCCGTGTCTGGTGGTCGAACAACATGTAAGGATCCGGCGTTCCAGGGCTGAATATGTCCGGCGCGCGGTCCTCAAGGCATATCGGCGCCACTGGCCGGAAGTATTCTCGAAGCTTGACGCTGTTGAGATAATCCTTCATTTCCGGCGATGTCGCAGCTGCGAGAATACTTCTACCACCCAACGCCCGTGGTCCGAGCTCGGCGCGCCCGGCCAAGAAAACCACCGGCCTGTTGCTGGCGAGGATGGTAGCAAGTTCTCGCATACTGCATGGTGCGGCCTCCCATTCGGGCGGCAGATGGCCACCATGCAGGGCCGGGCCACTGTAGACCGACCATTCCAGCGGTATGAAGCCTTTGTGCGCCGCCATTGCGCAGCAAGCGGCACCGATTGCCGAGCCGCTGTCATTAGGAAAGGGCGGTACCCAGACAGCATCGAACAGGCCGGTTGCACGTAGTGCGCTGTTCCATTTGATATTGAGACCACAGCCGCCGGCTACACATAAATTCCGCGGTTTGGGTAAATACGAATGTCGCTGCAAAGCCATCGCCATTTCCTGGACGAGGAGACGCTCGAGGAAAAAATGTAACGATGCAAGCACATCTTCCGGTGCCTTAGCCTTCAAGCGGAGCGCGCTGGCGTCGAAGAAATCATGCACAGCCGTAAGCGAGGACTCCGCGCTGTTGATGTCCGCACGGTAGTGACGGGCAAGTTCCGTGCTGGCCGCAAAGCGCTCCTCGTAGAGCTCCTGAAACACCGCCACGATGTCTTCGTTAATCGACCCCACGGCGATATAGGCCATCAGCTTGCCGGCGACACCGAGATCCCAGCCGGCGCGGCTCGCCTGCTTAAAAGGCCCGAAGTGATGGCCCGCGGCAGCATAAGCGTGACCTATGACCGGGAACAGGTATTCAAGAAACCGGGCGCCCCTGCGTTCTACATAGTAGAGACGCGGAAAGATGCAGCCGTCCCACACCAAGCAGAACGCGGGTTCTTCCGCCTTAGCAAAGGGGCTGGTGCAGTATGCGGAGGCCACATGGCCCGACACGTGCGGATAGCTTTTATAAGGGAAAAGGCGGCCGTCGAGCATCAGGCCGGAGCCGTCGAGCGAAGCGAGAAGACCCTCGGGATGGCGCTCAACATAAGGCGCCCCTTTCAGAGTGACGGGAGCCACCCCACTGAGGACCTGGAACTGCGACTCGACTTCACCGTCCCAGCCGTCGATAACAAATTGATCAACATCCCGCACGTTCAGACCGTGCTCCGCCAAAGCGGCGACAATTGCGTCGAGATTGTCGATATTTTGATATCGCAGATTGTTGTCCCTCTTCTCCTGCTCAATGCAAAAGACGAGCCGTCCATCCTCGACGAGGGCGATCGCCCCGTCATGAGTCAGATTGATCCCACAGATGCGCATAGTGTCTCCATGTCTAAGGTCGGCAACTCGATCCGCCCGGAAGCCGATCCGGACTCCAAAAGCGGGCGAGC
>NZ_VOSK01000429.1 GCF_009296175.1 Microvirga tunisiensis | reverse complement strand
GAACAAGAGCATCCGGGAGTGGACCGAGCTGCTGGCCGGCGACGAGGTGCTGGCCACGGCCATCCTCGACCGCCTGCTGCACCGAGCGCATGTTCTCAACATCAAGGGGCGCAGCTATCGCCTGCGGGATCTGGAGGAGGCTCTCCAGCGGGCTCACGCTTGAGCCGTCGTAAAACTGGATGTCGCCTTATCTCGTAAATCTCGGTGTCGCTTGACAGAGCAAAATGAGTAGGGACGTTTGGAAATGCTACAATGCCTCTGCGAAGATAGGGAAGCGCATCCTCAAAACGACCACTGACCAGGAGCGTAAAGCCGTGGAAGAATTCATAGAAGCTCAGGAATGTGTCCGCAGGGCTGAGGCGAAGAGCCGTCTGCGTCTCCACTACGGCATCATCGAACCTTCCAGCCCGAGCCAGTGCCCAGCCGTAGATCGTGTGGGCCAACGCAAAACTCGGGTTGACCCGCAGGGCAGCTTCAAGTTCCGGCAAAGCGCGTTCGTGCTGACCATCCGCGCTGACACACAGGCCCAAGACCATGCGAGCCCACGGTTCGCTGGCGTCAAGAGCCAGCGCCTGTTCCGCATGTCTTTGCGCCTCGGCAGCACTTTGATCCCAATCAGGAAGCCAGTAGTTGTAGCCTGCCCACCACAAAGCCCAGCTTAATATTGCAGGGGCTTTCGCATAGGTAGGCTCTATCGTAATGGCCCGTTCGAGAAGAGATCGCGCCTCTTCATTTTCCTGGCGTCCGAGCTTGCTGATCAACCCGATTGAGCGGACAACGAGACCCCATGTGCTGATGTTCTCAGGAGACTGGCTTGCTATCCGAGCACCCTCTTCGGCATACAAGTGCGGCTCGATGGCAGCAACGACGCTTGCTGTGATCTCGTCTTGAACCGCAAACACATCGTCAAGCTGCCTGTCGTAGCGTTCGGCCCATATGTGCCTGCCACTCGCGGCCTCGATCAACTGACCGGTGATACGAATGCGGGCTCCTGACACTCTGACACCGCCTTCGAACACGTACCGAACACCCAGGTCTTGACTGATCTGACGCACATCCGCCGCCCTGCCTTTGTAAGCGAACGTGGAATTGCGGGCGATGACGAATAGCCACTTCAGGTGCGAGAGACCCGTAATGATATCTTCGGTCATACCGTCCGCGAAATACTCGTGCTCGGGATTACCGCTCATATTGGTGAAGGGGAGGACGGCAATGGAGGGCTTGTCAGGGAGAGAGAGCGGTTTGGTCTGCGCTATTCCGGCTGGGACAGGCGAGATCACCTTCAAAGCATAGGCGCGGATCGGTTCCTCAATATTCTTAACCGTCTGAGGGCCGAGATCGGTGAAGCCAACAGGCACAGCCTTGCGAACGTAGCTAAGGTAGCTTCCGAGATGCAGATGCCACCTGGATCAGCAAGGCTTTCCAATCGGGCAGCAATGTTTACCCCATCGCCCAATAGGTCGGAGCCATGGACTAACACATCCCCGACATGCACTCCAATTCTGAACTGGAGACGTTTCTCCACCGGCATCTCTTGGGTGGTTTGCGTAAGCGCCTCCTGAATCGCAATGGCACACTGGATGGCATCTACAGCACTGGGGAATTCGGCCAAGACACTGTCGCCTGCCGTGTTGGCGATCCGTCCCCTATGCTCGGCGATCAACCGGTCCATCACCTCGCGATGGGCCGTCAAGGTGCGGAGCGTCTCAACCTCGTCGTGGCTCATCAGGCGCGAGTAAGCCGCCACGTCAGCGGCGAAGATCGCCGCGAGCCGTCGCTCCACCCTATGCTCCTGCCGATCCATGGGACCCTCGGCGCAATTTCAGTGGGAAGTGTGCGGCGGACGAGGTGAGGTGTCCAGCCTCCATCGGCAGTCATGTACTCACGGCGGGATAAGAAGCAACTTCCACATAGCCGACAGAAGCGGCTATAATGTTCACGAAGTTAGTGCCACGTCGATCTGGGTGTTCTCTCCAATACTGCGAGGGGGCCTGCGATGACAAAGCCTCTCCTGGCCTTGGGCCTCTGGTGTGTTGCCTTTGTGGTTGGCGTCGTGGGTCTCATCACAACCGGCCCTGGCAGTTCCCGCTTCACCGGAAAGGTTGTTTTCGATTTCAAGCCGTTCTGTCAAAGCTTCGTTGTCCAGACCGAGCGAGGCTTTGTGCTGCTGGAGTGGGAGGACGGTACCCTGTTCTTTGATGAAGGCGATAGCCTTGTGGGGCCGCTGCACACAACAGGGCTTCAATCGTTGAATGTGGAGGGACGTCGTGCGATGACGGCGCGGTTCGAGACCTGGGTGCCTGATCTTGCGGCCGCGCAACAGGTGTTTCGCGACCGGTGCCGCCTTGCTCCCGGCACACCCTTGGCTGGAGCAGTACGAAATTAGCCCTCGAACACGACCGGAGACGAGTTCCAGCCGACACCCAGTAATATCTCCAATATCTCCTGCCGATCCGTTGACTGCCCAATAATATTTCATAATAAGGGTGTCGGGTTCGGCAGACCTGATAGCGGCGGCAGAGCGCCTTGCAACCGCTGAAGAGAGCGTTCCTTTATATCTTTTGCCTCGGAGGTGCTCGGCCAATACTCGTCTATCGTAAGACATCTCGGCTGTATCGCGCCGGCTCACAGAGATGTGACTGCATGCCACGGTTAGGAGTCTTCTTCTAACCGGATCATTGTCAGGAATCCGACAGACGCAACCCTCGTAACCTGTTTACCTTCTCTTAACGGAAGACATTCAGCAGGGGGGCACGGATGACTACGCTGGCGCTTGTACATGATCGCTCGTCGGACACGAACACCTCGTCTACCATTCATCCCGCAGCAATCCCAACGGCCCTGATCTGTGACAACTTCCTCTTGCGCTCAGGGCTTCGTCACATCCTACAGAACACACCGTTTGATCTCGCCACGGCCACTTCTGACACAGGATTGCTTCAGCGTAGGGCTTTGGAACCTGCTCTGATCCTCATCGATGCCCATCAGACCACCGGTCGGATGCTTGAGATCATCCGGCAGATGCGAGAGCACTTCCCGCAGGCGCGGATCGTGGCCCTGGCGGATCAGTTCGATCTCAGCTTTGTGCGGTCGGGACATGAAGCCGGTGTGAATGGCTTTTGCTTAGCCGCGAGTGCTCCCGACGTTCTGGTCAAGTCGCTTGAACTGGTGATGCTCGGGGAGACTGTCCTGCCCTTCGAGATTCTGCGCGCTTTCATGGGCGGGGCTTCCCAGAGCCGGGAGCAGCCGCTCCAAGGCAGCGTGGCAGAGCCGAAGCCGTCTGACCTGAATGCTTGCAAGCTCTCAGCGCGGGAGAGGGAAATCCTGGGATGCTTGACGCAAGGAGAGCCCAACAAGGTCATTGCCCGCAAGCTGGAGATCACCGAGGCGACGATCAAGGTCCATGTGAAAGCCATCCTGCGCAAGATCGGAGCCTCCAATCGCACCCAAGCGGCCATCTGGGCCTCTCAGCGCCTGACGCAACGGGGTGGAGCATCGATGAATGGCTGAGGTGAAGATCGCGGTGGGGGATCAGGTCCGGGTCCACCTCCATCCAGCCGATCCATGGAAGAGTTTCTCCGTGGGGGTCGTCAGTCGAGTGGATGTGACAACGGCGGAAGGACGCTTCTTTGTGGTCGAGGTCATGCACGAGGTCCTTCTCGACCGCGAGCACCGCATCAGGCGCAGTTTCCCCGACTATGTCCGCTATGAGTGCCGGCACGACTTTCCAGGTCGGATTGAGGTCCTGTCCGCCGCACCCGACACGAAGCAAGAGCCTGCGCTCGATCTAACGTTGATGGACCCTCTGGAGGAAACCAAGCAAGAGGCAAACGAACCGCCTCCGGTTTGCTCTGAGTCCCACACCGAGACCAAGGTCGAACAAATACTCAAAACCGAGACCGTCGCTGAACCAACCCAGGTTGAAACTGAGCATCAGTCTGCCCCGGCACGTGCTGGCCTGATCGCTACCTTGTTTGGGCGGAAAGAATGATGATTGAGGCAGACTTTGCGTGGAAGGAGCGCCGTGAACGTCAAACTCCAGGTAGAGCCCAGACATCCAGTTCGCCTGCGCCCTCACGCAGTTTCTTCACTTCCGCATACTCTGGTGAGTGCCAGACGGATCGGATCGCCTCCATAGACGGGAACTCAAATACGACCAGTCGCCGCCCGTCATAGGAGCCCTCCAGGACCTCAACCGGACCGCCTCGAACGAGATAGCGTCCGCCGTGTTGAGCGAACAGTTCGGTGACCTTCTGGCGGTATTCAGGCCAGCCCTCTTCACGGGTGATCTTGATCTGCACGATCAGGTAGGCGGCAGGCATGGCACATTCCCTGTTCCGGTACTGCCATTCTCAAGGCCAAAACCGGTTCCGTCGAGAGGGAGAGAGGCCCCGATACGCAAGAGTTCTTTGGACCGTAGCTCCTTATCCACCAGAGTGGAGCGGCTGGAGAGGGGATTTGCCATGTCCAAAGAGATATAATAGGGGCAAAACCGTTGGCGATCACGCTAAGGAGCAGCGGTCGCTGACCAGATCTGCCAGGCGCGGGACGGCTGGCGCATCAGCAATTCCCAGTCTATCGCCAAGATAGCTCCAGAATGACACT
>NZ_VOSK01000042.1 GCF_009296175.1 Microvirga tunisiensis | reverse complement strand
CTTCTTCCTGAAAATCAAGCACTTCAGACGCATCGCCACGCGCTACGAACAGACCCCACGGGCGTTTATGTCAATCCTTTGCCTCGTCAGCGCGTTCATCTGGACCAAATGAATGTCAACGCGCTCTAGGACGGATCGTACCCGACGTTGGGGCACGCCGTAATCAGCCGAGTTTAGGGTATGCCACTCCGCATCATAGCCAAGCCGCCTCAGATGCTGAAGAATATCAAGCCGGTAGTCGTCAAACCTGGACTGGAGTAACCCGGTCACGTTCTCGAGCATGACCGCCCGGGGCCGAGCTTGCTCAATGATGCGAATTGCTTCCATGAAGAGATCACGGTCATCCTCAGATCCCTTCATCTTCCCGGCTTGGGAGAACGGTTGGCAGGGAACGCCGCCGCAGAAGAGGTCGACGCCATGATAAGGAGTGGGATCGAATGTTCGCAGATCCTGCTCGATGACGTTCGACCCTGGGAAATTGGCCCGCAACGTCTCGCATGCGTGGCGATCCATCTCAACAAGAGCGACATGCCTGAAGCCGGCTCTTTCGATTCCCAGCGCTTGGCCACCTGCACCGGCGCATACTTCGAGTGCAGTGAGAGAATGCTTGGCTGGTCTGATCTTCTCGGACGTGGAGAAGGAAAGGGGCCAAACAGAACTCTTGACCGCCTTGTTCACGCTCCGAGTCGCCATGGCTTCCGGGTGACGTGTCGCCTGGTACGCTATCAGCACGCTTTCGGCAGCCGCTGGCATATTCCTGGGACCGGACGTCGAACTGAAGTCCGCCAGGGCGTCCTTCATGATGGACCAAGGCCCAACAGCATCGCCGCTCTTCTCGGGAAGGAAATCAAGCATGCTTGCTAGCACGCCAGCCAGTGCAGAAGCTTCGCTCTTCAGAACTTTGGCCCGATCTGACCCTTTGAGATCACCCTGTTCAAGTTGGGCCGCGAATGCTTCGATCCGTGTTCCTGCGTCTTCTACAGCATTGGCAATCAATCCCCTCAGGGAATGTCCCAGTGTGTGCCGAGCCTCCCGGGGACCATGACGGTCTGGATCCGCACCCGATTTGTCCTTGATGAGAGACTGGACATCCCTGACCCGGAGGCGCCGCCCGGAGTCGATCATGCGGATCGCTTCGGTCCGGACGTCCTCTCCCGCGCCCGCCAGCTTGACAATGACGGTCGGAAGGACTCGCTGCTCGATCAGCAGGTTCTTGTGTGATCCGAGACGAGTATGCGCGCGTCGATAGCCATGTGCGGTTCGCGGCTCGATCCCGCATTCGTGCTCGACCCAGACGCCGAAGCGACCTCGCAACAGGTCCGCAGCCTCTTCCAGAATTGCACCCAGTTCGAAGAGGTCGGACGAGCTCTTCTTACCGATCCGTCTGGCGCGATCGCGTAGCGCCCGAAGATGTTTCGCCTGCTGGTTTGTCGGTTCAGCTCCCTTAATCTCGGTAGTCAACGCCCCTAGCCCGTCAGTTGTCCCTTGTCGCTTAGATGCGCGATTTTCTCGGATCCGCCAAGGACACGCCTGCAACAGTGATCAAATATCGCCCTCCTGAAAGATTGCCTTTCCCTGTGCGGCTATCACAGAAGGCGATGAAGGCGCGTGTCCTCTGAACATCAGAGCCAACACCAGCTAATTCCCGGCAAATTTCCTCGCAGCCGCCGTCATTCTGCGCCTGACAGGTAACGTTGCTTCAGAAGCGTGAGGAGACGTCGTCTCACCTTGAGTGCATCAGCAAGGTTCGGTTGCTCGCATGGGTTCACCTCGTCCTCAGCCTTGCTCTCCCTCCGGCCAGTCGAACGACAGTTGGCCTCACTCTCTCGGTCGTAACGGTGGTCCAGAGACCCGGCATTGCCATTGGCGTCGCGCTCGCGAACGTCGGCATCGAGCACCTCGATGGATTGCTCATAAGCAGCGCTCTCATCCCTTAACGATGTGCATCTGTTCAATGCGCCAGCCGCCTTACGCGGAAGGCGTGGCAGGCTATCTGGTTGGATATCGAGCAGCGCACGAAGATCGTGAAGGGCGGTCCGGTCAGGCATGTGTGAACTCCTCAGATCGAAACGGATTAGTCAGGATGGTGGATCCTGACAGCACCCGATAATCTTTGAATGAGAAGCGCATATAAGCAAGAAAGAAAAGTATATTCTTGAGAATCAGGTCAGAGAATGTGGCTTAATTATCATTTGACGAACGAGTAAATTTGTTAATTGCGGATTCGCGGAAGGAATAACAATTTCAAAGTACTTTGGTGCCGCAACACGAAAATAAAAAAATACTCAAAAAGTATTCAAAGACGCTTGCGGATATTTCCTTCTTGAGACCACGATCGATCCGTTGACGACATCAAGTGGCTCATACGGAAGCCTGAAGGAAACTGAGAGATGCACATCGAACACAACGCAAGCGGACATGCCATCGGCCCTCTGGTCGCTACCCGGGGAGTCTACGACGAGATCACCGCCTTGGAGGGCACTGACGGTTCAAGGATCGAGCCCCATACGATCATCCGCCGTTACCAGGCAGCGCTTCCCGAAACCTTCGTGTCCTTCGATGCAAAGCAGCGTGGCGATGCTCTGAATCTGGATCTTTACGGATACGACGACGTTCAGGACGTCGCTGTCATTCAAGTCCGCCATGCCTTCAGGCGCTATCGCAACGGATTCATGAATGTGCACAAAGATTATGTCCTTGTCGGCTTCAACGAGATTACGGGAGCCGCATTTCGACACCCTATCTCCGCTCAAAGCGTTCGGGCCGCGATCAGGACAGCTGGCGCAAACCCAAAATCCGGTGTCCGGGGAGCTCAACGATGGATGTGGCGTGTCACTGACAAACAGCTCGAGGCAGGTATCCGCCAAGGAGATATTCTGCTTGTGAAGGAGCGCGGCACGCCAAAAGGCGAGTGCGTCGAGGGTACCGAGGCCACTGTTGCCGCAACTCACCTCGTCAAGGCGCGCTGTTTCATCCGGGGACCGAAGCACCTCTTCGCGCTTGATCCCGCCATCTACCACACCAAAGGCCAACATGACGCAATCTATGCGGACAGCGACGGCTGGCACTCAGTTCGCGTGGCCGACGAGACGACCCCATGGAACTGGTCGATACGGCTTGGGGACTGATGCTGATTGAGCCAGCAAGTCCCAACCCACTCAGACACGGATTTTCGAGCCTCAGTTGAGGCGTACAACCTCGACCCTGGAGTCATGTAATGCAGACCTGGCTTGACGGTTATGTTAACCGCTACCACCTGCGGGCGCGTACTATATTGAGCAGCGCGGCCGGTAGGTACCTAGTGTTGTGTCTCTGACGGGTGATTCCGAAATCTGGTCTGACGTGCGATGCTGCTCTGATGGGCAAGATCGAACGCATTGAGGTTCCCGCCGCCGATCGGGATCGCCTGGAGACCCTGGTCCGCGACCGAAACACGCCCCAGAAGGTTGTCTGGCGGGCTCGGATCGTTCTGCTGACGGACGAGGGCTTGCGCGCCACCGAGGTGGCAACTCGCGTCGGCACGAGCACTCTGACGGTACGGCGCTGGCGCCGCCGCTATGCGCAGGCGGGCGTCGACGGGCTTCTCAAGGACGCCACCCGCCCGCCAGGGCGCAAGCCCCTGACGGCAGCGGTGATCCAGCGGGTTGTCGACATGACCCTGCATGAGAAGCCGCCGCGAGCGACGCAGTGGAGCGTGCGCTCGATGGCCGCTGTCACAGGCCTGTCCCACACCAGCGTGCAGCGGATCTGGCACGCCCACGGCCTCAAGCCGCACTTGGTCAAGACCTTCAAGCTGTCCACCGACAAGCCCTTTGTCGAGAAGGTCCAGGATGTGGTCGGCCTGTATCTCGATCCGCCGGACAAAGCCCTGGTACTCGCGGTTGATGAAAAGTCTCAGATCCAGGCGCTCGACCGCACCCAGCCGGGCCTGCCGCTCAAGAAGGGCCGTGCCGGCACCATGACCCACGACTATAAACGACATGGCACCACGACCCTGTTTGCCGCTCTCGATGTGGCGACCGGCACGGTCCTGGGCACCTGCATGAAGCGCCATCGCCATCAGGAGTTCCTGCGCTTCCTGCGCGAGATCAACCGGGCCACGCCAAGACACCTCGACCTGCACCTGATCGTGGACAACTATGCCACCCACAAGCACCCGAAGGTGAAGGCTTGGCTGGCAAAGCATCCGCGCTTTCATCTTCACTTCACCCCGGCTTGGGCTTCGTGGCTCAACCTGGTCGAGCGCTTTTTTGCCCTGATCACCCAGGAGCGCATCCGGCGGGGCGCCTTCACGAGCGTGCCCGATCTGGAAAGCGCGATCATAGACTACTTGGAGCACCACAATGCCGACCCTCGACCCTTTGTCTGGACCGCCTCGGCCTCAGCTATCCTGGAGAAGGTCGCCCGTGCGAAACAAGCGTTAGAGTCACAACACTAGTGCCTGCCCAATATCAGGCGGAGTTGCGAGCGGCCGCAGATGACAATCGGCGGATCATCAGGCTCCTGGCCGAGTTTGATGTCGCCCTCACCTTGGGTATCCGCGCTCGTCAAGCGTGGCCTGCACCTGGGGTCTCCTCCCAGGTGCTTTGGAACTCGCTCGTTGCCCAACTCATCCTTCCGACGCAGCCTCCCCCAAGAGCGATGCTTTTGGATCGCGACATCGCAGGGGTACTGAGCGGTGCTGCAATTTCGGATGAAATTCGCGAGCGAGGCCATGCCGAGGCGATCCAACACGGACTTACTTACCTTGATATCCCTACTCAACCGCTCGATATTGGTAATGGCGCTCAATTAAGAAGTCTTTTCATTCTCACTGACCGAGCTAGAGACCACGAGCGGTTGCTTTATACGGCGATCCTCATCATCCCCGGGCAGACGAATTGGCGCAGAGTACAATGGTATTCTGGCGGTTCGGATATCCTTCCCGATGACTTAGCCGCCGCAGATCAAGCATACATGGAAGTGCTCAGTGTACCTGGCGCAAGCACCCACACTGAGCCGTTGCTGGACGTGGTAGAACGATCCGGTCGCAATCTTCGAGACATGCTGGTGGACATCGAATCCTTTGCGCTTCTTGCTCTCACCTACATGAGCCTCCACGAGGTTGAGGCGCCATGGCCTACGCTTCCCTACGCGCACCTTGATGATCCGAGGCGGTGCGGCCGCAAGGCTAAACAGGCCGCGAAGAAGTTCTCGTTGTTCAGAGCGCAGCGCGTGAGTGCCGCTCCCGGGACTATCAGGAGGTCTATGGACAGGGACTGCGGGTCTGAAAGGAAGCTGGGACGCCGAACCGAGGTTCGCGGACACTTCCGGCTTCAGGCCTATGGTTCCCAATACAGCCAGCGCCGGCTGCTCTGGATCGCCCCGCACATGCGTGGTCCGCTCGATGGGATCCTGAGCACAGCACTTGTACGGCCGGAGTGCGCCAATGACCAAACAGCACGAAGGTGGGCAGCATGATACCAGTCCTTCTGAAACGAGCTCCCAGGTCATCCAATCCTGGCGCCGGGGTAGCCGTCGTGTACTCGCACGAGTCCTTCTTGAGATGAGCAACGACCATGTTCTCAAACGAAAGCGAGCGTCTATTGCTTGCGAAAGGCGTTAACGTCGGCGTGCTGCTGGAAATTGGACACTATAGGGGTTGCTTCCCGCCTTTCCGAAGGGACCTGCTAGTTGATACCTCTAGTCGTGACGATGCTGATGACTCAGTCGAGATCGCCTGCAACACCTGAACTCGCGGCGCCAACATGGGGCATTCGGGAGTCGGCGATTTCCCATGGTGTGCTTCCCACGCGAGGTGCCATAGCGAATCTGTATACGCGAAGGTTCAGTGACTTTTTGAATTGTTGAGGAGCCGGGTTCCCACTTTCACAGTGGGCGGTCTCTGACCGAGGCAATCAGATCCGGTGCGCTTCCGGGGCATTGGGACATGCCGGCGTCGAGTTCATGCGCGAGGGCATTTGTCCTAGCCCAGGGTATGCTGCGCTCGGGGATCGCAGCCATGATCCGCCCGTCAGGCTATTTAGACGCGAGATAGGTGGACATCCGCTCAGCCACCTGAAGTCCTGCTGCACTGAGGATCGGATGGATTTCCCTGGTCCTGGCTTCCGGGAGCCGGGAGGCCAAGGCTGAAACCGCAATGGCCAGATGCGGCCTTCCGAATTCGTTCGGAACCGGAACTGCCGCTCCTGCCACGTCGGGCATGACGACCCCATTCCAGTATGCAATGCCAGACGCCCGGGCGCGAAGCACCATAGCCTGGACTTGGTCAAGGCCGAGCCTTGTGCGAATGCTTGGCAGCCCCGCCGACGTGGTGACCAGATCCTGTGCCTCTTCCTCCGGCAATGCCGAGGCGATCGCGATCCCGGCTACGCTGTCGCAGACGGGTCGCCTGACGCCGACCTCGATGACATTCGCGTTGATGATGAAGGTGCCCTCGGCCCTGACGAGGCAAACCATCTCGAGTCCACGTCTGATCATCAGGTAGGCCGTATCCTCGGTTTCCTCGGCTACGCGAGCGATGATCGGGGTCAGATGCTCCAAGTTGGAAAAGGGCGTAACTGCAACCAGTCCGAGTTCGTAAGCTAGTGGCCCGATACGGTATGCCTTTCGTCTGGGCTCGAAGTGAACGAGGCCAAGATCGGCCAAGGCCTGCAACATCCGGTGGCAGGTCGACGGCGCCAGTCCTGAACTCGCCGACAACCACGAGAGATTGGTGCCGCGCGTGCCGTGGCGGGCAATCATCTTGAGCAATCCGCATGCCCTCTCAAGGCTTTGGGTTCCGCCGGTCATGAGCAAGTCCTATTATGAGTTCAATTCCATAATATGGAAAATGCATAGATTGACAATCGGTCCTCCGGTCGGCGACGTTCTCCTTAATAAGGCAACCAATAACGATCGCTTTCCATATAGTGGAAAGTTAGGGAGAGAGACGATGCTGAATTCGATGAGGCTTGGTCCGTCGGCCTTGACCATTGCAGCGACCCTGCTCGCAACCACCGCCTCCGCAGGGCCCGATGCCATCAGGTTGGCCGTCATCAATGACCAGACGGGTCCGTTCTCCGCACATGGCGGAAAGGGCTCCGCCGTTGCGGCCCGATTGGCCGTCGAGGACATGGGCGGCCAGGTGCTTGGAAAGAAGATCGAGATTCTTGCCGCTGATCACCAGAACAAGCCCGAGGTCGCCAGTGCCCTGACCAATCAGTACATCGACGTCAACAAGGTCGATGCCTTCATCGACGGTGCCTCGTCGGCCGCCACGCTGGCGATGCAGGGCATCACACGGGACCGGAAGAGGATCTTCCTGATCACCGGCGGCGCATCCTCCGACCTGACCGGCAAGGACTGTTCCCCGACCGGCTTCCACCTGGTTCCGGACACCTACTCGTTTGCCCGAAGCGTCGGCGTCGCGAGCGTGCAGAACGGCGGCAAGAACTGGTACTTCATCACAGCCGACTACTCGTTCGGAATCTCCCTGGAGAACGACGCCCGCTCCGTCATCGGGCCGCTCGGGGCCAAGGTCGTCGGCAGCGCCCGGCATCCCCTGAACACTCCGGACTTCTCATCCTTCCTGCTGCAAGCGCAGGGCCTGCGTCCCGACGTCATCGCCTTCGCCAATGCCGGAACGGATCTGGTCACGGCGCTCAAGCAGGCACAGGAATTCCAGGTCGCGACGGGCAACACCAAGCTCGCCAGTTTCCTGCTCGACGTGCCCGACATCCAGGCCCTCGGCCTGCAAGCCGCGGGCGGTGTGCGGTTCGCGCTTCCCTTTTACTGGGACATGACCGACGAGACCCGCAAGTGGTCCGAGCGCTTCCGTGCGGCCTCTGGCGGCCTCTTGCCGACGCGGATCCACGCCATGACCTATGCCGGCGTCCTGCATTACCTCAAGGCCATCAAGGCAGCAGGGACGGACGACGGCCCGACAGTGGCCAAGCTGATGCACGCGACGCCCATGAACGACATGCTCAACAAGGAGGTTCTCGTCCGCGAGGACGGACGCGTCATGACGGACATGTACCTTCTCCAGGCGAAGAAGCCGGATGAATCAAAGGGACCGGACGACCTGCTCGCCATCGTCTCCAAGGTCCCTGCCTCGGAGGTCTTTCGCCCGCTGGAGCAGGGCGGGTGCCCGCTCGACCGCCGCTGATCGATTGCACCTCCGAACGGACCTTCATCAATGGAAGACCTGATCTCGTTTGATATCGTCGAACCCGGGATTGCCGTCGTGTCGCTCAATCGCGCTACGAAGAAGAACGCGATCAACGGTGAGATGACGGCCGCCCTGAGCCGGATCCATGCACGGATCGAGCACGACCCGTCCATCCGGGCCGCCATCCTCACCTCCTCGTCGCCGTCCATCTTCTGCTCGGGCGCGGATCTCAAGGAGGTCGCGGATGGGAACCAGGACGCCTTGGTGACGGAGACCGGAGGGTTTGCAGGTTTCGTCAGGGAGCCCAAGACGAAGCCATGGATCGCCGCCATGGATGGGCATGCGATTGCGGGTGGGCTGGAGATCGCCCTCGCGTGCCACATCAGGGTCGTCGGCAGCAACGCGAGGCTCGGGCTCCCCGAGCCACGGTACGGCATGATTGCCGGGGCAGGGGGCGTTGATCGCCTGCCCCGGCTCATCCCGCACGCGATTGCCATCGAGCTCCTGTGCACGGGAGAGCTCATCGATGCCGAGCGGGCCTACCGGATCGGGTTGGTAAACCACCTCGTCCCCGAGGGTGAAGCCATGGCCAAGGCGGTCGAGATCGCCCACGCGATCTGCCGGAACGCACCCCTGGCCGTCAACGCCTCCTTGAGGTTCGCCGAGCTCTCGCACGAGCTGCCGGCATCCGAACTCGTGGTCCAGATGACGGTCGAGCAAAAGCGGATCTACGGATCCCAAGACTTCGTGGAAGGAACGAGGTCCTTCGTCGAGAAGCGGGAGCCCCAATGGTCGGGCCGTTGACATCCCGGGACGAAACCGACCCATCACCAGGACCAACGTGATGCTGAAGGAAGTGCCATCGTCCCGGACGTGCGTCCTGCGATACCTGCTCGAGGACCAGGCGGCCAAGTCCCCCGATCGGGTCTTCGCCGTGATCGATCGCGCAAGCCGGGACGTCGAGACCTGGACCTACGGGCAGACCCTGGAGAGGGTGAGGAGGAGCGCTGCGGCCCTCCAGGCGGCCGGGATCCGCAAGGGCCATGCGGTCCTGTGCTGGACCCGGGCACCCGAGGATTCACTGACCGTCTGGTTCGCGCTGAACCATCTGGGCGCCGCCTATGTGCCGATCAACCACCACTACCGCGGAAGCATCCTGGAGCGGCTGATCCAGGGATCGGCGTCCGAGTTCCTGATCGTCGATCCCGAATTCCTGCCGCAACTGCACGAAGTCGACGGGTCATCGCTGGAGTCGGTCATCGTGACTGGCCGCGATCCTATGGCAGCGGGAGACCTCCGGGCTCTTTCGTTCGAGTGTCTGATGTCGGGGATCGACGGCGCGGACGTTCCCGACCCCGATATCCGGCCGTGGGACCTGCAATCCGTGATGTTCACATCCGGGACGACCGGGCCGTCCAAGGGTGCCCTGTCGTCCTATGTCCACCTGCACGGCATCGTCGACGAGCCGTACGCCTTCCTGACGGGTGATGATCGGTATCTATGCAATCTGCCGCTGTTCCACGTGGGAGGGATGCTGCCGGTCTACTCGATGCTGCTCAGGGGCGGGTCGATCGCCCTGTCCGGTCCGTTCAGGACGGCCGAGTTCTGGGGCACCGTCCGCAGGACCGGTGCGACGGCGGCGACGATGCTGAGCGGCATGGCGACCCTGTTGCTGAAGAGGCCGCCCACGCCCGAGGATCGCGGCACCTCCCTGAGGAAGGCCCTCGTCATCCCGTTCGGTGAGGATGCGCGGGATGTGTCCGACCGGTTCGGCCTGGATGTCTTCACAATGTACCACATGACGGAGATCTGCGCTCCGCTGGTCTCGGACAGGAACCCCGACAGGTCCGCGCTGTGCGGGCGCCCCCGCGAGGGGGTCAGCGTCCGGATCGTCGACGAGCACGATTGCGAGGTGGCGCAGGGCACCTTTGGCGAGCTCGTCGTGCGGTGCGAGCGTCCCTGGGCCATGAGCCATGGCTACGTCAACAACCCCGAGGCGACGGCGAAGACCTGGCTGAACGGATGGTTCCACACCGGCGACGTGTTCCGGGAGGATCCCGACGGAAACTTCATCTTCGTCGACCGCCTCAAGGACGTGATCCGGCGACGGGGAGAGAACATCTCCTCGTTCGAGGTGGAGACCGAATTCAAGACGCATCCCGACATCCAGGATGCCGCCGCGCTGGCGGTGCCGGATCGGCATGGCGAGGACGAGGTGCTCGTCGTCGTCGAGCCGAAGGCCGGCTGCACGATCGACGAGGGGGCCGTGATCGCCCGCGTCGCGGGTCAGCTCCCCCGTTTCATGGTGCCTCGCTACGTGTGCGTCATGGAGCAGTTGCCGCGAACGCCGACCGGCAAGATCCAGAAGAACGAACTCAGGGAACTCATTCGGACCGTCGCGTGGTGGGATCGGGACGCGGCGCAGCCCGGGCTCCCTCCCACACCGGTCAAGGACCAGGAACAATCAAAGTCAGGAGTCGCATGATGGAACGCTTCAAGGATTACAAGACACTTGCATTCGAGCGTCGGGGGAGGATCCTGACCATCGTCATCAACCAGCCTGACAAGCGGAATGCCGTCGATGACGACCTGCATCATGACCTCTCGCGGGTCTTTTACGACGCGCATGACGATCCGGACTCCGACATCATCGTCCTCACCGGAACGGGTCGCTGGTTCTGCGCGGGCGGCGACATGGGCTGGTTCCAGGAATGCATCGACGATCCCGCCAAGTGGCGCAGGAACGTCACCGCCGCCAAGCGGATCATTTCCGGACTGCTCGAGCTCGAGAAGCCCATCATCTGCCGCGTGAACGGAGCCGCCGCCGGCCTGGGGGCATCGCTCGCGCTGCTGTCCGACATTATCGTCGCGGACGAGAACGTCGTGATCGGCGACCCTCACGTGAAGATGGGCCTTGTCGCGGGCGATGGCGGAGCGGTGATCTGGCCGCAACTGATCGGCTTCGCGCGGGCCAAGGAACTGCTCCTGACTGGCCGCATGCTGAAGGCGGGCGAGGCCGCCGCAATGGGCCTGATCAACTATGCCGTTCCGACAGACGAACTCGACGGCAAGGTGAACACCCTGGCAGATGAACTGGCCTCCGGGGCGACCTGGGCCATCCGTTGGACCAAGACGGTCATGAACCTCGAGCTCCAGCGGCTCTCCACCCTGATGACGGACGCGGCCCTCGGGTACGAGACGGTCACGAACGAGATGGCGGACCATCAAGAAGCCGTGAACGCCTTCCGGGAGAAACGGAAGCCCCAGTTCACGGGTCGGTGAGGCAGGCACGTGGCTCCATCAGCGAAGACCCATCCATATCGGAAATAATTTCCGATATGGATGCCGATCGGTCTCACACTGAGACTGACGAACTTGGGCTATGCAATGCCGTAGATATCTTTGACCTGCCGGATAGCGGAGTCAGAACACCTTTCTCTGGTAAAAGATCGGGATGGCCTTAAGTACCCTAAGGGGCAGCGAGTGCCTGATCACGGCTACCTCTTCAAGGCCGCATTCAACCAACCGTCATCTCGAAGCATTCTGTCACACCTGAGCGAGGCTCTCAATCTGCTTGATTGCATTCAACTCCTGCTTCCAGGCTTCGACGGTCCCGTCCAGGATCTCTAAAATCGAGGCCATAAGTGAGGCCCGGATCTTGTCCCGGCCGGAAACACGCCATTCCTCCTCTGAGATGCCTGAGTCGATCGCCTCCCGGGCTGCGTCCGAGAGCCTGTTCCAGATATCATCAAAGCGATCATGCTCAGGAACGATGGCGGTATCCTTGATCTCCCGCCTGATCGCCAGGATTTCATCCACAATCTCGTCCTTGAGCGAGTCCTTGTCGCGAGGATTCGACAGCCACTGTGGGCGCCGACGTTCGAGCACCTCCATCCAGCTACCCCATGGGAAGCCGGCAGCGACCTTGACCTCGAGGCCATGGATGTCGAATTCGAACTCGGGGACGGCCGAGTATCCGTTACCATAGCCATGGGGTTGAACGAAGCAGTCACAGCTCGTGACACACTCCAGGAATCCGTGGGTCGATTCCTTGACGAGCTTTGTGGTTCTTGAGTCCTCAAACAACTCAATGCAATCGGTGAGCCCTTGCTGACCCCAGTCGATGTTCGGTTCCAGTATCATAATGATCTCCCTGTGGCCCCTCAGTCGGGCATCGACCGTTGCAGCAGGTGCCCTATTGAAAGGGTTCGCCGGAACGGTCGGGTCTGCAAGAGAATTCCTTTCGTATGGACAGCACTCGCGTAGGAGAAAATCTAAGCCTGCCCTGGATTCAAACCCAAAGAGGTTCATGCAGCTTTGCACGCTACATTGATGAAGCTTTGCGAGTATATGCCCCATCTCTCGACGAGGTGAGCGTCCTCAAGGTCGAATCCCAGACATTCAGGGACAAGGTAAGCATGGTAGACACCATCACCTGCTGTGTCGCGGGAAGTCGCCTCCAAGTTGTACCTTGGCAGCATGAACGCAGTGAGGTCGCTGATGGCATCTGGGAGATCGGCGCCTTGAGCACACACCTCGCGTGAGCTCTGCTTGATTAAGACGACGGTCTTCCAATCGTAGGATCTGAGGTACTCGTCCATGCGCTCGCGGTATTCCTCAGCGAGTTCGGTACAGAAATCGATAACTCCCTCACGGATCTCGGCGCGCGCCGATGACCTCACGAGGTCCGCAGACACCTGCATGCCGATCGCACTGATAGCTTGATACGACAATTCCCGCCAGACCATGCTCCAAAGGTCGCCTTCCGGAACAGGACCAATCGCCCTGCGAGCCTGTGCGATCATCCGTACCTCGGCGGCAACGGCGCTCGGAAGTTGACGTTGTTTCTGCGGCTTCGACAGCCACAAGGGGCAGAACCCTTGGAGATCGTTGTTCCATTTCTCCCAGAGATTATCGGAGATCATATCGTCAAACCCGATCACGTCGTGATCCCGATACACGGCGCCGAAAACCCTGCTCTGCGTACACTCGAAAGTCAACGCGTCCTCGCATGTGAAGGCAGCGAGCCATTGATCAACGAAGGTGACAACATCGAACGTGTTGGCCTCTTCAATGGTGTCGAGATCCATCGATAAATCGAATCCTATTGGTTCTATCCTTCTCACCGCTAACCTCCACGAGTTGCTGATCGGTATGTCCCTGAGTGAAGGGTTTCCCGGATTGGTCGAGTGTGCAAGTGACACCGTGCGCTTTGATAGAGAAGCAGATGCCGTGGATGTGTCCGTAACCGGGCCAGGGAAAACGACGAATCGACCATTTGGGTCTTTGAAACGCAATCTCAGATATTTGAATCGTTTTTCGGTAATTGATTTCGCATGATATCGCGTTGCCGGTACATCAGGATGGGTCGCGTACAGCGGCTCGTGATCTGACTTGGCGCTTTAAGGCGCAGTGTAAGAGCCGAAATGTCCTTGATACGGCGGTGGGAGGCACGAGAAAGCGCATTCGAAACACCGGCAGTCTGGTCCCCGGGATCATCACCCTCTGAATCGCCCGTGAACGCCGGAGTAATGCGGGGAGGGGCCTCTAGGACATCACAACCCGTCTGGATCGTCTGGTCCCGGAAGAGGTGGAATCAGGGCGAGATGCAGCCGTCGTTTGATAGGATTACGACGGAATCCTTGCCGCTCCAGATCAGCGATCGCTTTCTCGACGACGCTTTTCAGGAAGGATTCTATGAATCCGTCAAATAGCTCATCTCCTGTCCGCCGACCGCGCCGGACATTGAGGATTGCCGTGCGAACGGCGCGGAAGATCGCACGCTGCACATCATCCGCTTCCGGATGACGTTCGGATTTGAGCCGCTCTCTGTACTTGCGTTGGCGTTCACGATGAGCTGCTCGACTGGCTTCCGTTGACGTCATTTTCCTCGTTCCCGTTGTCATTTGCCTACTCTCCATCACTCGGTGAGTATGAGACCGGTACTGGCAAGGCACACTGGCGAGTGGCGTTGAGGGGGCCTTCCATGAATCCTTTACCGCAGCATAAGGCGATGAACGTTCGCAATTCCACAGCTGCTTGGTTGACCACTCCGCTTGGTCGGTATGGTCAAGTCCTATGGAGGCGGCACAATCATTTTTTCTAATGCTATTACCCATTGTCCGTCTTGGCTTGGGCTGCGTGCGACCAAAGGGGGAATAACCCGGGGGCAGCGTACCGGGGTCTCAGGTTCGGGTCCCCTACCGTGTCTAACCGCGACCAATCCTTGCCAAGTACTGTGGTACGGACGCGGCGCAGGTCGTCCTGCTGCCGCTCGGTCCTTCTGACGATCAACTTCCGTAAAAATACCGACATTGAGAGGGAAGAGGCCTCATAGTACAGCGTACGTCTGCCCGTTCCGGCCGAGCACCACGAACTTGGCTTCATGCACTGGAGCGTAGTCTGGTCTAACAGTGAAGGTACCTGCTACGAAAGGGCTGTAGCCGATCTCGATCAACTCGCCGTCGACGACATCCGTGAGTTCGCCTGCGACCCATGCGTGCACGTTGCGCTGTCCCTCTCGGATTGCGCGACGCCTGCCGCCCTCGCGGACACGCATAACGCAGGAGCGGAGGATGACGCGCTGCTCGTGGGCCACAACGCGTCCCTCCCTGCGCACGCTCCAGCAGCCCTTCCTGAGATTCCGATAGACTTCTACCCTCACTGCCGCGCCGGGAGATCGCCAGCGAGGTCGAGGAGTGACATCTGGACGGTCGCATACTGTGGATCGCACCCAGCATCCCAAGGGAATAGGCCTCGGGCATCTGGCAGGATCATCTGGACACCGTCAAAAGCGCGTCCGAGGATCGCCCTGCCTGCGTTCGAGTGCCTAACCGCAGACCTGCTCTGGATTGGCATGAAAGCGACCGCATAGCCCTCGATGATCTCGTCTGCGAACGCCGCTCTATCGTAGCGACGTCCGCTCCTGACGTGCTCGCCTGCATCGTTCAGGAGTGGACGTGCCTAGTCAGGGTGGAAGCCGACGATGAAAATCTCAGGGTGCCAAGTCGGGGCCTGGGAGAGCCCGACGGTGTACGAGTAGGAGGGCTGCTTCTTGTCAGGGAGAATGGCCTGAACCATCCAGCCATGCCGCTGGATGATCTGCTTGCCTTTCTTGATGTAGTCGTCGAACGGTCCTGCCATGAAGTCCTCCGGTCCGGTGCCCCGGGGACGTATGCCGCGGTTGAAGGATTCGCGGAGCCCGTCAAAAAGACCAGGAGGGTTTGGTGCTATGTCTCCATCATCAAGTATTTCATTGACCGCACGGTTCTGGCGGGAACGTTCCCGCATCGGCCTGCAAACACATCGTTTGCCGGTGCGGAAAAGATTAGGGCCCCCCGGGGGCGCCCCTGATTTCTTTTGGCTATGGATTCACTGCTAGTGGGCCATCAGGTCATACAATCCTCCGACGGCAAGCGGAGAGCCGCACGGGGAATTGTCCGAGGGGGTGACGTGAATCGCGTCCCTCTTCGAGTCGCGAATAACCTCGATCTGCTGACGCTGTCCCGGGCCGAACGTTCCCGATAGCACTCCGGGAATGTCCTTGGACCGACGCAGGAGGCCTGTGGCACGGCAAAGTGTCTTCCCAGACCCCCGAATGATCGCGATGTATGTAAGCCTGAAGGCGCCCTTTCCGGCTGGCCGGATCTGGATCATGCACGCGAGGTCAGGTCGGCAATCGCCGTTCCAGTCCGCATCATACGGATCCCGCGCCATCGCCGAGAACGGCATCAGGCACGCAATCAGGATTGCCGCCAATGTCAGAATGAGCTTCATGGATAATCCCCTAAGAATTAGGAGATCTGCCGTAGCAGGTCCTGCGCCTCTGGGGAGCCCTTATTCCTCATCATCCGGCAAAACAGAAACTCGATCAAACGGGTTTACGCAGGGAAACGCCACCGCAACGGTTTGGGAGGCGACCCCTGCGTCGGCGACGTGACGAGCAGCATCGACCCAGCGGACGCTTTGGAGGAGCCTGCGGTGGACCTCCTTGCCCCACCGGTCGAACGGCCATTGGTGGTGGTGCCGTATGCATTCTGGTCCAGCAGCCCGCAGGATCCGAATGCCGCGATCCATGACGCTTCTCCCGAAAATTGAAACGCCGCAGCACGACCGACTACGGGGCCTCGTCAGCCGGCGGATGAACCACGATCATCCGCGGCTTGATCTTGCCTTTGCATGCGTCCGCTTGGACCTTGCCAGGAACACCCGGGCGGCCAGCGAAGACCATGGACAGGATCTTCTTGATTTCCGCCGACCCCGGGGCATTCGCTGCGAGGATCATGAGGGCAGCGTCGGCCAGTGCGTTCCGTACATTGTCGGTCGTCGGCTCCGGGGAACCGCACTTCGCTGCGAGGCGTTGTCGCTCGCGCGAGCGGCGTTTGCTCTCAGTTTTGTATCTCCTCAGCTCCTCTTCCGTCATGTCGGCGAGGGCCTTGCCCTCCGTGCCGCCCTTCGTGGCCAGCACCTTGTAGAGCTGCATCAGCCTTCCGGCGTCACTTTCCCCTAAATCTGCCATGGTCTGCTTCCTTTCCCAGAACGATGCATGGGTTGCCAACGAGAAGGAATCAAGTAAAAATCGACATGTCGAGTTACTATCCTGAGACCTGAGTCTGGCAGGAGTGCTTCAGATCGACATGTCGATCTGCAAGTGTGTTGCTCCGTATGGGAGGCGTGCAGCGCCTCTGGCGGCTTCCTCTCGTTCGGATGCTGGAGATCCAGTCGGTCCTCGGCAACGGACGATCCCAAGGTTTACCGCGTGCTCTCGAAGAAGGGCCCGCTTCTTGCCGGCCCCCGGTCCGTCCGGCCACAGCGGCCAATTGTTCCCTGCGACGGTCCAGGACCGACACTACTCTCTGGTCAGCCTCGACCTGAGCCCATGCGCGAAGCGCCCATTCACGGAAAAACAATAAAAATACGGCAGGCGGCGGTCCCTTCCTTCAAGGATGCCCCGGGGCTCCGAGAACCGAAGGTCGCCAGCAGGAGGAGACCGATCTCTTATCATATCTGAATCAGGCGAGCGGATGGCCAAAACGCAGGGCTAACTGACTGAAAACATTGGTGCTGTCATCAGTCTTTTCGTTGCGGGTTTGCCAGCGGCTGAATCCTTTCGTTGAAGGATTCACAAAGTATGGCAGGAGATGCGGTCCTTGGACGGGACGAGCAGATCATCACTCCAACGGAATCCGCTTCCTTACCATATCTGAATCGGCGTTAGGGCGCCTCCAATTGGACCCTTAACTCGTTGATCCGCATCGGCTCGTCCATAATGTTTTCGTTGCGCTTTTGCCCGAACCCCAATCATTTCATTGCACGATTCACGGACCTGTAATGTGAGCCGAGCCCTTCAGATTGCGTCGAGTGGCAAATAGGCAACCAAGCGGCTTGCGCCGTTCGCGCCCGCACCGCACGATTTCATTACAAGAGACGTGGGGGATGCAATGAAAATGGGGCACTTGAGGAGGTACCAGCCGAGAACCGTGAACGAGATGGCGGCTGCTGCGATCGCACCGAGGAACAACAACTGGACCGAGAAGGGGAACTTCCGTCCGCAGCCCCGGGGCAAGCTTGCTCGTGCTTTTGTCGATGGAACCTCTCTCGCGAAGATCGCACCCGAGTCCCCGCAACCCGCCGAGATGCTTGAGCACATAACGATCGTCGGCGAGGACAATCTCACGGCTGATGATGAAGCGCTACACGTGCTGCTGGTCGCGCATGCGTACGAGCAGACCGACAGGCTCATGGACCGCTCAGAGTACTCGATCCCGACGTCCTACGCGCTGTCACTCCTCGGCGAGAACGCGCGACGTCGCGGGCTTAAGGCATCGCTCGAGCGGCTGCGGTCAACGACCGTTTCCTTCGGCGTGGCTGGTGGCCGCAAATACGAGGGCGTGCAGCTCCTGGTTCCGTGGTCCGAAACCGACAACATCGGTGAGGAGATCCACTACATTATTCCAAAGCCAATCCAAATCCTGATGGCCTCTCAGGACCGCTACGCCCATCTGGAACTGGCACCGCTCGGGATGATGAAGAGCCGCTATGGCATCAGGCTCTACCGCAATCTCGCGCTCGCGATGGCGAGGAAGAGATGGTCGAAGGATTCGGACAACCTGCACACGATTCGCGTGCCCGTCGATCAGATGAGGTCGTGGTTGGGATTCATCGGACCGGTTGGCCAACTCAAGCTTCGCGCTGTCGACCCCGCCATTCGGGATCTGAGACACGTCCGGCGCTTCAAGATCGTGCCGGCTGACGGTGAGAGGCCGAAGAGGGACGACGAGGACGTCGTCAAGTGGGTGGGGGTCGCGCGGGCCGAGAAGCGCGGTGCTCCGGTCGAGGCATGGGAGTTCATTCTGAAGCTCAGTCCGCCGCGCCGGTATCATGTCGCGCAACAGGGCCTCAACCCGAAATTGATGTGGTCCGTGGGGGCCCCGGACGCCCTGCGGTTCCGCGTGCCGCAATCCTTCTGGCTGCGGGCGTCCAAGTTCGCCCGGGACAACGGTCTTGCCAGCGGCCACCACGGTGTTCTCCACAGTTGGCTGGTCGCCATCAACGAGGCGCTGACAGAGGTTCCCGTTACCGACGGTCGCAATACCCGAGAGTTTCGCGGACAGCGCCTGCTCGAGGCCATCGATGAGGAAGGTCCTGAGGATGCAGCTTGGAATTGGCTCGTAGAGGAGGTGAAAGACCCTGATCTGCTGAAGCTTTCAACCGGCATCGGGCAGAGCTGGCGCAGGTTTGAGCGCGAGGCTCGGATCGCACGCTACAATCGGTGGCGCGACTTCCAGCAAGGACCGGAGCGGAAACGTCGGCAGAAGCGAAAACCCGTCGCCCTAGTGCCCGTCGTCGAGCCGAAGGTCGACACCGCTCCGGTCATGGGTGTCGGGGGGCCCGTGACCGAGATCGTCGTCTGGTGCGACCTCGATGCCGATGCCACGGATGTGGAGGATCTCGTCAACGTCCTCAATAGGCGGACATTTGCTGGGGACGAGGAAGCCCCAGTGAAAGTGACGGTCAAGTACGGCGACGGATTGGTTCACGTTCCTTACTCGCTTGGGAAGCTTCCGATGACCGAGATGGACGTGACACGGCTCAAGAAGGAATTCAGAACTCTGATCGAGGAAGTGGAGATGGTGCGATGAGCAAGGTCGTGACGGTAAGGACAACGGGCTACCCGTCGACCGATGAGCTGAAAGCCGTCATCCGGCGCGTGCAGGAATGGGATTGGAGAGGAAACGTCGTCGTCCCGGCGCGGATCGAGTTCGCGGCCACTAAGGGAAATATCGGTCACTTTCCAATCGGTGACGTCCTCTTCGACCGCGCTAGCGCTGACGCGCTGCAAGCGACCTTGGAGAAGGTCGATGCCATCATCTACTCCACACCACGGGAAGAGGTGCCCCGGGTCGAACTCAGGAAGGTTCGGGTCTTCAAAAAGTGACGGGGTTCGGCAATCGCTCGTGATAAGGTCGTCAGTGTCCACTTTTTACGACCGATCGGTTATAAGCCAGCGAGTCCTTTGTGGGATCTTTTCCCCGAGCCCGTTGACAAGCCGTTCGCGGGCTCTTTATCTCTGAGCGTCTCGGGAGATCACGACCACATGAAAGTCCTCTGCATACGCATCGGTTGATCGTTCAACCGCCCGCATCAGTCGGGCAGCGCGCTTGCATTTAAGGACTTCCACTCGTGATCAATCCCCACCGTCGGCGTCGCCGCCGTTCCCTCGATTTTACCGAGCTTCGCGAATCCAGTCTCATCGCAGACCTCGTGCAAACCCATGCCGACGGTGACGTCGAGGCGCCGGACGCCGTCGAACTCGCACTGGCTCCAACGCTCTCTCACTGGTCCATCGCTGAAGGTCCCCATCTGGTCGGTATCGACGAGACAGGCAAAGTCGTCTCTCTCGATGTCTGGTGCCTCGCCCGGGATTGCACGTGGGCGATGACGCCGGGAGGCGCCGTCTGTTTGGGCGAGCAGAGCAGGATTCCTCTGAGACGGGAGGACCACTGATGATCAGGATCGGGCCCAACGGGGCATTCGATACCGCGCTCGTACAGCAGGAGATCAGGCGCCTTGAGACGCTGGCCCGCGATCTGCGCCGCCTTCTCAGGCACGGTGCTCCGCTGCTTGGCGATGAGGCAGCCATCCTCCATGACTGGGACTATGCGCTCGACCAGCGTCTGTGCCTGATGTCATCCACGCAGGGGATGATTGCGATCACCGATCCACTGGTGCTGCTCGACCGCACGCGTGGCGTGGCGCGCAGCGAGACCGCTTGGTACCGCCTCGGTCAGGAAACGATCGAGTACAGCCGCATCGGTAGGGACCTTCACTGATGATCATGGCATCAAAGTCCGGACTGCTAAACAGCCACGGCCTCGACACGGAGATCGCTCGACTTGAAGCGCTCCTCGCTGACCTGCTGCGCCTTCGCCGCGGTGAGCATCCGTCCCCGGCAGAACTGGCGATGGCGCCGAGCATCGACCAGTGGATCGTCGTTGAGCGGAAGGTTCCGAGCCTCGTAGGGCTTATCCAAGGCCATCCGCACATTCCGCAGCTCCGGCTGTCCCAAACCTCTGACGTCGAGGTGATCAACGAAGCCCGCGGCTACGCCCGTACGCGCAGCCGCCTCTACGCCCTCGGCCTACGTCAAGGCGAGACCGCCCCGGAGGACAGGCAGTGACGCTCATACGACCCAGCACGCCCGCCGACTGACCGCCGGACACCTCCTGTCCGGCGTCCCTGCCAACAGAGGTGCACGATGAAAGAAGCCTTGAAGAGAATCACGAAGCTGCGCCCGCTCGAGTTCCTCGATGCGCACCAGCCGCGCGACATTCTCCTGCAAGCGGTCTCCGCGAACATTTCGGACGCCGAGGTGACCCTCCTTGATCGCCTCAACGGAGCGCTCGAGGCGAAGGATCTGCGCAGCGCCGAGCGGTGGCGCCGCGACCTTTTCCACATGCTGGACCACGAGTGGCACGACCACGTGTGGCTCGCGTGCGCATGCGCCGGGGTTCCGGAAGCGATCGACGCTGTGGCTGTCCGGTACGCTGCACTCGCCGCAGAGATCGCGGACTGGCTGCACCGCCATGCCGGCGAGGCGAAATCCATCGGGGATCACGAGGAGATCGAAAGGCTCCATGAGCGCCTGCGCTCCGCGTCAAATGCCGCCATCGGATGGGGTGCCGTCGCGGCCGGCCGGCGCGCACCCGATCTGCACTCGGGATCCTCAGGGCATGCCGACAGGGTCGCTGCACAGGTCGACGCGATGCTGTGGTCGACCATTTTCCGGACGGCCTTCGAGCAGGGCGTGAGGGTCGGCGAGAAGGAAGGCATCCGCAAACTGAAGCGCATGGCCCAGGCGAGGGCCGAGATCGACGAGAGGATCGCCGCCTACGAGGACAAGGGACCACCGTTCCCGTCCGAGGCTGTCGAGGCTCGTGACATGGGCGCCACGAAGCCGCCGGAGGCCGCGGGTGTGGTCGTGCTGCCGACGGTTGGCTCGCCGGCTTCCCCCGGTGGACGCGACGCCGCAAAAGCCCTCGAGTCCATCCTCGGCAAGCCGCTGCCGCTCGTGCGCCTGTCGAAGTATGAGATCCAGATGGCTCGGGAAATGCTCTGGGAAGAATTCCCACACGCTCACGGGGTGATCACGGAGTTGCTGAAAGACCTGCGCCCCGGGGAACCCGCCTGGGTGCGCCCAACCGTCCTCGTCGGCGCTCCCGGCGCAGGGAAATCGTGTCTCGTTCGCCGCTGCCTCGTCGCAATGCAGGTGCCCGTCTCGATGTATGATGCTGGGACGTCCGCCGACCAGGCGTTCTCCGGCACTCCCCGTCGGTGGTCAGGGTCACATCCGTCCTTCCCGATCACGGCCATCCACGCGGAGGAAATCGCAAATGTCGGCATCCTCGTAGACGAGATCGAGAAAGCGGGCAGGAGCACGGCCGGCTCGATGCATGACTCGCTGCTGTCCCTGCTAGAGAAATCTACGGCGAAACGCTGGAGGGATGCTTACGTCGATGCCGAGGTCGACCTCTCCCACGTGATTTGGCTTTTCACGGCCAACGACCTGAAGGGCATCCCGGGGCCACTGCGGAACCGCCTGCGGGTACTGCGGGTGCCGCTGCCTTCCAGGGAACACATCCCCGCGCTCGCCAACGGCGTGCTCCGCGATCTGCTCCGTGAGCGCGGGATTTGGGAGGAGTGGTCTGAGCCACCCCTCGACGGGGAGGAGCTGGACGCAATCCAGCGGGCGTGCGGGGACACCGTGAGCATCCGCAACCTGCAAAAGCTCGTCGAGGTCGTGCTCGACGCGCGGCCGAAGTTTTCATCGAGGAATTGAGGGAGAGGATCTTGTTGAGCGCAGATCAGATCAAGGACAGCACCTGGCGCGAAGAATTGAACGAGCGCTTCGGATGGATGGGTGGCCGACACGGCTTGAGTTTCGAATGTGGCGGGGGCTGGCGTTTTCTGCTTGACGACCTGCTCCAACGCATGGCGGCGACTTTGTCAGACGAGGAGAGGCAGGATTTCCAAGTAACCCAGATCAAGGAGAAGCTGGGTACGTTAAGGTGCCACGTTTTCAATGGAAATGACCGCGTTGATGCGCTCATCGACAGCGCCGAGAACGCTTCTGAAATCACCTGTGACGTCTGTGGCGGACGGGGACGGCTGCGCAACTCAGGCTGGCTCACTGTGCGCTGTGACGAGCACGTGGACTACAGGGGGTGAGCGATCATGAGGCTCTGGATCTTCTCTGACCTTCACCTCGACGCCCATCCCGAGGCCGAGTCCTTCCTGACCTTCCCCGACGCGGACGTCGCCGTCTGTGCCGGGGACATCCATCGCCCGATCTGGCAGTCGGTGCAGTGGCTGGCGGATCATATCGCCCCCCACATGCCCGTCATTTTTGTGCCTGGAAATCACGAGTACTACGGCGGATCGGTCGCCGGCTGCATGAAGCGCGGACGCGCAGCCGCCGCGTCCGTCGATGGTGTCTGCTTGCTTAACGATGACGTCGCGCACGTCGGTGGCGTCCGCTTTATCGGCAGCACCCTCTGGACGGACTACGCCCTCGGCGCCGAGCCGATCTCTGGAAGGCAGCGCGACCTCGACATCGCCCACGCGATGAACATGGCCGGCAGTCGTCTGATGGATCACACCGCCATCGCGATCGAGGATGACATGCTCGAGAGGTGGCAGCCGGAGCACGCACTCACCGCGAATCGTCGGTCTCGCGCGTTCATCCACTCTGCCCTGCGCAAGGGGCACGATGGGCCGACTGTCGTCGTCACGCACCATGCACCGCACCCGGCCTCGATCGATCGTCAGTACGATGGCAGTCCTCTGAATCCGGCTTTCGCGAGTGACCTGTCCTCAACCATTTGGGATCACCAGCCGGAACTCTGGGTCCACGGACACGTGCATCATTCGACGGCATACACTGTCGGCGAGACCTGGATCGTCTGTAATCCGCGCGGGTACCGGAACGAAAACCCCGCGTTCAAACCCGGGCTAGTTGTCACGGTCCCGAGGAGGTGACGATGACGACGCTGTCGCCGGACGAGAAAAAAAGCCTCGCAGAGTACGTACGGACTACCTACGGCGTGGACGAGTACGAGATCGTCGGCGCATGCGCCCTGCTGTGGAGCGGATGGGAATCGGACACAGTCGCAGCCCTCGTCAGGCTGTCGGATGGGCGTCCGGTCGCCGGAGGGTATCCCACGGATGCTGCGCCAGCGGATCAGCGCGTACAGGCAGTCAATCGCGGAAACTGAGGCGCTGCTGATGATCGCGGGGGAGATGTGACCCTGCTCGGGCAAGGCATCCTTCTCCAGGTACTCGACGCCGTGCACCGCTTCCATGGCCGCGATCCCGGGGTGGGCGATGGACTTCTGCGCGTCCTTCGAGAGAGATCGGCGGAGACTGGGTTCGAGCTTGCCGTGATCCTTGATGCAGGAAGTCCGGAGGCTGCGAGGATCGGAGTAGGTCTCGGCATCATCCTGCGACCCGTCGAGCGAGGAGGCGGGGGAGACGATCTGCTGACGCGGGCCTACAAGAAGGATCGCGAACGGTGGCAGGCACTGCTGGAGCGGGTGGAGGCGAACCATGGATAGAGCCACTGATATCGCCTGTCTCATCCAAGCAAAACGGATGCTGACCTATTAATGCAGCGCTTTTTTCCGCAAAAAGGGCGCACACGTGTCGCTCGTGACAGCACTTGTTAGGGGTTAACTTTCCACCGCGCTGTGCATTACGGTGAAATGCCTGCGTCGGACTTTAGTGGGGCTCACGGCCGAGTGGACATTTCTCGCCGAAGCAATCACAGCAGTTCAGACTGTGCTGTCCGATGATCGTTTGGTGCGCCGTAACGTGGGCGTTTCGACCAGGGACCGCATTGTCAATTGCGTTCGGGCTCAGATCACTGGCGGCTTGATCGACAAGTGCCTCGCCCAGGGACTCTCCTTAATGTAGATAGGATAGGTTTGGATGGCTGACGAAGGCGACAGAGAAAGCCTCGTCGGCATTCTCGCCTTGTGGGCATGGGTGAGCCCAAGCAGGAATCGCGGTGTGCTGACCAAGGACACCAAGCGCCGTGTGTACTGCAAAGGATGAGCGAAGCTGTTGCAACTCGGCGGACACGAGCTTCCGCTGGACATCATTCGAAGCCTCCCAGAACATTGTCCTTTCATCGATGGTTTGGAGCACAACGATTTCCATCGTTGCGAGATCCAGAACCCAGCGAATAATTGACAATTGATTTGGGCAGCCATCAATCCCGATCACCCGCCAGTATCTGTCCTCAGAAGGCAATGCTTCGTAGATGAAGGCAAACTCCGCCCATTGACATTCCAAGTATCGTCCAGCCATCAGATCAAGGCCGTGGTTGGCTTCGAAGAGGTCAAGCTGGGTACCGTTGCTTTTGCTGATTTCATCTATGATATCGGGGCGGTCGATGGGAAGCATCGCATCAGCCTCCTCGCCGGACACGAACCTAATCAGGAATGCGCCTATTCTTGCTGCATGGACCGTGAGCGCGATAAATGCTTCGGAGAAGCCAATCTCGGGTAGTGCGATGGCTTTATCCTCTCGCTCCTCCTCGCATAGCAAGGATTGGGTACAGACGATGAAACCATCATCGCACTTGATGCACTCCATGGGTGCTGCACCTTTCTCGAGAAGTTCGACGTCTCCATCGTTAAGATGCACTGCTGATATTTCAAGGAATGGGCGTAATGACATCGAGTCCTCCGTGTGCTGATATCAATGCTGTCGCCGCTTTCAGGTGGTTGCAAGTCCCCGGGTGACGGTTGGTGTCAGCGAATTGGCCGATCGCGAGCAGGTATGCTTTATCTGGAGGCAGAGAACGGGTCCCCTGTGCACGATGTCTTCAGCACAGCAGGATTGACGCTGCTCGCGGAGGCGGGCGGGAAGACTCTGGCTGCGCTGCGCGCGGGTTCTGAGCATCTCTGCAAGGTCATCAGTCTGTACTGCGGAGTGATTGCTCGTTGCCGCCGACCGGGCGGTTCCCGCTGGTAAAGGGTTGGCGAGGTGGTCGGACCCGGAATCGCTTTCACTCATCGATGAGTCCCCCGCGGGAGGATTGTCACCGATGGACGTTGGGGTGAGATGGAATAGGTTACGAAGGTGACATCACTAGGTTTCGTCCCAGTCGCCATCTTCATCCTCCGGATCAGGTCGAGGCTCGCCATAAACCGACTCGTAGATCTCGTCGACATCTGCATCCCAGAAGTCGGAATATGATCCTTTGACCGACCCTGCCAAGGCCCAATCCATGTCAGGATCTGTCGTAGCGATGCTGAATTCGAGTTCGGGGAACATACGACCAAGCTTCCGGAAGATGGGAAGCGGCGCACTCCATGCTGTGTCGAACCTCACTTCCATCTCTTCCGGGCACATCTCAATGATTTCTGTGTAGAGCGGATTGCATTTCGTGCCCCAGTTCCTCAGGGACCAGTCATAAGGGCTGTAGCAGCCAGTGGCACACCGGCACTCAAGGATCAGTCGGGCAGTTCCAACGCAGAAGGGATCCAGATCATCTCTCTTTCCGCCTTCGAGCATGCTTCGGATATCGTCCTGGCTCATACGACGGAGCTGCTTCGTACTAGAAATGCGCGAACTGCGGCTGTTTGCTTCGGCGTCGACTCCGACTCTCCTGAGCAAGATTTTTCCATTGAGCCAGATCTGATCAGGAAGACTCTCTAGCGCCAATACTGTCGGATGTGATGGAGTGATTTTTTCAAAGTCCAAAATCCTTTGTCCCGGTCGATCGGGGTCCGGGCTGAAGCACTTCGCCAAGAAGCGTTGAATTTCATATGAACTACCTGAGATCATCAGGCTGGATCCGACATGATTGGGCATGGACGAGTCTCCGTTCAGTAGGTTGATGGTTCACCCTGCTGATGTTGTGCAGGGCTTGGGGGGCAGGCAGTATGCTTGGGCCCGCCGTGAGATGAGTTCCAATCGGCGTCCGAAGTGCACCCAACCGTGGTAAGGGACGCCCCATCATCGGTATGGAAGTGGTGCGCATCGCGGCTTGTGTAACGAGTGTTGGAGAGCTGAAAAGGCTTCCGTGCGATCATCGTGACCTCCTTGTCTAACTTGATGGTGAGTCGATCACATGAGCGGCGCAAGCCAGCGGCGGGCACCCTGCTGATCGTGGCAAGCGGTGTCGCGGGGGAGCGACACCGATCATCGCATGCGAGTCCTTCCCAAGAGCGAAGGACTCGATCCTGCCTCAATCAAGGTGTGCTCCCGGGATCGATTCCCCCGGGAGCAATGGATCGGAATGATGACCGGCCGTATCGTGCGGCAGCCAATGCGGCCGCGACATCTTCGCTACCATACAGGTCGCGGAGTGCGGCCTCAGGATCTTGGCTGGCCATGGCTGTGTAGAGGTCATCAGCGGATGGAAGAGGCATCGCTTCGATTTCCGTTGCTGATATAGCGACGGAGCCACTGATGCAGCGCATTATGCGATCGGCCATGTCGCTGGCGAAAAAGGCGGCCAGGGTCTGGAGCGGCACCTTCGGCGGCTGGGTCTTGGACCTTACCATGTTGAGGTGATTTTCAACTGCCACGGCGCCATGGGCCCTGAGGAAATCCTCCGGCAGGACTGCTCCGACAAGCCTCCGATCCTCCTCCTTCGCGGTTGTCCTCTTGAGCAGAAGGCAGGGTTCGCTGACGAGGTTGGCGGTCTTGCCTGGCTCTGGCTCATAAAAGGCCTTGTCCGCCCGCTGCTCGTACGATGGGGAAAAGCGTCCGGCTCTGCGCACAGCTTCTGCCCACACGACGGGAACGCGGCCGGCGCCTGCGTTGCCGTGCAATCGGCCAGCCTTCTCAGCGCGATCCCAGACCAGTGGCCCGGTGCTAACCGAATACCCCCAGTCCGCGAGCCGGGTCGGCATGGCGCGCATGGATGATACTAGGCGAACATTCTTGGGTGATCGGGCAATCAACCACGGGGCTGTGGGGGAGGTGGGCAATTGAATCGTGCCGGTATCCGAAATCTGTATGCCGTCGGGCATCACCTGCACGACCGAACAGGCCGTCGCTCTCCTGGGAGCGCCTCGAACGAAGATGGAGAGCGCCACCTCCTGGAGGACATCCGGGAAGACGTCGCGGCGACTTTCCACGAGATCAATGGTGACCGGCGGCGCCACCGCTGCCAGCGTTCCCCGGAGCGCTTTGAAGTACTGCCCTCCGAGATATGAGGTAGGCGTTACAACAGCGATGATCCCGCCGTTTGGTTTCGCCAGGTGAGCACCCAGATCCATGAACATCCCATAGACATTCGGGTGTCCATGGAGGCTTCGGCCGAAGAGGCGCCTGAACTCAGGGCTGTCCTTGACCTTGCCGAAGGCAGGGTTCTCATTGACGAGGTCATATGTACCCTCATGGTCCGACCAGTCGTCCAGAAGGCTGTTGCGGCACTCTGTGATGCATGCCAGCCGTTTTCCCGATGCAATAACCTGCGGGAGAAGGCAGGCCTCGACTGCAAGCTGTGATAGCCAGCAGGCGAACGGATCGCTGTCCCATCCGCGCAATCGGGCTCCGACCGACGCGATGACGATCGCCGGGTCGGCATCCCCCATGGCAGTGATCATGCGCTGGGCATCCTCGACGAGGAACTGGCCGCCGCCGCAGGCTGGCGAGATGACCTTGCCGCGGAGCCAGTCCATCCCAGCCGCTGAGGCCCGGTTCGCCAAATGCTGCACGAGCGGGACAGGAGTATAGAAGATCCCGTTGCTCGAACGATGCTGCTTCGGCAGCAGCCGAGTATAGAGCTGCCCGAGACGGGCAACGCTGTCCTCGAGGCGCAGTTTTGCCAACTCTGCTCCGAATGCGCAGGCCTTCTCGTGAACATCTGCGTTGATGACACTCTCGACCGGAGCCTCGGCCGGCCGGATCGCTCCGGATGGAGACGAATGTTTCAGCAGAAGGGCATTCCACCATCCGGCAGCCGCCGCACGCGCAACAGCGCGTGCGGCCTCGACTGTGGCTTCACCCGTGGTGAGCCTGAGGCGTTTGAAGTCAAAGTTCAGATCACTTGCGGGATAACCGGCGGAGAAGCCATGAAGGTGGGCGTATGTGATGTCGAGGGCGGGTACGGAGTTGACGATGACGTTGTTGGCGAGGGTGGGCATGAGACTAACCTTGTGCTGTGCCCGCAGTGGCACTTGAGGAGTTCTTGGTTGTGACGCTTGGGAGAAGGCCGGCTGGAGTTCAGAGGGCCGAGCCGGCCAGGAGGGAATTACCTTGGGAACCAATAGATGCTGCCGTCATCGGCGCGCTCAAGGCGGCTCAGATCTGGGTTCTCGGCAAAGGATGAGAGATTGGAATAGCTCTCCGTCCAATCCCAATGACGCATGGCAAGGCAGATGCCCGACGGCATCTCGACCCACAGGTACATGTCGTCACGTGAGACCGAGGCGTTCAGCCGCTTGGCGAGGCGAGCGAACGCAACCCGATGATTGGACACCTTGGTCTTCTGCGCGAGCTGTGCTGCTTGCAGATCAAGAACCTCTACGCGCGGGGGAACGCGGCCAGAGATCAGAAGAGCGCCTTTGACGCGGGAGCGGCGGCAACGCGCGTCCTCGGCATCGATAACCTCGCCTTCGCTGAACGTGTCACAAACCGTCCATCCGCTGAAGGCAATCCAGTGTCCTGTCACCATCACGACGCCGGGATGAGTTCTCATCGCACCGGTGCAACGCTCGAGCCACGCGCGCAGAGTCGGATTGCCCTCGATCGTGTGCCAGCGGCTCTCATAACCAAAGATCCGGAGGACCTGCTGGACGTTGTGGGTGCTCGTGCCTTTGACGGCAGGGGCCCGCTCCAAGGTCGTCCAGTCACTGCCATAGCGCACTGTCCGGAACACGTCGCGAATGCGCGAGAGAGACTCGCCTGTGATGGCGGCGACTGCCGTGGGGCCGCAATAGGCGTGCCAGCGGGTGTCATTGGTCACATCGCGCAGCTTGTGCCCAGCAACGCTGATGGGCAGCGGTGGCACTGAACGATGGGCTGGGTCAGGCTTGGATGTTGGAATGGGTGCCTGTTTGGCCAGCCGAAAGCCGATGTTGTTCTTCTGATCTGCGCAGGAAGGCATGAGTAGATGTCTCCATCACCGCGAGCAAAATCGCATCGCGTATACCCATGATAGCAGATTCCAGAAGTGTACTTTAAGGATATCGGTGATGAATGCTTTCATTAGAGCTTATAGATACTATTGATAATGGGGCAATAGATGAGACCAAATCGAAAATGTCTTTTATATCAATGGCGGAAAAATATTTCCTTGCCCCTATTGGTCTTAGCGAATACTTACGCATGGTTTTCGCTGAGTTTGGGTCGCTTATAGCCCTCTTGATGCGACCAGCGACCGGGTTCGAAGGAAATGTCTCAAGGGCCTTAGGTCAGCGCTTCCCGCTGAAACGCCGAGACGGATCAGCATCATCGTCGCGTAGACCCTGAGACTTCGGCTCTCAATGCTCGAGATCCACGGATGCGTAATCCATCCCCAGCAAACCGCGCGCGGATGGACGGGCGTCACCAATGGTCTCGATCGGTGTGCGGCATTTCGCTGGCGGAGGACCGGGACACACTGATGCACAGGGCACAGGAGTGGATCGAGTCGCGCCTCAAGGCGAGCCAGCAGGGGCACTGATGGACCGCTGGGTGTAAATTTGGCTGAGCGCTAGACGGCGCGCTGCACACATAGAACAGGTATGCGTTGCAGACGCAGTGACGGCACTCAGGTGGGAGTGGGGCAGGGGGTCCTTACGCCTCTGTCGGCAATGGAAGCCACTCACTAAGGCTGTAGTCGAAGTAGCGTGTGACTGACCGGCCATTCCATTCGTATTGAAGATGACGCTCCTGACGTGGGATCCCGACGACGTCGGGCCAGAAAGCCGCCACGCAGTGGCCTTGTCGACGTCGCACGCTTGGATAAAGCAAACCATTGCTTTGCTGGTCCCGCAGGGAACGCGCAAAGGCTTGGCTTGCCCCATAGGAGCTTGGATCCATCACCGCAGCGCGGTGCTCTTCCGGCAGGAGGGTTTCAACATCATGAAAGCTACTTGAGATGGGGCCGACCAGCACCCTCATGTCTTCGCGCCGGGGCGGATCATTCGCATCTCGTGCAAACGCCACGAAATGATGCACAGTCTCGGCGATGGCCGTTTGAAGACTGTCTGCTGCGTAGTACACGCCATATGTACCATCGGAGAAGCGCGAACCTTTTGGGTTCACATGGGTGAAGGACGCCATCACCCATGAGGCATTGATGCCACTGATGCGCCGCTCCGGCGGCACCAGGCTGATCTGGCCAACTTGATCCCGCACACGGGGGTTCGTGAGCTCCTCAAGTTCGATCAGCGCCTCCCATACTGCGGTATTGGGCGAAACGCGCTCAAACAGATGGATTGGTGGAAAGCGCGAGGCGATGATACGCCACGCCTGTGCCCAATCGACGGCGGCCTCGGCGATCTCAAGACCAGGGAGCACGGGCAGCATCGATGTAGGTGCGGACGGCGGCAAGATCAGTCACGTCGCCGGCGGCCATGCGCTCGAGTGGGGTCTGGCCTCCGAAGAAGGCGTTCGGCCGCTTGACCCAGCTATCCGCAAGATCCGGCTGCGAGTACACGATCTGAAGGGCTTTCCAGATGCCGGCGATGTAGCCGATCCGGCGGAGTGTATCTTCAGGCAAGCGCCCGGCCTTACCTTTTTTCCACTCATAGAAGGTTCGTTCGGCAGGCGAGCCGAGAAGTCTGCGGGCGACGGTATTGTCGACACCCCAGTGTTCCATGATGCTGAAGAAGCCCTCAAGCGCCAGTCGCTGTCTGTCGACGGGCATTCTCTCGGCAACAGCATGTAGAGCTCCGCTCATACTGCTCCCCCTGCAATCTTGCACAACTTAGGGCATTAACTGCGGATCTGCAAGTAGGTTCCGGTGTTTCACAGCGGAGATCATTATCTGGGGGTGCCGTCGAGAGACGTCTTAAGTTCGGCTGATGAACGACAGGGGGAGTAAGTTAGCTTGTCCCTGCTATTAAGATCTTACGGATAAGCCAACAATAGCTATTATAACATTTCGCATAACAAACGTTTTGACAAGAACTTTGTGGTCCTAGCCGGCATCCCTGTAACTTGCTCAGGCAACTCATTCAGTGAAGCGGATTGGATTTGACAGATAATTGGGTAGATGCTCTTCATGCGAGCATCAGCTCAAGATTGTTGCTGTCCCATGCCCGTCCAAAGATCGCCCTTCGACCTGGTCATTCTCGATTGCGACGGCGTGCTCGTCGACAGCGAAGTCATCAGCTGCCGAACCCTGGTTGATATTCTCTCACCTCTCGATCCGAGCTATGATCTGCAGACGGTCATGCGCCGCTATCTCGGACGCCCGTCCAGCGCAGTCGTCGAGGATTACGAGAGAATGACCGGCCGACCGGCCTCAGCCGACTTCACGGAGGACTGGCGCGCCCGTCTGTTTGCCGCATTCGCTCACGAGCTCCAGCCAGTCGAAGGCGTTCGCAGCGTGGTCGAGGCCTTGGCAAGCGACTATTGCGTGGCTTCGTCCAGCGATGAGGAGCGCATTGAGATCTGCCTCCGGAAAGCCGAGCTGTGGGATCTGTTCGAGGGGCGGATCTTTAGCACGACGCGCGTGCGGCGCGGCAAGCCGGCGCCCGACCTGTTCCTGCTGGCCGCCAGTGAGCACGGCGTGGCGCCAGAGCGCTGCCTGGTGATCGAGGACAGCGTCAGCGGCGTCATTGCTGCGAAGGCGGCTCGAATGACAGCCTACGGCCTGGCCGCCGGCAGTCATTTCGCAGTCCTGGACCAGAGACAGGCGCTTCTGGATGCCGGTGCCGACAAGGTGCTCGAATCCTGGCGGGATCTGGCACCGATGCCCGCAACCAGCTGAGTTTCCGATGGCTGACAACGACAGCGCCCGCCTCGACGACGCCGCCCGGGCAGGCTGGCTCTACTATATCGCCGGTCGTACGCAGGACGACATCGCGCAGATCCTGAACATCTCGCGCCCGGCGGCGCAGCGTCTCGTCTCACTCTGTCGCAGCGAGGGGCTGATCAGCTTCCACATGAACCACCCGATCAGCACCTGCATGGAGCTCGCAGCGCGGCTGCGCGATCGCTTTGAGCTGCTGCATTGTGACATTGCCCCCTCCGACGGCTCGGCGGAGACGGGCGCGGCCGGCGTCGCCGCGCTCGGCGGCGTGCTAATCGAGCGCTGGTTGCGCTCGCGCAAATCGCTGGTCATGGCATTGGGCACCGGCCGTTCGATGCGGGCCAGCATCGAGCGCGTTCCGCCGATGTCCTGCCCGCTGCACCGTCTCGTCTCGCTGGTCGGGACCATCTCGCCCGATGGCTCGGCCAGCCCCTTCGATACGCTGGTCAAGCTCGCCGAAATCACCCGGGCGCAGTATTTTCCCATGCCGCTGCCACTCTATGTGTCGAGCCCCGAAGAGCGCGCTCAGCTCATCGAGATCGAGGCGATCAGGCGCATCCGCACCATCGCCAGCGAGGCCGACCTCTGGGTGATGGGCATTAGCCAGATCGGCGAGGATGCCGTACTTTATCGGGACGGCTTCATGACGCGCGGCGAGCTGCTCGACATGGTCCGCCACGGGGCCGTCGGCGAGGTGACCGGCTGGGTCTTCGATGCCGAAGGCCGATTCCTCGACCGCGGCACCAACCTGCGCGTGACCAGCGTACCGCCGGAGCCCGGCAGCGCCCGGCGGCGCATCTGCATTGGCCAGGGCCCGGCCAAGGTCGCGCCTCTACGCGCCGCGCTGAGCGGGAGGATCGTCAATGGCCTCGTCACCGACGAGGATACGGCCCGCGCCCTCCTCGCGGACTGACCCCGCTTACCAAGCTTGCTCCATCACCCTCTGCGCGCAAGCCGGCGCGCGGCTGTCATCCATCCGTCATCAGCGGTTGACATAACAAGCCAGTGTGCGAGCATATGCTTCAATAAAGAGCATATGCTCACATAACCTAATGAGGGAGGCTTTACATGCGACCTTTCTACGGTACGTTGGCGGGCGCAATGCTGCTGGCGGGGCTCTCCCCCGTGCAGGCGGCGACGGAAATCGAGTTCTGGCACGCGATGAGCGGCGCGCTCGGCGAGCGCGTCGAGGAACTCGTCAAGAAGTTCAATGACTCCCAGAAGGAATACGTCGTCAAGGCGATCGGCAAGGGCACCTATGACGAGGTGTTGAACGGCACGATCGCGGCCTATCGCGCCAAGCGCCAGCCCGAGATCGTGCAGTCGAACGAGCGCCCCTTCCTGACGATGGTCAATTCCGGCGCCATCGTCTCGACCTCCGAGCTGATGGCGGAGCAGGGCCACCCGATCGACGTCTCGAAGTTCATCGCCCCGGTGGTCAGCTACTACGCGATCGACGGCAAGCTCCAGGCGATGCCGTTCAACTCCTCGACGCCGATCCTGTTCTACAACCGCGACCACTTCAAAGCCGCCGGCTTCGACAAGCCCGGCGCGACCTGGCAGGAGCTCGAGCCGCAGCTCGACGCGATCAAGGCCAAGGGCGTCTCGAAATGCGCGATGGTGCTTCCCGGCGACTATGAGTGGAGCTTCCTCGAGAACTACAGCGCGGTGAACGACATCCCGTATGCGACCAAGCGCAACGGCATGGATGGCCTCGACACCAGCTTCGTCTTCAACAAGGGCAAGCTCGTCGGCCAGGTCGAGCGCATGAAGCGGCTGGTATCTTCCGGTGTGATGCAGCTCGCCGGCCAGGGCATCATTCCGATCCAGCTCTTCACCTCCGGTGAATGCTCGACGATCATCGCCTCAACCGCCTCGCACGCCGCAGTCGTCGCCGCCGCGAAGTTCGACTGGAGCGCGGCCGAGCTGCCCTATGAGCAGGGTGTCACCCCGAAGAACAGCGTCATCGGCGGCGCCGCTCTCTGGACCCTGAAGGGGCATACGCCGGAGAAGTACAAGGCGGTCGCCGCCTTCTACGATTTCCTCGCGAAGACCGACACGCAGGTCTGGTGGCATCAGGCGACGGGCTATGTGCCGGTCACGACTGCGGCCTATGAAGCGGCCAAGGCGCAAGGCTACTACCAGAAGAACCCGACGCGCGAGATTGCCGTGGTGCAGTTGATGCGCGGCACGCCCAGCGACAACTCGCTCGGCTTCCGCATCGGCAACAGCAACCAGATCAACGTCGCGATCATGGAAGAGGTCTCGGGCGCCTTCCTCGGCAAGAAGCCGGTGCAGCAGGCGCTTGACGATGCTGTGGCTCGCGGCAACGAGGCGCTGCGCCGCTACGAGCAGCTCAATGCCGGCAAGAAATAACACGGCTGCCCTCCCCGCGGCGGCTGGCGGTGGCGGTTTGCGTCTCCGCTGGCCGCTCAGGCGCCTCTTCGTCAAGGGCACCGGAGACGCACAGTCCGAAAGTGGGCTGAAGCGTGCGCATTTCCGGGAATGGCGCCTGCCGTTCTGGCTGCTGGCGCCGCAGCTCTTCATCCTGCTGCTGTTCTTCTTCATCCCCTCGATCAGGGCTCTGATCCAGGCCTTCCAGCTCACCGACCCGTTCGGTGCAACCATCCAGTGGGTTGGCTTCCAGAATTTCGAACGACTGTTCCGCAGTGGCGTCTACTGGTCCTCGGCGCAGGTCACACTGATCTTCACCATCGTCCAGAACGTGCTGACGCTGTCGCTCGCGCTGCTGCTCGCCTTTGCCTCAAACCATATCCTGCGGGGCCGTGGCGCTTACCGGACCGTGCTGCTGCTGCCCTATGCCATCGCCCCCGCGATCGCCGGCATTATGCTCGCCTTCCTGTTCAATCCCCGTGTCGGTCCCGTTGCCCACATGCTGCAGGGGCTCGGACTGGACTGGGATCCAAACCGCAATTCCTGGCATGCGCTCGCCTTAATCGTCATGGCGGCCTCGTGGAAGCACATCTGCTACAACTACATTTTCCTCGTCGCGGCGCTGCTCTCGGTGCCCCAGTCCATCCTCGAATCCGCCTATCTCGATGGTGCGGGGCCGATCCAGCGCTTCCTGCGCATCTCGCTGCCGATGATCACGCCGACGCTGTTTTTTCTAATCGTGATCAACTTCGTCTACGGGCTGTTCGAGACCTTCGCCATCGTCGACGCCATGACCCGGGGTGGCCCGGCCGGCGCGACCTCCATCCTGGTCTACAAGGTTTATCTGGACGGCTTCGTCACGCTCGACCTCGGCTCCTCCGCCGCGCAATCCGTCGTGCTGATGGCGCTCGCGCTGCTTCTGACCTTCGCGCAGTTCCGCTTTGTGGAGCGCCGCGTGAATTACAGCGTCTAGGGCCGGCGATGAACGAACGTACGCCGATCCTCGATGCCGTCTGCCATCTCATCCTGCTGGTGGGCGCGGTGCTCGTCTGCCTGCCGATCTATTTCGTCTTCGTCACCGGCTCGCTCTCGCAGCCGGAGATCATGCGCGTTCCGATGTCCTGGCTACCCGGCAATCAGTTCTTCGCCAATATGCAGACCGTGCTGAGCAATGCTAATTTCGGTCAGCTGCTGCTCAACTCCTTCATCATCGCCACGGGAATCACGGTCGGGAAGCTGGCTGTTTCGGTGATCGCGGCCTTCGCCGTTACCTATTTCCGCTTCCCCTTCCGGATGACGGTCTTCTGGCTGATTTTCATGTCGCTGATGCTGCCGATCGAGGTGCGCATCGTTCCGACGTACGAGTCGGCGGCGAACGTCGCCTTGCCGCTCAACATCCTCGGCTCCTGGCTCGGCATCCAGGCGCTGGTCGATCTCGACTGGAATCTGGTCAACACCTATTCAGGCTTGATCCTGCCGCTGATCGCTTTCGCAACGGCGACCTTCCTCTTCCGCCAGTTCTTCCTCACCGTCCCGGACGAGCTCTGCGAGGCCGCCCGCATCGACGGCGCCACCCCGTGGCAGTTCTTCCGGCTGATCCTGCTGCCGCTGTCGCGATCAAACATCGTGGCGCTGGCGATCATCCTCTTCCTGATGGGCTGGAACCAGTATCTCTGGCCGCTGCTGCTCACCACTGAGCCCGCAATGGCCAATGCGGTGATTGGTCTGAAGAAGCTGATGCCGCAGAGCGACTCCCTGCCGACCTGGCATTTGCTGATGAACGCGGCCTTCCTGACGATGCTGCCGCCGACCCTGGTCATCCTCATCCTCCAGCGCTGGTTCGTGAAGGGGCTGGTGGACAGCGGCAAGTAACCGGCCCACAAACAATCAAGGCTCATCCACATGCGGATCATCGGTCATCGCGGCGCGCGCAACATCTGGGCGGAGAACAGCCTGAGCGGCTTCCGCAACGTCTGCGGGCTCGGCGTCGATGCCGTCGAGCTCGACGTACATCTGTCGAGCGACGGGGAAATTATGGTGATCCATGACCCGCTGCTAGACCGCACGACGGACCACAAGGGGCCTGTCGGAAACTTGTCGCGAGACGCCCTCGCCAGGGTGAGGGTCAACGACACGCTCGGCGAGACGATCCCGACACTGCCAGAGGTCCTTGATGTCTTCGGCCCGACCGGGATTGAACTCGAAATTGAGATGAAGACGGATGCCTTCGGCAATCCTTATCCGGGCCTGCTCGACAAGGTCATCGCGCTCGTCGAAGCCCACGACATGTCGTCTCGTGTGGTCCTAACCTGTTTCGTCCCGGAGGTCATTGAGGAGATCCGGGCCAAGGCGCCGGGCATGCGCCGGCTCGCCTCTGTCGACCGCCGCTCCTGTGAAGCCTTCGGCAGCATCGACCGGACCTTGCGGCGTTTCGTCGATCTCGGTTGCATCGTCGCCGTCGAGCAATCGCTGCTGCGGCTGACGGTCGACCGCGCCGTCGAGATCGTCGGGCGCGACAAGCTCGGCGTCTGGGTCCCGAATACGGTGCGCGAGCTGGACTACTGGCTCAGCCAGCCGATCTCGCAGATCACCAGCGATCGCCCCGACCTTGCCTTGCACCTGCGCACCGCACGGAAGGGTTGAGCCATGGCTGTACGCCTGTCCCGCGCGACGCTCGGGCTATCGATCGGCAGAGTGAACTATTTCACATTGGCGAGAATGATGGCGTCCAGCTGGGCGGCCCGGTTGATGTGCACGGTTGCCTTGCGGGTCCGCAGATGTTCATCCCTCTTAGACAGCTCGGTCACAAGCCTCACGATGATGCCAGTGTCCCCTCGACCTCGTACGCGTTCAACTGAGTGAGACCGGTCGGCCGGGAAGTGTGACATTCCTACTTTGTGGGATCAGGACATTCTAACTTTGCGGCTACATAGAAAAGACCGGCAACAAACATTTTGACAAGAAGTTTGTAACTGGTGCCATGGCAGGCTCCTCCTTCAGGAGGAACTCATGCGCACCAACCAGCGGCTGGCTCAACTCTGGCTCGACGCTTTGGCGACGGAACTGGGTGCCGCAGCAGGCACCATCGACACCTACACCGATGATCTCAACTGTTATCTCGCCTGGTTCGAGGAGAACAGCCTCGGCCTGAACGAAGTCGGCCTGGAGCAGATCCGAGACTACATTGCGACCCTCGATCAGCGCGGCTATGCCGGATCGACCATGGCCCGGCGGATCACAGTGGCGCGCGGCTTGCACAAATTCCTGATCGCCGAGGAACTCGGCTCCCGAGATCCCACAAGCAACTTGTCGAGCATGCGCCGGTCCCGGAAGCTGCCCTTCGTTCTGTCGATTGCCGAGACGGAGGCGCTCCTGGAGACGGCTCATGCGCTTGCTGCTGACCCTTCGGTCGGGCTGTATCGTCAGGCCGGTTATGCCCGCAGGGCGGCTCTGTTCGAGACCCTCTATGCCTCGGGCATGCGCATCAGGAAGGCCCTGTCTTTGCCCTCCGATGCAGCACCTCCTGGCACCCGCATGCTGCTGGTGCGCGGCAAGGGCGACAAGCAGCGGCTGGTGCCGCTGCATGAGCGAGCCATTGCAGCCATCGTGCAGTGGCAGAAGCTGGCCAGCGCCTATTCTGGAGGCAAGCTGAGCCCATGGCTGTTCCACTCGGTGCGCAATGGCACGAAGGCGCTGACGCGCCAGGCAGCCCTGCTCGAGATCAAGGAGGCTGCTGTGGCCGCGGGTCTCTCCAGCCCTAAGCGGGTCTCGCCACATGTGCTGCGGCACGCTTTTGCCACCCACATGCATTCAGGCGGCACCGACCTACGCGTGCTGCAGGAACTGCTCGGCCACGCCGGCATTGAGACAACCCAGATCTACACTCATCTGGATACGTCTCGCCTCCACCAGATGGTTCAGGACCTGCACCCGCTCAATGAGGATCCGAACGAGTATGCAACACTGCTTGTGAACACGGCTGCCAATGCCGATTGAATCACTCCGGTATCAACACACGGTCGTGTCAGTACAATCCTGATACCCGCGTGTGGTAGACTTGCTCTCGGGGACGCTGATCTGGGAGATGCGTGATGATCCGAGCCTCGTGCCACACCGCCGACAGTGCCTTGGCGTTCGAGTTTGATGCCACGCCATGGTTCTGCGAGGCCGACGGGCAGAGCATTCTCCACCTTGCCGGGCAGAGTTGGTCCAGCACGTGGGTTGCCGATGCCCTCGAAACACGTCCCGGCTATGAAGGTCTTCATCAACTGGTCGGTTATGCCGCCACCCGACTTCGGGACGAGTCACTCGAAGACCCCACCTGGGATGGCTCACCTGCAGCGTCAACCAGTCTGATGCCATGCACTGGCTGGCGGAGCACAGGCCGGAGATTGCGGCGACGATCCAGAGCCAACGTAAGCCACGGTGATCCGCCGCAACTGGGCGGGTCTATGCGGCTCTCCGGCGGAACAGGCAATGGAACAAGAAGAACTTGTCGCCTGAATGGGGAGGATCTCGAGCACATCCTCCATCGTCATGATCTCATCGAGTCGGGCCGTAGCGCCTGAGGTGCTTGTCAATGTGCTGCCCGTTCCCAGCTTTGATTGTCTTGGCATCGAGCAGACTGATGCTGCCGTCGACATCGCTTCACTTTTGAGGTTAGCTGACGGCGCCGGACACAGGACCCAATTTGGAGAGCCCGCCGCGCGGTGGAGTTCACGACGCTCAGACCGAGTCAATAATCCTCGTAGGCATAATGAGTAGGGATGAAGGCTCATCGCACGGAGACAAGGCACATCGACCAGACTGACGCTGGGAGCATGAGATCTTATGGCTACGGATGATGACTTGACGGTCACTCAGTGCTCTGACAGTCTTCTGACTGGACGACGCTACAGCGAAGAACTCCGCCATCATGGTCAAGTCCGAACTGGTCCGAAAGCTCGCCGAGCATGATCGGCATTTGTCTCGACATGATTTCGAAAAGGTCGTGGATGCCATCCTTCACGTCATTCGCGATGGGCTGGCCCGAGGCGACCGGGTAGAGCTGCGCGGCTTCGGAACATTCGCGTTGCGCAAGTATGCGGCGCGCATGGGTTGCAACCCGCGCACCAAAACTCCAGTTTCCGTCCCAGAAAAGGTTGTTCCGGCCTTTAAGGTTGCCAAAGAAATGCATCAACGCCTCAATCCCACATCGCTCCGGTACCAGAGCAGAACAGCATTCATGGCATCGTATGTTGCTGACATTGCTAGCCCATCTTATGCACGATGCGGCTGAAGAGGGTTGGCGAGTGTAGCCTAAGTGACTGACGTGTCGTAGGATTTGGTTGCTGACACCAACCCCTGCCACGATTGCACCGTGCCACACCCGCCATGACGG
>NZ_VOSK01000428.1 GCF_009296175.1 Microvirga tunisiensis | reverse complement strand
ACTTCGCATCTGGTACCGAGGCCCCGTCCAATGGGGATCAATCCACTTGCAGATCCCGCACCGCTTCGAAGTGCCGTCACAAGAGACGGCAGGCCAACCGGTCAAAATCACTGTGTCGAGGATCTAGGTCTGAGACGCACTTCCCTCTGAGCGCCCTTCAGACCTACTGCTGCCGCGTCACAAGAGTCCGACTTGCAGGAGTTTCAGTAGACTTCGGTTGATGAGATCAATGGATCTGATGTCTTAAGCCCTTGAAACTATTTGATAACGTCGGAACAAGAATATCAGAACCTTGTGACACCTCTATCATTTGCGCGTTTGCGAGCAGTAGGTTTGAGGGGCAGTTCTTCTCCTGCACGCGTAACCTCCACCACCTGCGCGTATCACAAGAGGCGAAGCGCTAAGTGCTTGTCACAAAATACTATTTAAGGAGCGACGGCAGGATTGACCTGCACTTCTTTTCAAGTGCGTCTCAAACCTACAGGCCATTCGCGTTGCTGCACTCCTTGAGCCGAATGCCAAATGCCTTCGAACTTTTGTGACGTATCCTCGTCCTGCGCAGCCGTGTCTTTGGCAGATGGCCTCAACCAACCGGGCGCCATGCTCTCGCATGCTCGCGAAATCCATGGGCCGAATCTCGTTCCCGCACTCGTCATAGCACTGACGCGAATTGCGGAGCGGGTTCTCTCGGCTCATCGCGTTCCCCGGCGAGGAACGGGCCTCATCTCCATCTCCTCGTTGTTGTCCCAAGCGTCACAGGAGTCCGAGAGCATGACTGGATCCCTCCCGGGAGGGCAAAGCGCGTGAATTGATGGACGGCGAGGAGCGTACAGGCGGCTGCCGGCGGGTTTTCGCGACCAATGCCTCATGAGCGCGACGTCCTGGCAACTCCCAGCGACTGGTCGATGGACTGGACGGGGCAGTGGCGGCCACGCGCACCGCCTCCTCGGGCGTGAGGCGCAGCGTGGTCGTCGTCGACTTCTGGCGGGACTCGGAGGCGGACATCAGGCGTTCCAGTCGAAGTCGTCGTCGACCACGTCCAACGGAGCCGGCGGCAAGTTGGGCCGGTCGAGGGTGACGTAGATGAGCCACGACCGCCGCCCCTGACCGATCCAGACGTGGGGGAGGTCAGGCGACTCCAGATCGAGGCCGAGCCGAGCCGCAGCCGCCTCGGCGGCCTCGCGGGTCGGGGCCTCGATGCGGAGGCGGGTGCGGGGGTCGGGGTTCCTGATCATGGCGCGACGTCTCCGGCGGGTGGGGTCCACGGGGGGGGCTTGCCCCTCCTCCTGGCCAGGAGGTTGTGCGGTGGCACTGACAATTGCTGGCTTCTGGCTACGTGATCCCCCTGCAAGGAAGGATTCCGCGGATCGGCCGCCGGCGGAAACGCCGGTCCGCAAGTCATCTCAATTTGAGCCAGGTTGCCGCCGCTTGGGGCGCGGGGCCAATATTCATAGACCTCAATGAATTATCTGAGGGAGAGCCCCTGACGCCTAGCGCCTCCCCAAGGGGTTCAGCTCGGCCTCGAGCAAGGCTTCGACGACCCTCTCGTAAGGCTCCGAGACGAGGATCCGCTTGGCTCCGATCGAGACGATGCACTCGTTCCTGAGGCAGTCGGAGTCCGAGACCTCGACCCGCGACGATGCCGGGAAAAGATGCCGGCAGCCCTCGCCGTCGGTCACCTGGATCCACCCGCGACCGACCCGCCGAACCACCTCCTCCATGGCCATCTCCCCGCATGAACAAAGAGCGAACATACGTCGCAGGGTGGCCTCCGGGAATCCCCTACTCAAGAGCAGTCCCCGCTATCCCCGGGACCGGCTACAAGGTCCGTCGAAGACGGAGGATCTCCATGATTAGGGCGACGCGCGATGGCCTGAGAACGACGACCGGCGAGGACATCGACGGGATGATCGACCGCTTGGAGCGCCTTGCGGCAGACCTGAAGGCCCTCCGAGACGGCGCCGATCCTTCCGCTCTCGCCGCCGATGCCACGATCCTCGACGGGTGGATGGAACACTACATGCCCATCCCCGTCCTCGTCGGCGGCGCAACCGGGCACCCGACCCTCCCCGGCAAGGGCAGGCTGATCCGAACCTCGGACCTTTGGGTGATGACCGAGGATCACGGGTGTGCCCGTTCCATGTCTAGGTGGTATCGTCTCGGCCGGCCGCTCGAGGCCGAGACGACGCACTCCTGAGGAGGCTGCCTATGGGTGATCGGAAGATGCCGTCTCTCCCCATGTCCGCCGATGCGTTTTTGGAATGGGCCGAGACCCAGGAGGAGAAATGGGAGCTGGTGGATGGCTATCCCGTTCCCAAGTTCCGTGACGAAACAGAGGCTGGGATGGACCCGACTCCCCGAGTGCCGATGAGCGAGACCGAGTTTCTGGAATGGGTGAAGACCCAGCCCAGCCGGTATGAGCTCGTGGACGGCGTCCCGATCCCTGTGTACGGCGAGGTCAGGGGGGACCTTATCACCTCCGACTGGCGGGCGCTGTACGGCAGTCTGAAGGGGAAGGGCAGCGATCCCGATCGGGTCCGCTCCATCGAAGAGATCAGCGGAGCCGCCATGACCGACGACGAGACGCTTACGCACGAGGAGGCCGCGGCCCTGCTCGGCGGGTACGCCACCCTCGCCCACAGGGTGATGATCAACGAGCTCCCGCGCCTGCCCGACGGCGGGTTCCGCCGGGGTGATGTCCTGGCCCTGAGGGATCGGCTCCGTGCCTTGGAGGCCTTCGCCGCCTCGACCGAGGAACTGTCCCAGATCGCCGAAGGCGAGGCCGTCAAGCACGAGACCCAGGGGTCGACGGATCTGGCCGCCGAGGGCGAGGATGCCGAGAAGGAGCAGACGTTCGGCGAGGCGCTCGACGAGATGGGTTGGCAGCCTGTGCCCTTGCCGCGCCTGACACTCCGCTCGGGCGCTCCCGGCAGGCGGCTGAAGCTCCCTCGTCCTCCCGAGGAGGCCGTCCTGATCGCGGAAGGCGAGGCCGCCAAGCGCGAGATCCTGCGGCTGGCCGGGGGCTACCTCGAGGAGGAGCTGGCGGCCGAGTGGCTCGGCGTCTCGGTCGATCACCTGCACCGCTCCGTCGAGGAGGGCACCTGGATCGCCGTCGAGATGGACGGGCGCCTGGTGGTCCCGGCCTGCATGATGCGGGACTCTATGACGGTCCTGATCCTGCGCGAGATCCTCGCCGTGATGCCGATCCGATCGCCGTGGATGCGGCTGGAATGGCTCGTCCGGCCAGACAACGCTCTCGGCGGGCTGAGCCCCATGGAAGCCATCCGGGACTGCCGGGAGAAGGAGGTCCGAGAGCTCGCGCGAAGCCACGGAGCGGATTAACCGCCCCTAGGTATTCGACAGTAATCCTGGTCTATCCTGCCGATATCGACGCCGAGCGCGACCAGCCATGTTCCTTCAATCCCCAAACTGAGCGGGATCCAATCGTCTAGGCCGATCTGCGGCCCTTACACGCGTTTGCCACAGGAACTGGTACGGTCCCTTCAGCGAATAGGATGGTGCAAGGCATCGTCTCGGTCACTAATTGTCTGGATGCGAGACCTCCTTGGCATGAGCGATGACCTGGAGGGCGGGCGGCAACGCGTCTGCATCGGGTGGCTTGTAGCGGCGGTTGGCGAGCTTCGGCTCGGCAGCCAGGCGGCTTCGCACAACCTCATCCGGGGATCGCCCCTTGAGCACGCGTTGACGTCTTCTGTTATAGGCCTGATTGAAGCCCTTGAGCAGCGTCTCGAGGTCCCGATGGCTGTAGATGGTGATGCCCAGCACCTCGCGCTGCACCCGCCCGTTGAAGCGCTCCACGAGACCATTGGTCTGCGGCGTGTAGGGCTTGGTCTTGCGGTGCTCCAGCTTCAGCTGGCGGCAGGCGTCCTCGAAAGCATCCGCCGTGAAGCAGGATCCTCGATCCGTCAGGACGTGCGTGACCTTGAAGGGGAAGGCGCGCACCGCCTCTTTCAGGAAGGCGACCGCGCTGGTGGCCAGCTCATCGTCCTTGACGGCCAGATGCACCCACCGTGAGCAGCGGTCGATGGCCACATACAAATAGCGCTTGCGGCGCTCGCCGTTGGCGGTCTGCAGCTTGGGCAGGTGCTTGATGTCGATGTGCACGAAGCCGAGATCGTAATCCTTGAACGTGCCGCTCCGGCGCTGGCGCTGCTGCGCCGGGGGCAATCGTCCCAAGCCTTCCGCCTTGAGGATGCGGTAGACGGCATCGCGGTTGAGATGCGGCAGGAAATGCGTGACGATGAAGGTCAGATCGTCGAGCGGAAAGCCGGTGGCCTGGCGCAGGACGCAGACGATGGCGCGCTCCTCGTCCGTGGCTTTCCAGGGCAGCTTGTGCGGCCGGCTGCTATGGTCCTGGCAGTCCTGGGCTCCGCGCTTGCGCCACTTGCGGATGGTCTCGGTGCTCACGCTGAAGCGCTGGGCCAGCACGCCGGTGGGCTCTCTCGAGCGGGCGATCTCCTGGCGGACAGCGGGGGTGGTGCGGGCTTGCGGATGAAGGGAGTGCATCACGTCCTCCTGCGGTGAGAAGCTCGGCGTCGCAGGCCGTCAAAGCGCCAAGTGTACTCCTCAATGGCGTAACGCACCCGAT
>NZ_VOSK01000427.1 GCF_009296175.1 Microvirga tunisiensis | reverse complement strand
ATGCGTTTGCCCGGCAAATGCGGCTCCATCCGATCCCACTGGTGATCTTTCAACATCAGACGAACTCCGCTCACCCAAGCCTCCGCGCCCAAAAGGAGCTTGAATCAGATTTGCGAGTCCGTCGAAAGCCTGAATGTCAACGCGCTCTAGGCTCCAAAAGGAGAAACTGGCCTCCGGGAAATCCGAACGATGATGAAACTCGACGGCATCGCGACCTTCGTCGCCGTTGCGGAAGCCGGCTCGATCAGCGAGGCCGCGCGCCGGCTGAGACTGTCGAAGTCCGTGGTCAGCGACCGATTGGTCGAACTCGAGCGCAGCCTTGGCGTACGGCTCGTGCATCGGAGCACGCGCAGGCTGAGCCTGACGGAGGATGGGATCACCTTCCGCGAGAGAGCGTCCCGCATTGCCCATGAGGTCGAGGAAGCGATGGCGGAAATGGCCCAGCGCAGCGGCACTCTGGTCGGACCGTTGCGCATCTCCGCGCCCGTCACGTTCGGCCGACTGCATCTCGGGCCGGCGGTTTATCCATTTCTCGCCAAGCATCCCGACATCGAGTTGACGCTCGATCTCGACGACCCGCGGGTGGATGTGTCCGCAGAGGGTTATGATGCCGTGGTGCGGCACGATCCGCTCATGGATTCACGGCTGGTAGCCTGGCGGCTTGCACCAAGTCGGCGGGTTCTCGTCGCTTCGCCGGATTACCTGGCGCGGCATGGCACGCCTGGCACGGCAGGTGACCTCGAGGGCCATCGCGGAATCTTCTATACCAACCGGGGCCTCGATGACTGGCGGTTTCCGGGCCCAGCCGGAGCAGTGAATGTACGCGGTCGGGCGGCCTTGCGCGTGAACAACGGCGACATGATGCGGGACGCCGCGCTGTCCGGGATCGGCATTGCCCTGCTGCCGACCTTCATTGTCGGTTCCGACATCGCGAGCGGCCGTCTTCGAGTCATTGATGTGGGAGTCCAGCCCGCGCCTGAGTTCATCTATGTTGCCCATCTGGAGGGACGACGGCCTTCGGCCAAGTTGAGAGCTTTTGCCGATTGCTTACGAGAGGCCTTCGGAGAACCGCCCTATTGGGAGCCTTGAACAGGCCTCCCTTCGCAGGCCCGACACTGCCGTCACACGTGGGCCGGGCGTTTGGCAGCGCTTCGATGCATCGGCGGGTCCGCCTCGTGCCAACCCGGGGCACTCTTCGGTCAAGTCACTCTTCGGTTAAGTCACTCTTCGGTTACGTTGACGATGCCCAAGGACAAGCGGCGGCTGCAAGGGTCTCGGCTAGGATGGGTGTGTTTCCTGGCCGATATGGTAAAACTGGACCTTGGCCACGATACTGGCTGAGGGCTCGTCGGCTGATGATCCACTTCATCCTGTCCCTGCGCTGGATCACCCTCGTCGCTGCTCTTGGGGCGGCGCTCGGTGCCATGCTGATGTTTTTCGAGGGCTGCCTGAAATTGGCCTATGCCCTGGAGATGGTGCTTCAGCCGGGCGCCGACACCGGAACATCGGTCATCGCCACAGTGATGCAGGCCACGGATGCGTTCCTGTTCGGCCTCGTCCTGATCGTGTTCGCCTATGCGATCACCTTCGGCTTTGCCTTTCGGCTCCCCGCCGGCCTGCGTACCAAGGCGCCGCTGTGGATGCGGGTTGAGGGGCTCGGGGAAATCAAGATCACCCTGATCCAGGTGGTGCTGGTCTACCTGGTGGTGGATTTCGTCACCGACGTGGTGGAGATCGAGACGCGCATCACCTGGGAGATGCTCGTGAAACCGGCTGCCATCGTGTTGATCGCGGGAGCCCTTCGTCTGCTTGGCTCCGCACTCCCGGATGACCAGCCGGGTCGTTCCGAGCAGCCTGGGCGAGCATCCGAGACGGCCCAACGACATGCCGAGAACTGATCTCAGACCCGACCACGAACGTTCGCGCTCACCGTGCCGCCCGATCTCAGGATCGTCCGGAGCGTGTCGAGAGCGGACAATGGCCAGGGAGGCTCGAAGCCGCTCGGATAACTTCGGCCCCGTGCCGGAAGCAGTCGCTCAACACACTGGAGGGAGAGGCCTTTCACAGCGTGAGCACAGAGGTCCGATCCTCATGGTGCCGTCACCACGATGGCTGAGCAGGGAGTGCGTTCATCGCACCTGTAGCTGTGCGGCGCAGCGGAGTCGAAATAGATCGCGTCGCCCTCATCGAGGACAAAGTCGCTCCCGGCGATGCTGAGCGTGAGCCGTCCCTTGAGCACGTAGACCAGTTCCGCGCCATTGTGCTGGTGCGACTTCGATTCCTTCGACCGGGCCGGAAATTCCGCAAAGAAGGCCTGCAGCTTGCGGTCGGTGACGGGGAAATCGAGACTTTCGAAAAAGTAGGACGCCACATCCTCGCCAGGCCGGTCCGGCAAGCGCAATCGCTCGGACTTGCGCACCACGGCGACCTTGGGTCGGTCCGGAGGCTCGGCGAAGAAATGGTCGAGCCCGACGCCGAACACCAGAGCAATGCGCAGCAGCGTCGGCAGCGTCGGGATGAGTTGCCCGCGCTCGATCTTGGAGAGCATGGCCGGCGAGAGGCCCGTGTGTTCCCCGAGTTGCACAAGGCCGAGCTTCTTGCCCTGGCGCAGCGCTCGAATCTTGGCGCCTATCGCGTATTGCCCCAGCCCGGCCGTCAGCGTCTCCGAGAGCATTTTGCGCCTCCATTTTCTCCTGGATCAATTCAGGATCAGGTATTTTACTGTAGAGATAAATTATGTTCATGTCACGATAAAGTGAGCATCGTGAAAAACATTTTTCATCATAAGAGATAACCAGAGGCCATGTGATGGTTCTCCACGGCCGCCGAGGGGCGACCGATCCCCGTCCAAGGAGCATGAACGATGAAATTCGAGATCAAGAATTTGACGATCGCAACGATTGCGGCCCTGGGCATCGTGGCAGGCGGCGCAGGTGCCCGCGCGGCCGACCAGGATATCGTCGAAACGGCCGTTGCGGCCGGCCAGTTCAAGACCCTTGCGGCCGCATTGAACGAGGCCGGTCTCGTCTCCACCCTCAAGGGCTCGGGGCCCTTCACGGTCTTTGCCCCCACGGATGCGGCCTTCGCCAAGCTGCCCGCTGGAACGGTGGAGAACCTGCTGAAGCCGGAAAATAAGGACAAGCTTACGGCGATCCTGACCTATCACGTCGTCCCGGGACGGGTGATGGCCGCCGACGTCGCCAAGCTTCAGACCGCAAAGACGGTGAACGGAAAGATGCTGAACGTCAGCACGAAAGGCTCGGGCGTCACGGTCAACGACGCCAATGTCACGCGGACCGATATCGCGGCCTCGAATGGAGTCATCCATGTCGTCGATACCGTGATCCTTCCGCCGAACAACTGATCCTGCGGCTTGGAGCGCCGGTCGGGTGCTCCAAGCCTCTCTTCTGGCATTGCTGTGCCGTGATGGCCTGGTTCGGTACGGCTGTCAGGATGCAAACCATTGAACCACAAGTTCAGGCCGTAAGGATCAGATGATCGAGATGCGTCCAGGCGGCTCAAGCTCTTTGCTCTTGAACAGTCTCGAACGACCTGCTCGGGCGCTCGTGATCGGCGCATCAGGCGGAATCGGGGCCGCCGTCACAGACCTTCTTGCGTCCGAAGGATTCGAAACCGTTCACGCACTCTCCCGCTCGGGGTGCGATCGGAGATTGGCGGGTGTACGGGCGGGGCGGATCGACATCGAGAGCGAGGCGAGCATTGCCGCCGCAGCCGCGCCGCTTGTCGAGGGCGCTCCCCTGCGCTTCATCCTGGTGGCGACAGGCCTCCTCCACGACACCACTCTCCAGCCCGAGAAGACCTATCGCACCCTTGATCCGGAGCATCTCGCCCGGAGCTTCCGGATCAATGCGATTGGTCCGGCGCTCGTGGCCAAGCATGTGCTTCCCCTTGTGCCGAAAGCGGGCAAGAGCATCTTCGCGGTCCTGTCTGCGCGCGTCGGCAGCATTGAGGACAACGGCCTCGGGGGCTGGTACGGCTACCGGGCGTCGAAGGCAGCCCTGAACCAATTCGTGCGAACCCTTGCGATCGAGCTCGGTCGCCAGAAACCCGAAGCCGTATGTGTCGCCCTTCACCCTGGAACGGTCGATACGGCTCTGAGCCAGCCCTTTCAGGCTCGCGGCAAGAAGGTTTTTCCGCCGACGTCTTCCGCCGAGCGGTTGCTGGCTGTGACGGATGCCCTGACGGCGGCGCACTCTGGTCAATTCTTTGCCTGGGATGGCCAGAGAATACCCTTCTGACAGAGACCATGAAGTCCTTTTTGCACGACCTCCAAGGCCGCCTTCGGGTCGAAAGCGGACAATGGCCAGGGAGGCTCGAAGCCGCTCGGACAACGTCCCATTCGCACCAGAGAACGAACCCGCTCGCGCGGGAGGACACTGCGGCTGGGGCGGCGCCATGACTTGGGGGCGGTAACCCGCTGAAGGGCACACGATGACAGGACTGGGTCCTGTCTTGAGGATCGAGGGGCTTGGTCCCTCCACCTCACGACAGGAGCCCTCGATGACCGAGACAGCCATCAGCCCGCTGCGCCAGCGCATGATCGACGACATGACGGTGCGCCATTTCGTCGAGAAGACCCGCACCGATTACATCCG
>NZ_VOSK01000426.1 GCF_009296175.1 Microvirga tunisiensis | reverse complement strand
TGAGCAAGGCGTGCAGCGTAGCCGGGATGGCGAGCGCCGGCAGTGGGGCTGCGGACAAAGTGCCGATAGCACCATTGTCATGCGCGTCCGCTTCCAGCACCGCCTTCGTCAACTCCTCGACAAAGAGGGGCACGCCATCGGCTCGCTCGACGATCTCGTCCACGATGTCACCGGGGAGCGCCGACTTGCTGCCCGCGACTCGCTTGACCAGTGCCGCGCCGTCGCGGCCGTCCAACCGATTGAGCGTCACAGTCGTCACGTGCGGCTGGCCGGTCCACGGTGGCGCGAACTCGGGACGGAAGGTGGCAAGGAGCAGCAACGGCAGGTGCCTGATCCGCTCGATGATGAGGTCCAGCAGCTCGTGCGAGGTTGGGTCGATCCAGTGGACATCCTCGAAGATCATCAGCACGGGGTGTCCCTGAACCAAGGCTTCGAGCTGCCGGAGCAGCACCTCGAACGTCTTCTCCTTTTTGCGCTGTGGTGTGAAGGCGTGTGGCGGATAGCGATCTATCACAGGCAGGGACAGTAGTTCGGCCACGAGCGCCACGTCATGGTCCAGGGGTGAGGTTTGCGAAAGCAAGGTGTCGAGCTTCTCCAGCCTGATCACGGGCGTGTCATCGCGGCTAAAACCGGCTGCCCTTTCGAGCTGCTCAAGGATCGGATGCAGCGCGCTGTCTTGGTGATAGGGCGAGCAGAAATACCGCAGACGCGTTTGCGGCTCGCCTTCAATCCGCTCCTGCAAGGCGGCGATCAGACGCGACTTGCCGATGCCCGGCTCGCCCGAGACCAGCACGACCTGACCGTCGCCACTCGTCACCCGCCGCCAGCGCCGGAGCAGCAGCTCAATCTCCTCCTCGCGGCCGACCAGCGGCGTCACCGCCGTCGCTGGATGCAGCGCTTCATATCGGCCTTCGGCTGCGCTCCGGCCGGACACCCGCCACACGCGCACCGGCTCGGCATAGCCTTTCACCTCGAGCGCGCCGAGGTCTTCGTACTCGAACAAGCCGCCGATGAGGCGGTAGGTGCTGGCCGCGACCATCACCGCGTTCGGCTCCGCCAAGGCCTGGAGCCGCGCGGCCAGGTTCGGCGTCTCGCCCACCACGCCGCGCTCTTGCGCTTCGCCCGAGCCGACGAGATCACCGACGATCACGACGCCGGTGGCGATGCCAATGCGAACGTGCAGCGGCGCAACATCGGCCTGCAGGCGGACCCGATGGATCCTGTCGGCAAGCTTCAGTCCGGCCCGCACGGCCCGCTCGGCATCGTCCTCATGCGCCTGAGGGTAGCCGAAGTAGACCAGCACACCGTCGCCCATGTATTTGGCGACAAAGCCGTCATACCGAGCGACAATCTTGGCGACGCGCTTCTGATAGGCGCCAATGATCTCGCGCAGGTCCTCGGGATCGAGCCGTGACGCCAGGGCTGTTGAGCCGACCAGGTCGCAAAACATCACCGTCAGTTGGCGCCGCTCGGCCGAAGTCGTGGGGATCGGGCTTGGGGCCGGTGTCGCATTGGGGGCCGTTAACGATGGGGCGCGCGGTAGGCTCGCCACCGCTTTCAGCAACTTCTTGCGCTGGCCCAGCGAGAAACCGAGCTTCTCCAGGTCCGCCTCGCTCAACTCGGGCAGGATCTCGAGATCGACATCGTGCGCCCGCAAGACGGGCGCGAGCTGCGCTAGGCCTAGCGGTGCCAGCCAGCGCTCCAACTCGTCCACGGCGGCTCCTCGGCCGTTCGGGCCGTTCACGACCTTACCCGAGGGAAGTATAACAGATCGAACGCGCGCTCCGAATGTCTCTCGGTGGGTACGGCATTGCCGAAGGAGCCGCCGCGGCATAGGAGCGGGGGCCGTCTGGCTCGCCGTCGAGGTAGGCGCGGCGGAAATGCTCCCACAGCCGGCTCACGGCCGCTGGGTCAAGACCAGCCACGTAGTCGGCTGCTTGCCCCTGCCGGAAGTCTTCGAAGTCCGCGTAGTCCACGCGGATGGTCAGCGTGGTCTCGTCAATGTCTTGAAAGCCGGCCTCTTGCCACGCAGCGGCAAGAGGCCGGACGCGACATCGGCCGGGTGCAGTTCCGGCCACGCAGCGCATCGGCTTGTGGGTCGAGGTCGGCCGCCGTGTCGAGGATGCTTTCCGCGCCAATAGGGCCGATGAAGTCGAGGAAGGGCTCTGCGAGCCTCTGGCTCCAGCGTCCCATCTGCTGCTCGTAGGCAGCGCCATCGGTGGCCGTGAAGATAGATAGACACCATTGGAGTCCCCGTTGCCGTGCCTGAAGCATAGCGCCGCTGGATCAGCTCGCTGACGAGGACGGTTGAAGGTGATCTTACTCCAGTCCAGCTAATGCGATGAGGCCAATTCCATATGGACCCGATTAATTCGTCAGCCTCAGCGAGGAGCTGTTGTGGGATGTTGAGACCCAGCGCCCGGGCGGTTTTGAGGTTGATGACCAGCTCGAATGTGGTCGGTTGCTGGACCGGCATGTCCGCCGGATTGGCACCCTTGATGATCTTTCCGACGTAAATGCCAACAAGGCGAAAGGCAGCCGTGAGGCTCGATCCATAGCTGATGAGGCCGCCGGCCGCGGCGAACTCGCGCCACGCATCGATCGCCGGAACGGCATGGCGCGATGCCAGCGCCACGAGCTGCTCGCGCTGATTGGAGAGGAACGGATCCGCGCTGACGACGAGCGCGCCGGCGTGCAGCGAGGGCAGAGAGGCAAAGGCATCATCGATCTCGCCTGGGGCGGTGGCCTTCACGATCGGGAGCTGGAGGCCCCTGGCGCGGGCGAAATCCTCAGCGATCGGGATGTTCCGCTTGGTATTCGCAAGGTCCGGGTTCACCAGCAGGGCGATCACTCCAGCCTGCGGAACCAGCTCGGACAGCAGCTCAAGGCGTTTCGGCGTCAACTCGTCAGCGAGCAAGCTGACTCCTGTGGGGTTCCCGCCCGGCCGGGCTAAGCTGGCGACGAAGCCTAACTCGACCGCATCGCCGCCACTCCTGAAGAGGATCGGGATCGTCGAGGTTGCGCCTTTTGCCGCGAGTGCCGTGGGGGAGCCGCCCACGGAGACGATCACGTCGACCTTGCGGCTGACGAGCTCGGCGGCCAAAGCGGGCAGCCGATCATAGTGGCCCTGCGCCCAGCTATGGTCGATCACCACGTTCTGTCCCTCGACATAGCCGGTTTCGCGCAGTCCCTCGAAGAACGCAGGCCCAAACGGGGCAAACCCGCTGGGCGAGCCCGTGCCAAGGATGCCACGACTTCGATTTCGACCTCATGCCGACGCCAAGGCCAACCGGACCTGAGGGGTCAGCCAGGAGATGGGGCATCATCCGGGTCCCAGAAGTGGCCTCCACTTCCGGGATTCATGCTCTAGTAGCACGGCGGATACGGGTAAAAGCCGCACCGGCCATAGCCGTAATAGGGAGCCGCCGCGGCGGCTCCCAACGCAGCTCCGGCGGCAAGTCCAGCCGCTGCCCCGGCACCCGCCCCATACCAGGCGCCGCGATAGACAGGGGCGTGCCAATAGTTGCCGCCACCCCACGCTCCGCCGCGGTAGCCGCCGACATGCACGGCGTCGAAACCGCCTGCGTGGAAGCCACCAAAGCCGCCGGCGTGGAAGCCGCCGAAGCCTCCTGCATGGAACCCACCGCCGCCGAAGCCGCCGAACCGGTCGATGAACAGCGCAGCCGGTCCACTCGATCCGGCGAGGCTTCCTTCCAGCACCACGACATCGAAGGTCAGGTTCCCGCCTTCGAGCTTCGGCGTCTTCAGCGTCACCACGGCGTCGCTGACCTTCGAGCCGTCACCGCCCAGGACGGACACGGTGGCGTTGGGCGGATCCTTGGCGAAGCTGTCCTTGCCCTCGTCCCATTGCATGATGAATTGTGCGGTCATCACGTGACCCGCTGCTCGCACCGGACGATCGGCGAACACGATCGAATTCGGCGCCACGCCGGTCAGGGTCAGCTTGCCGCCTTCCAGCTTCGCGCCCGCCGCGTTCAGCACGGCGAGCGACGGAACCGGCCCCGTGGGCGTGGTCTGGCCGATGGTTTTCTCGAGCGGCACATGAGGTTTGATCGTCGCGTCCTGGGACAGCGCGACCCCTGGCGCGAGCAACAGACCACCGACAAGGATGAGGTTGGAGGCGCGGCGTTTCATGGGCACGGTTCATCTCCTTGGTTGGAACCCACGCCGAACCCGAAGCCGGTCGGACAGGGCTCTTGCGGCATCCCGGCTTCAGGCAGGGACGCCATGTACGCTTGGGCACGCTACACATACGAGCAGGCTCTGCTTGAGGGATGGGCCATCTGCTTGACCAGTCAGGGCATTGCCACCACATGCCGGTGCCGTCGATCCCGCATCAATTGAGCTGCTCTATCCGAGCCGCCATATCGGGTGTGAGGCGCATGCGGTAGGAGGCGTTGCCGCACCTCAGGTTCCACACCACCTCGTCCGGCTTCGAGAGTTGGGCGTCCCGTTGCGCCGTCACAGGCTCATCGCAGCGATGACCCTGCAACCGCAGTTGTGACGCAAGGTCTTCAGGCGGCGTCTCCTGTGCCCAAGCCAAACGACCGCCGGATGCGACGAATGCAACGGCGAATGTCCCAACGAGAAGTCTAT
>NZ_VOSK01000425.1 GCF_009296175.1 Microvirga tunisiensis | reverse complement strand
CCATGGCTCGAAGCGTTAACATGACCGACGAACACCTGCCCGGCGCGGCTGCGCTGCTGTGGGTCGAGACGCAGATCGAGGTCGATACCGACGAGGACGGCTGCGTGTTGGTCGACATCTTCAACGAAGATCCGATCCTCAGCGCCGTCCGGCTCCTGAGCCCCTTCGAGGCGCGGCTGATGGCCGATGCCTTGCTGGAGGCGGCGAAGCTGGCCGAGGGCCGGAACCCGATGAACGCACCGTTCCAGGGGAGAGCATGATGCGACATGACATGAAACGCCGTCGCGCTGCCGCCGCCCGCAGAGGCCGCTGCGAGCTGGCTGCGGAAATCCTGCCCCTGCTGCGCGAGGGCAAGGTCGAGGCCGCCGTGGAGCGGCTGGAGGCGGAGATCCGCCAGGAGTGCACCAACCGCACCAAGCCGGAGAACAACGATGAAGCTCGCACCTAACTGGATCGGCCTCCTGGCCATCGCCATGGCTATGCACGGCTACCACAAAGGCTTTGCGCCGGTTTACCCAGGTGACCCGATCGCCCTGGCCGTGGTCGGCCTACTGCTGGCCTACTGCGTAAGGGGCCAGCAACAGTTCCCCGGCCAGCAGAGCACGGGCGCGGCGGTGCCCTGTGAACCCAAAGCGTGAGGACGCGCCGCGCGGCGCTTTCGTGCCCCAGAGGGCGTTCCCGCCTGCTTCGGCTCCATCCGATGCGGCTTGTGGCCCGCACGGTGGCCACCTCATATGAACAAGATGTCCCCTCCCACTGTCAGGGAGGTCACGCCTCGGACGGTGAGAGTGTTCCCCGGGCCGAAGTCCAGCCGCAGGCCATCCGGCACAGCGTCCACGTTGCGATCGGCGTCGGTGATCTCGCCAAAGGGGCGAGCGTTGTCGACCATGGCTTGCGCGGCGGCGGCGTTGGGGGCGTCCACAACGATGCGGTCCCTCTCCAACTCAAAGCTCGAAAAGTCCATGACGGTGTCGTTGTTGAAGGTGAAAGGGTTGACACCAGCGAGGGGGCCAGCCACGCCACCGCCGCCAGTAATAGGACCAGCCACGCCACCGCCGCCAGTAATGGGACCAGCCACGCCATCGGCGCCAGTAATAGGACCGGCCACGCCACCAGTGGCAGGAGGAAGAGGCGTGACGACGAAGACAAAATTGTCGCCGCCGCGGAGGCCGAAGAGAAGATCGTTACCGGGGCCGCCGTCGAGGGTGTCGTTGCCGAGGCCGCGGGGATCATCGCCGAAGAGCAGAAGATCGCCGACGAGAGTATCGTCACCGTCGCCGCCGTTGAGGCTATCGTTGCCGGCGTCTCCGCTGAGATAATCGTCGCCGCGCTCCCCGAGAAGAGTATCGTCGCCGTCACCGCCGAAGAGCGTATCGGGGTTGTTTCTGTCAGCCTCCCGGGTGTCGAACCCGCGGCCGATCAGGCCGCCGGCCGCGGCACCGAGGCCGGCGGCAGCGCCGGGATTGCCGGCAAAGAAGCCGACTATGGCGCCAACTACGGTGCCAATGGCCCCGCCGACCTCTTGGCTGGTTCGCCCAATGTCGGTGTCGCCACCTTCGATGCGGTCGTCCCCTCCGAGGCCCTCAAGGGTGTCTCTACCGCCCTCACCGCGGATGAGGTCGGCCTCGGGTGTGCCGATGAAGTGATTGGCCCTGGGGCTGCCGTTTATTTCCATGGCTGCTTTCTCCCTTCGCGCCCACCGGATCTTCGTTCCGAACTCCTGCGCACGAGAGTTGTATGGGCGCCACGGCCCCCTGGCGTTCGCTGTAGCCGGGCTTAGGCACTCCGCCGCCCGACATGGTTATGAGCGAGATTTATGCTCTATAATACTCCCTACCACTCTGCTGCGTCCAGGGTAGGGAGCAGCGTTCAAGTGCTAACAGGGCCTCTCCACGCGCGGTTTCCTGCACAGGGTGAACCCACCGGCGACGGTAAATTGCCGTCTATGGTCGGATGTCCCCAGCCAGCGGGCACTTCATTCGCGGTGGACGTCTCCTGCGGACAACCCGGGTACCTCCCTTGCTAGGCTCCTCGATAGCCAGCCCAGCGGCGATGCCCAAGGTGGACCGCATCGAGCCCGGCGGCTGGCTTGCGGGCACGGGCTCTCGCAAGGTGCAGGGCCTGTTGCTCTTCGAGGGTCAATTCCATCGTCGCGCTCCTTTCAGCGTCATCAAGCATCCCATTCGGGCGCGCCGGCGGAGCGGAACCGGTGCGGCTATCAGACGGCTGCTTCGAGTATAGGAGCGAAGGGGTCGCAGAAATAACACCCATTTACCTCCATCACTTCTCAGTAATGACACCCGACAACAAAATTCTCACCATGTATTATATAAAATCCTAAGTATGTTGAAATATTTATGAATACATGAATAGATACTTAAATTATAATTTAAGTATTGTCTGTGATCCGCGTCACATAATGCAGTAATTGCCTGCAGTATACGGTAACAAAATCCCGCCCATCGAGCGGGTTTGTGTGAAACGGCACATATAATATTCGATCGCAAGAGCAGAGTGTATTCGCCGGGTTGTGATCCCGGATTACTGCTAACACGGAGATATTTTATGCCTCTGCTTAGTGACTTCACAGTTATCCAAGGCGACGGGATTGTAACGATCGGTTCGGGCGACACGGCCGACGGTTGGGTCAATAACTTCCCCACCATCGGCCGGCACCCAGGCTCGGGACAGGAAGGCAACGCTTACATTATGCTCATGGTGAAGGGGGGCGAAACCCTCACGCACGGCACGGCGATTGGAGCGCGGGTGCAAATCAATGGCATCCAAGTTGGGAGCTTACTTCCCAGCAAGGATGAAAACCCGGATAGTTGGCACACCCAGATCGTCTCGTTTGGTAGCACAGTCCTTCATGATGAAACCCTAAACCAGATCCGCATCCATCCCGTCGAATATGAGGGTGGCCCCCTCGCAGGACCTGAGTTTTTTACCAATTTTTTTGTTCGCAACGTGATCTGCCATTTCCATCAGCGTAGTGATTTTGTAGTCGCACCGTGATCTGCCATTTCCATCAACGTAGTGATTGATCCCAGCGGTATAAGATTGCCAATCAATTGGAGGGGGCCTTTCGCCCCCTCCCTCTATCTGAACGACCCGGCTGCGTTGTATTGCGTCCAATCGGGCTTTGTACTCTTCGACCGATGGCCGCACTTCGAGAAGCGCAGAGCACAGACCCTCTCAACGTAGCCAATTCCATAAAGGGCCTTCAGCGAATTTATGTGGGCATCAGAAGCTCAAAAGAGCCATGCACAGTTCCGACGCAATCGGCTAAACCGCTCCCCATGACACCAAAGACCTTCTTCCGCTGGGTCGCATGGCTGCTCCTCTGCGCCATTACGGTCTTCACCCTCACGCCGATCGAGTTCCGGCCTGTCACTGGATCTCCGGTCAGCTTGGAGCGGTTTGCAGCCTTTGCGGCCATGGGAGCCGCGTTTGGCCTCGGTTACCCGAAACACCGCCTCCACGTCCTTGTGCTGCTGGTCGGGATCGTGGGCTTCCTGGAAGTCGCTCAAAACTATGTTCCAGGCCGCCATGGGCGTCTTCCGGATGGTGTAGTGAAGGCATCCGGCGCTCTCCTCGGGGCCGCGTTCGCTACGTTTGTGGCTCGCCAGAAGCGAGCCCCGTAAGGGCACCGGGCGGTTCGCACCTAGAGCATCGGACCATTAAGTGGACGCACTGCCAGCGGCTTCGAGATTGGCTCCGAGATTGCGGGAATGCAGAACTCACCGGATCTGACTTCGCGTCCGATGCTCTAGGGTTAGGCATTCGTCTCCTCTGAGCTTTGGCCCCGTCAGGTGAAGGCTACGAGGCGAAGTGCGCGTGACAACATCCCTAATACCAGAAGACCAACCTGCTCTACTGATTTCCTGCGGCTGCGCTCACCGTGGTTAGCGGCGTTCCATCAACGGCTTCTGCGACATTCGCGGCATCTACGCGATCAGCTTGGTGTCAGACGAGCGGCCTCATTCGCGGCCCCAAAACACCAGAAGCCCCAGATCTCTCCAGGGCTTCGGCTGTGGGTGGGCTCCTTGCTCTGCGGGCAGGCTCCCTCTCCAAGCAGGTCTTCATCATGCGCCGTCTTTAGCCAGCGTCAATTCACGCTGGCGCGACTAAGGCCAAGGTGCCTCGTCGGAATTACGCGGCTGGCTTTGGCCGCTCGGATGGATCAAGTCATCCCACGTTTGCCGATCTGGAGCTGGCCCAGGATTGGATCGCACAGCGCCTCGTCTGTCGCCCCTGACCCATTCAGATCCTGGGCTTGCACAGAATTGCCTCGTTCTGCCCGGGTCAGCGGAAGCTCATTCGCCTCGCCTGCGCCAGTTCGATAAACGATCGTGTCGGAAATTCGCCGCTACGGGATTTGGAAGAAATTCAGTTACCTCAAAAGGTTACAGTGACGAAAACCGAACATCCGCCGACATCCTGCCTTGGATCGGACAAGATATCCGCGCCGCAATACTCAATCAGCTTAGGTTGCGGGATGATTATGACCTTGGAAGAGCCTTTTCCTCTGGATGCTGTTCCGTCGCGGGTGAGAGCCGCAATCCTGAACGCGTTCAAGGGCCGCTGTCCCAGCGTGCGAGAGATGGCCGAGATTTCAGACCGCGATTGGC
>NZ_VOSK01000424.1 GCF_009296175.1 Microvirga tunisiensis | reverse complement strand
GATCAACCGCCTCAAGCAATTCCGCCGCATCGCCACACGCTACGAGAAGCGCGCCGCCAACTATCTCGCGATGGTCAACCTCGGCATGATCATGCTCTGGCTATAGCCCTTTGCAGACACGCCCTAGGCTGATATTCGGCAAAGCCCCTCACCCGCCCTCACTTAGACCGGGTAAATTGACTACGGCCACTCTCTCGAGACTTGTCTGATGCGAATAAAATCGCTGCAATGCAGCTGGAGCGCAGCCGTTTGAAGGGAGATGCCTATAAGGCATGATCCACCGGACAAATTCTCGCAATTTACCGAGTATTGCCCGATTTCCCGGCAGACGATCTGCTGAGTGAGCATAACTCGTGGCTGAGGTGAAACGGTCAGCATCTTAAGCATAGCAGCCCTGACTGAACTGAATGCTGCGCTGCACAGTTGATGCGCCATGAAGCTCTCACTCCACGATCTCCTGACCGGCTCGGACCAGAACCACGCGATCCAGGTCCATTCATCGCCCCCAACCCGTGCCCGCATCATCAAGCCCAAGAAAAACAAGAGGCGGCTTTCACTGGCTCTTCAAGGTGGAGGAGCCTTTGGTGCGTTCACCTGGGGTGTCCTCGACCGACTGCTGGACGAAAAGGATCTCGTGCTCGACGCTGTGAGTGGCGCAAGTGCTGGCGCGGTCAACGCTGTTCTCCTGGCCTCCGGTCTGTCTGAAGGAGGCCGGACAGCTGCACAACAGAGACTGGAACGCTTCTGGAAGCGCGCGAGCGACACTGCGCCCAGGGCGCAGTCCGGTCCCGCCCTGGCCATGGCGACCAGTGTCCTGTCGCCATACCAGTTCAATCCCTTCAACCTGAACCCGCTCAAATCGCTGTTGGCCAGCGAAATCGACTTCGATGCCTTGCGGGCAAACCCCAGTGTGCGGCTGCTCATCGGAGCCACCCGCGTGCGCGATGGCAAACTGCACATTTTTCGCGAGAAGGCTTTGACGCTTGATGCTGTTCTTGCGTCCGCCTGCCTTCCGGTCATTCATCATGCCGTCTCGATCGACGGTGAAGCCTACTGGGATGGCGGCTACTCGGCCAACCCGCCGCTGATCCCGCTCATCTCTGCCTCACGGGCCTCCGAGGCTCTGATTGTGCAGATTATGCCGACAACCGGCGCAGAGATGCCGACAACCTCGTCAGAGATCGCCAAGCGCATGGACCAGATTACCTTCAACAGTTCGCTTCTGCGGAATCTGGACGCTCTTGCGGCCATGCGGACGCTGTCCAGTGCTGAGACAGGAGGATCCAACCTGTCACGCAAGCTCCAGAAGCTTCGTCTCCACCATATTGCGGCTGAGACGGAGTACCCGCTGCTGAGTCAGTCGAGCGCGCTCAATCTGGATTGGCCCTTCCTGCTCCAGCTTCATGATGCGGGACAGGCAGCGGCGGACCGATGGCTGTCGGGGAAGGCGGATGCAAACGTTAGCCTCGCTGCGGTTGCAGAGCCCGCGCCAGCTCGCGAATGACCGCATCCTCAATGCCGAGATCATCGATCTCATCCGCTTCTTCCTCTCGCATGGGTACAGGAATGCCCGAGGATTGAAGGCGATCGGTGACCGGTTCGTCCGTCTCCTCGATGTGCCCTTGCGCGGGCCAAGTTGTGAACTGGTCCTCCAGGAGATCGAGCAGGCTGTTGAAAGCGGCGTCTGTAAAGTCAATTTCCGGCACAGTCGGAGCGCCGTCCAGAGCAAGGCGCCGGGTGTTTGATGTTTAGACAGTGCCCCGGCCGGGGCGCCTCCTCGGGATGGTGTGCAAGACTGATCGGCTTCTCCCGCTCTGATGCGACAGAGGGGCTCACCGCAAAACTGCCGCCGCAATCTCACACGGCCCGAGCGGCGGTATGTCGGTTGCTTGTCTTCACCGTCGGGTGACCGAGCCAGGCGCACAGCTCGTCCAGGGACGGGAAGTCGTGCTCCATCTCCCGGAACGGTGAAGGCCGCTTGCTCCGCGGTAGGTCTTCCAGCAGTTCGGCCGTCCAGGTGTAGGGCTGCCGCGAGCCGTTTCTCACGACGCTGGCCACGATGGTGTCGTGCAGGAGGAGGTCATAGGCGCCAGGCGCCAGCTGGATCAGGTGATAGGTCATTTCGGCTTCAGGACAGATGCACGCTGTGGATCAATCCATTCGTAGGCCCTGGCCCGAGGGGCCAGTCCGGATCCTCGGCATCGCCGCAATTTAAAGAATGACACAGCGGGCCAAGAGAGTGGTTGTCTCCTGACTGACACGACCTTGCCGCACTCCCGGCACCCGGGCCGGGAGTGCTTCAGTGTAGCTTGTCAGGAGATGTGCCGATCTGCCATCGGAGACATGACTGTCTGAGTGGCCTCTTGCGCAACTTGGGCCGAGATCTGCGCCAGACGCTGGCTGTTGCCGATCATCTGCTCAACATTCTGACGCATCAGAGAGCTCTGAAGGTTTACGAGGTCCGGCATGGAGCGACAGGCCAGAAGATCGTTTATGCTATCCAGGTTCTTGAGCAAACGTTCCTGCCTGAGGCCGAACCATTCCAGCGCGATCGTACCGGCCCCGCGGGCGAGGATCGTGTTCGAGCGGGCGATGGCTTGCACGTACCGTGGCGCGTGATCCAGAAGGTTTGATGTCACTTGACCCTGGTGTTCGGCGACCTCCGTGGCGCGGTCGACGATCTCGGACGCGACAGGCAGACTGGCCTGAACCATCACTTGGACCTCCTGCTCCACATCCTGGACAGCTTCAGGGATAGCCTCAACTGCCGCCAGCAGATTCCCGCTTGTGCGCGGTGCGCGTTTAGCCCTCTGGCGCCGCGCCGGCGACTGGTCGCTGGACGCACGTGTGGCTTCGGCAATCTCCTCCTCGACCTTCTCGACGACAGCCTCGACCTCGTCCTCGTTCAGGACCTTCAGCACCACCGGCAGCAGCTCGTTCTTGTCGTTGCGGATATGCTGCTGAAACACCTTTCGCAGCTCCCCGACCTTTGCGAGGAACGCATCGCTGTCCTTCGGCGTGGCCGCGAGTTCGTCCAGGAGAGCTCTGGTCTGCTGGTTGTCATCGCGTGCGCCACGCACGAGGTCGGCGGTCTCCGGGTGGTTCTCCAGCACCGGAAAGAGGTGCTGCTCCTGCAGATTGGCCAGAAGGTCCAGCTCATGGGCCAGGCTCGCGAGCAGCTGTTCGCGGGTCTCGGCAGCATCATTGGTTGTGCCCAGCAGCTGAGCAAAGAGTTCGTTGGCTTTATCAGGCGGAGTTTGGCCGATGGTTCGGTTGATCATCATTCCTCGCAGACAGGGCAGAGGATCCGGCATCATCGACCGCACAGAGCCTGCAGCGGTCACAACGCTAGATCTCTCTATGGGGTGAAAGAACGCCAGAGACACGGACGCTGAACTGAGCATGCAAGCTTCGCGGATTGTGGGATGCAACAAAGGCACAGCTGCGTTCGCGAAACGCTGCAACTTATATGGCGGTGCAACATAGAATGGCAAGCATCCGGGCCGTTTTGGTTGAGGAATGCGGCAATACAGCCAGACAAGGCTCATTGTGCGCTGCACAATGAGCCTTGACTTTAATTGTGCGTTGCACAATAAAGGAACAGCCGAATCTTTCAGCGGCTGCATCTTACTTACAATGGGCCCAGCGCCCGTTTCGGAGAACCCCCATGAACCAGCCGTTTGAGACCGCTCAGAAGCTCGGCAAAGACAGCTTCAACGCGACCGTGAAGGCTCTTGAGGTTGCCACCACCAGCACTCAGGCCATCGCTGTTGAAACCGCAGACTATGCCAAGAAATCGTTCGAGCAGACCGCCTCCACGTTCGAGAAGCTCGTCGGTGTCAAGTCGCTCGACAAGGTCATTGAGATCCAGACCGATTACGTCAAGAGCGCCTACGAGGGCTTCGTTGCTCAGTCGACCAAGACCGGCGCACTCTACACGAAGCTGGCTCAGGACAGCTTTGCGCCGTTCAATGCCCTTCGCTCCGCGACGCAGTCGACGGTTGCCACCGCAAAGTCCACGTCCCGCGCAAAGTAACGACGGGCGCCACCAGCCTGTTCTGAGCGCCCGATCAACAGTCGGGCGTTCCTATGCATTGCGGTCGCGCTCCGATTTCTCGATCGCCTTGGCGCATTCACCTGATCAGTCCCATCGCTGGCGATCAAGGCCATTACACCGGAGAATAGCTGTTGTTGGAATCCTGGATGCGGCTCGCTACCGATACAACCCTTCTCGGCTTGGAGGCGCAAAGCGTCATTGGCCTGCGCTTGGCGCAACTCGCCATAGGTCAGGGCACTCCGGCCGAAGCGCAACTGATGGTGACGGAGAAGATGCTCGCCTTTCATGGATGCTGCCACGACCATTGCGGCTGGAGGGTCGCCCCATACGATCGTAGAGAATTATCGAAAGCGCGTGCAAGCCAATGCACGGCGCCTGCGAGCGGCTTAAGGAATAAGCTGATCTCAGACCTCATTTTGGAACCGATGGCAGCAAGCTGGTTGCTTTATTCTATGCCATGTACTGGCCGCCGTTGACGGACAGGGTCGAGCCGGTGACGAAGCCGGCCTCGTCGGCGGCCAGGAAGAGCACGCTGCGGGCGATCTCCTCGGCTTCTCCGAGACGGCCGACGGGAATAAGCG
>NZ_VOSK01000423.1 GCF_009296175.1 Microvirga tunisiensis | reverse complement strand
CCATGGACCATGTTTTTTAACGGGGTCATGAGCCACCAATAAGCTAACGGCCGCTCCCCTCCGGCAACAGACTACCAGCAAGCTGTTTCTGACCCCACAGGCGGACCCGATCCGCGACGGTTTTTTAACACATCGCGCTCCATGCGCGTGCGATCGAGTTCACGGCGCAGTCGAGCAATCTCTGCCGCTTGATCGGCTGGAGACGCCATCGGGGCCGAACTGGTCGCAGAACCCTTCGAGCCAGCCCTCGATCGGGGGATACCGCCGTGCCCAACGGTCCGCCAGTTGCGCAGCATAGAGGGAGAGATCCCCAGCTCCGTCGCGACCTGCATGAGGGGCCGACCGCTGCTTGCCAGAAGCGCCACAGCCTCCCGCTTGAATTCCGGTGTGAAGTCTCGCCTCGTCTTCGTCATCAAACACCTTCCCGCTCCACAGGAGCGTATCAGAGGTGTCCATCAATGCGAGGGAGGATCAGTCCTTCACCGACCGGCACATCGCAGCCAAGAACGCCCATGCCACCGCCTCTGCCGAGGCTGCGGCGATCGTTGAGGTCTCCGCAGCCCCGGCAGAGGCTCCGTAGAGCCCTGTGACATTTCTACTTTGCCAAAACCTGAGACATTTCAAAGCGGTTGCAACACCTCTAGGTCGCTTGGTCATGTCAACGATGTGATCGACCTACCCCTTTGAGGGCTTGGCGCCGGTCCCTGACAGTCGTACCATCAGGTGTCACCGACGCGGATGACGGCCCATGCACCTGCAGCGCATCGTCCTCCCGAGCGGCCATGTGACCTGGACCGCTTATGACGGTGACGCCATCGTCACCGAGATCCGCGAGTTCGTCGTCTACCTGGAGGCGCGCCATCACGCCCCGAGCACTGTCGCGCATTACGCCCGGCACGTGGTCCGGCTCGGCAACTATCTCGCCGCCATGGGCAAGAGCTTCCGAGAGATCACCCCCTTGGACCTCGACCGCTTCATTCCCGCGGTGATCCGCCATGGCCCGATCCTGGATCTGAAGACCGCCCTGAACATCATCCCGCTGCGCCCGGAGCCGGTGGACGTTTCCGCCAGCCTGCACAACCAGATCCTGTTTGCGATCAAAGCCTTCTACACGTTTCTGGACAGGCGTCACGCCGCGCTGATCTTTGACGCCGGCGAGCGGCCGCGCACGGATCATCCCGACGCCTACAAGCCTTTCCTGGCCCATCTCATGCAGCGGAAGGCGCGGCGCCACACCGAAAGCCGGTTGGACCACAAGGCCAAGGCGGCCTCCGCCAAACGAGCCGTCGTCCACCGGCTGACACCGGAGCAGGTCCTGAAGATCATTGAGGCGGCCAGCCTCATGCGCGATGCCTTCCTGGTCGTACTCCTGTACACGACCGGCATCCGGATCGGCGAGGCGCGGGGCCTGCTGCACGAGGACTTCCGGAAATTTGCGACGCATCCCTGGAAATAGCCCTGGCACAGCTGAAATGATGTCCCCAGACCTTAGCCAAGTGTACTCCCCAATCGCCCCAGCGCACCTGGTCCCAGAAGCGTTCCGCCACCAAGCCGCTAGCCGAAATCGAGTTCAGATGCCAGGAGCGTAGTCTGTCTTTCCACCCTTCCACTGATAGACCACAAAGCCGGGTTGCTTGTTGTCGCCTTTGGCATCAAAACCCATGGGACCGGCTACCGTCGAAGCCGTGTTTGCCGTTATCGCTTTAGCGACGGCAGGACCATCTACCTGGCCGACCCTCTTGAGTGCATCGGCGAAGACTTGAACGGCAGCGTAGGCGTAAAGCACATAGCCTTCAGGCTCGAGGTTCTTGGCGCGCATCTCCTTCAGCACATCGGCTGCCGCCGGGTCTTTACGCGGATCGGAGCCAAACGTGAACAGCGTGCCCTCAGCGGCAGGTCCCGCGATGGAGATGAGTTCCTGGGTCGAGATCGTATCGCCGCCAATGAGCTGGAGCTTGAGCCCCTGGTCGGCTGCTTGGCGCAGGATGAGACCTGCTTCGGCATGATAACCGCCGAAGAACATAACCTCGACGCCGGCCGCCTTCAGGCGAGTGATCAGCGCAGTGTAATCCCTCTCGCCCGGATTGACACCAACCCTGAGCACAATGACCTGCCTGCTCGTATCAAGCTTCCTCTTGACCTCCCCGATCAAACCCATGCCGTAGGGGCTCCTGTCGTGGACAAGTGCGATCTTCTTACCGGAGAGGTTCTTGATCACGTAGTCCGCAGCGCTTGGGCCTTGCTGGTCGTCACGTCCCGTAATGCGGAAGATCGTCTTCAGGCCACGTTCGGTAACCTTGGGATTGCTGGAGACTGTGATGCTCACGACACCGGCTTCGTCGTAGATATCCGACGCTGGAATGGTCGAGCCGGAGCAGAAATGGCCGAAAACCAGCTTGATGTCCTCAGCAACGATCCTGCTGGCCACCGAGACAGCCTGCTTTGGATCGCAGGCGTCATCCATTGTGGCCAACTCCAGCTTTTGACCCAGGACACCACCGGCCTCGTTGATAGCGTCAACGGCGGCCTGTGCACCATTCTTCATCTGGTCACCGAAGGTGGCTGAACTTCCGGTCATCGGGCCAGCCACCGCGATCTTGATCTGGGCGAAGGTCGGGGTTGCCCCGAGCAGAATGACGGTCGAGAGCAGGAGCATCTGAGCGCGCTTGGACATTCTCATTCCTTCAAGTTGATATCGTCTTCGCAACGAGCCCGTGGCACTCAACGGCCATGCAGAGCTTTGTGCCACGCTCCATAGGCATAGAAGCATCCCTTTGGACACTCCTGCCTCGGAGGCGTTAGGCTCTTTGCCGCATCTGCCAAAACTTAGCGTTCACATGCATCAATAAATTGAACGTCGCGTCGGAAAGCATAGCCCGATACCGGTGCACCCGAGGACTGGATGAGCTATGATGGAAATTCGACGGGGCGGTAACAAGTCGATTCATTTCGGGTGCTGAAGCGTCTGTGCTTGAGCACAATTACATTGCGTGACAGGCGGACCGGTGATTTGTTCGAGCGTTGGCCGGAATTGGGCGAGAAGCGGCGCCAACTGCTGATCATTCCTGGGCTGAGGGGTTCCGCCATCATCTTCTTGATGAGATTCCGATCGATGAGTTGTTGCCTCATTTTGATGCCGTCCACAAGATGACGGTCCATGACGGGCATCGATTGCAGGACGCCTTGGACGATCTCGCTGACCGCTCGCTCACGCCAAAGCGGCTGCTGGCCGATTCCCACTATGGCTCGGCTGACAACATGGCCTTGGCCCAAGAGCGGGCCATTGATCTGACGGCTCCGGCCCGTACGGCCAAGGGATGCTCCTCAGGGCGCCTGACCCTGGAGGAGTTCAGCCTTGATGAGGATGGTCTGGTGGTGCGATGCCCAAACGGCATCGCACCGGTCTCGCCCTCTGCTGCGCAGGCGAAACTGCAGGCCCGGTTCGATCTTGCGACATGCCGGCAATGCCCAGACAGGAACCGCTGCCCGGTCCGAGCTGACAGCCATGACGGGCAAATCGCCCGCTTTCAATACACGCCAGCACGGGCAGAAAACCAGAAGCGGCGCCTTTACGAGAGCAGCGACGGATTCCGAGAAATCCATCGTTGGCGCGCCGGGATCGAAGCGACGATGTCACGGCTGAAGTATCAGATGAACCTTGCGAACCTGCGCATCCGGGCATGCCGGCCATGCGCTATACGGTAAATCTTCGCGCCCTCGGCCTGAATATCCGCCGATGTGCCGCGGTTCAGGCCTGAAGCCGAGCTCCGTGACTGAACTTCCAGGACTTGTACGAGAGCGAGGACTGATTTCATTCCGCAGAAATCAGCTCAATCAACGTCGACAAACTACTTGTTACCGCCCCGTCCAGGTTCCGCTATAGCTCTCTCAAATCTCTCAAGACTATGCAAAGGGCGGCGATATGAATGTATGCGAATGCAGGATCTTGAAAGTCGCACTAATTGGTGCATCCGGCAGGTAGAAGGGTATAATGGCAGTCCCCTTCTGACCTGCTGGCGGAGGCGACCCATGGCATCGGTCTTGTTACGGGAGATGACTGCTGCTGAGCATGCGGCAGTGCAAAAGTTGGCTCACTCCCATACGGCTCCGGCCCAACGCGTGCAGCGTGCGCAAATCATCTGGCGCGCCAGTCGCGGCGAGAGCGCCTCGGCGATTGCCGCCCGGGTTGGTCTTGATGGCGAGACCGTGCGCAAGCGCATCCGCCGCTTCAATGCAGAGGGCTTGGAAGCGCTCAAGGACCGCCACCGCTCAGGCCGCCGGCCGACCTATACGCCTGAGCAAACCGCTACCGTGATCGCCACGGCGCTCACGAAGCCAGAGGCCCTCGGGCTGCCGTTTGCCGCCTGGACCCTGGATCGGCTGGCCGCCTATCTGCATGAGGCCAAGGGCATCGCGATGCAGCGCAGCCGGATCGACGAGATCCTGCTCCACGAAGGCCTGCGCTGGCGCAAGCACGAGACCTGGTTCGGTGAGCGGGTGGATCCGGCGTTCGCCGAAAAAAGATCTCATGGGCCAGTGAGCGCCGGATTGGTGAGGTAAGGCGGTCACCTCACCCCGGAGGCCGCTCATGCTCTACTCGCCCTCAGCAGACGCTTCATTCTCGCACAGCACCCACACGATCTATCT
>NZ_VOSK01000422.1 GCF_009296175.1 Microvirga tunisiensis | reverse complement strand
CTCCTGATCGAGCCGGCTCATGCGCTCCTCCGCGTCGTCCCGCGACACGGTAGGTCGACTTCAACCGGAGGCGACATCTCGTAAATCTGGCCGTCGCCTTACTCACAGGATCGCGCGTCGCGCTACAGAGGAGCGCATCGGGCTGTTGGTCGACCGCGAGGCGGCCGAGCGCGACACCAAGCGTCTTACCGCCCGGCTCAAGTTCGCGGCGCTGCGCCAGAATGCCTGCATCGAGGACGTCGATTGGCGAACCCCGCGCGGCATTGATCGTGCGGTCTTTGCCCGCTTGATCGCCGGCGAGTGGATTGAGCGTGCGGAGAACCTGCTGATCACAGGGGCTGCCGGCCTGGGCAAGAGCTGGATCGCCTGCGCGCTCGGTCACAAGGCCTGCCGGGATAACCGCTCGGTGCTCTACCACCGTGTGCCTCGGCTGTTCGAGGCGCTGGCGCTCGCGCGCGGCGACGGGCGCTATGGCCGCCTGCTCAAGGCCCTCGGTCGCGTGCAGGTGCTGATCCTCGATTAACGTGCAGTGCGCAGAGATGTGGAGCTAGCACCGCAAGAGCCTGCAACTACGCGATTTTCCCGCGATACCACTCCACATAACTGAGCGTCTATAAGCGGCGCAGCCAGCCTAACATCCCGCCATCATAAGCGATGATCGTCTGATCCTTTGCCGATGACATTACGTCGGGAAAGACTTGTTCGAGCGCTTGCCGCTTCATATCGATATCGGCTCGCGCGTAGCGCATCGTTACGTTCAGCCCCGAGTGGCCGAGCCATTGACTGATGGTGGCAATGTCAACACCCGCCTTGAGAAGGTGGATGGCCGTCGTGTGCCGCAAGGAGTGGGGGTGGATGCTTTTTTCGGCTAGGGTGGATTCCTCCCCCGCAGCCATATCAACATATTTGCGCAGTAAGTATCGAACGCCAAACCGAGTCAGCGGTGTGCCGCGGTCGTTGAGAAAGACCCTTTGCTCGGCGGGATTGTCTGAGGGCGGATGCAGTGTGTTGATCAAATCCTGAAGAAGCTGAGCCGTGCTACGCCAGATCGGGCAAAGACGAACCTTGTTGCCTTTGCCGTGCAGGCGCACCTGACAAGGCGATACCAGACGAAGGTCACAGATGCGAAGATTCAGGATTTCCTGCACTCGTGCACCCGTATTGAACATCAGTGAGAACAGCGCGTAATCCCGCCGTCCTGAAGGAGTGCGACGGTCGATGCGCGCCAGGACGCTCTTTATTTCAGGCTCTTCGAGATATTCGACAGGTGCCACTCGCGCCCCCCTTTTGAAGGGAAGTGTCACTACCAATTGCAGGGTATCCATATATTCGGGATGCTCCGAGATCAGGAACCTCGCAAAGGTATGCATCGCCGCCAGTCTAGCGTTGCGAGTTGCGATGCTGTTGCCACGCTCGACCTCAAGCGACGTGAGAAAGCTACCGATCTTGTCGGCATTGATGTCGGAGACCTCAAGGCTTTCGACGGATCCGTTGGTTTCTGCCGCTGCAAACCGCAGGAACAGGACCATCGTGTCGCGATAGCTCTGGATCGTATGATGGCTCATGCCGCGGAGAGCGGGAAGATATTCTTGAAAGAAGCGCGCCATGCTTCGGCCCAATGCGGTGGAATGATGTTTTTTCATGCCACAGCCTCGCTGACGACGCCGCCGAAAGCCTCTTCAAAGCGGTCGCTGGCGATCGCCCTCAGCTTCGGAAGGAAGTGCAGATAACATGCCGTCGACACGATACTCACATGGCCCATGTAGAGAGCCAGCTTCGGCAAATTCGATTGCACATCGGCGCCCTCCAGGTACCAGCGAATGAGCGCGCCGACGGCAAAGCTATGTCTCAAGTCGTGGATGCGGGGGCGGCGGCCCTCGCTATCCTCAACACCTGCCGTTTCGAACAGAGAATGGATGCCACCGCTGATCCCAGCTCCGGTATAGGCGCGAAGCCCGCCTTCCGTGTTGATGAGTAGAGGCGTGTCGGGATCCCGGCTGAACGGTGGGGCGAGACGTTTTCTTAGGTAGCTGCCCAATTCGGCATGTGCGTCAGGCGACAGCGGCAATATTCTCGATTTGTGGAACTTTGACTCCCGAACCCGCAAGACTCCACGTTCTGGCTCACAGTCTGCCAATGTAAGGCGCAACAATTCGCCGCGACGCATCCCGGTCGTGTACAGCAGAACGACAGCCATCCTATAAACTGCAGGCCGCAGCGGCGAGCCCGACGCGACGGACATATTGTCGGCGGCCGTCAGCATTTTGGCTATTTGCCCAGGCTCCACGATAACGGGACGGCGGTGAGGCTGAGGGCGTGCGAAGTACAAGGGATCGGGAACAAAGCAGCCCGGCTCCTTTCGCCGTCGATAAAGGCAGAACATGCGAACAACCCGCTGGCGATACCGCAGAGTATTGCTTGCCAGATGGGGGAATGTGACACACCACCGATCGAAGCTTGCTCGATCAAGATCCTGTCCGGTGCGGCTGATAAATTCGCGCAAGGACACCAGAACCCTTTCCTCCGGATAATAGCGGCGACCAAGAGCTCGCTGGTGGGCAAGCCATGCCACAATCGGCTGATCCAAGGGGGTCGGAGAGATGGCTGTGAACATTGCCGTTCTCCTTAAAGGCCGGCAATGCCAGGTACGGGCAGAGCCACCGTACGCAGCATGTCCGTCTCAATGCGAAGATAAACACAAGTGCTCTCAAGGCTATGATGGCCGAGCAGGTCACCGATTGTCTTTACCCCAACGCCGCGGCCGAGCAGTCTCATGGCAAACGAATGGCGCAATGCGTATGATGAGACACCATCGAGCGGCAGGCCGCTTTCCCGTGCCCGCTTGGAGAAGATGTCGCATACACCCCAGCTCGTCAGAGGTCCCACAGGGCTACGCACTTTTGGGAACAGAACGTTCGTCACCAAGTCGCGGGGACGCCCCTCTGCGATATATTTGTCGAGGATTTCAAAGGTCTGGTCAGCCAAAGGCAGAACGAGGGTGGAACGAGTCTTGCGCTGCTCTACCCGTAGTGTACGTCGCTTCCAATTGACGGCGTCTAACGTCAGCGCTGCGATCTCAGAAGGTCGCAGACCGTAATAGGCCATGAGGTGGAGGATCGCATGGTCACGGCGGCCGAGATAATCAGTCCTGGCGACCGAAGCGAGCAATTTTTCGATCACCTCCCAACTAAGGGCACGAGGCGGCAATTCTCCACGATAGGTTCTTGGCGTGTCGATGCGCTCTAGCCCTCGCGCAGTCTCACCACGATCGCCGCAAAAGCGCAGGAAGGCGCGCAGATGAGCAACCTTGTGCTGGAGCGTTTGCCGCCGCACCCTACGGCTCAAGGTATGGATGAAGTTTTCGACGTGCTCGGATGTCAGTGTGGAAAGGCCCTGTGACGGTCCATCCGTCAAGGACAGAAAATCCTCGATCGTTCCCAGATGCTGGACAATCGTCGCCGGTGCTAACCCCCTCACGTCTAGAAGGTATTCTCGATATCGCAGCAGCAACTGCTCCACAGGCTCTTGTGGCTTTGTTTCTTCGAGCCGTCCTTCTGCCTTGAGGAAGCGGCGATATGCACGCTCGGTGGAAGCATGGCGCAGAGCGCCAGGAACGAGAGATAACTCTTCTTCCAGTTCGGCTTCGTGCACAGATTGGGCACATTGAAGGGCCTCTGTGGCCTCAAGGATGCTTTTCAATCGGTGGACATGGCGACCTGCGGCAGCAGTCAGATATCCTGCTGCGAGCAACCACCGGGCAAAGAATTCAAGCTCCGCGCCGAAGCGCGAACATTCGTAATCACCAGACGATTTCGGGAATAAAACCTTAAGCATCACGCTCTCCTGTTGAGGTTAGGGGAGCGGTCATCCTAGGCGGACGATGATTCAGTTATGTGGAGTGGTATCGCGGGAAAATCGCGTAGTTGCAGGCTCTTGCGGTGCTAGCTCCACATCTCTGCGCACTGCACGTTAGTCGAGTAATGTGCAGCGCAACATTACTGGATGATTGGGGCTTGTCGGTGCTCACCGGGCCCGAGCGGCGCGATCTCCTGGAAATCCTCGACGACCGCCACGGCCGCTCATCGACCATCGTCACGAGCCAGGTTCCCGTGGAGGCATGGCATGACCTGATTGGGGATCCTACTCTTGGAGACGCAATCTTGGATCGTCTTGTCCACAACGCCCACCGCCTTCAACTCGCCGGAGAAAGCATGAGAAAGCAGAACGTCAGAGCCCGTCCTCTTGACGGCGGCCCAAACTCCTGACTCCATCACCCCATCGGTCGACGCGACCGCTCATGATCGCGTGAAATGCTTGCTCACGATCCCATGAAATGAGCGCTCACCATCGCGTGAAACGGCTGCTCACGATCCGCGAAATCCGCACCTGTTTGCGCATTGGCGCTTTCTGCATGGAAATGGCCGAACATCGGGAGCCGTATGACGCGAGAGTGTCACGTACGGTTCTGGGAGCGCGCGGGGGTGAGATCCCCCCGCGCGACTCGCCAAGTTGTCATCAGCTGTAGCGCGACGCGCGATCCTGTGAGTAAGGCGACGGCCAGATTTACGAGATGTCGCCTCCGGTTGAAGTCGACCTACCGTGTCGCGGGACGACGCGGAGGAGCGCATGAGCCGGCTCGATCAGGAG
>NZ_VOSK01000421.1 GCF_009296175.1 Microvirga tunisiensis | reverse complement strand
TCTACCGTACCATCGCCGAGCGGGATCCTGCTGCGGCGGTGATCATCCCACCACGCTCAACGGCAGTGCCGAGCAATTCGGCCGAGACAGCGCCCACCCAGCGAGACCGGCACCTCCAGATGATCCAAGCGCGGGGTCGGCGCGGCTGGCAGAAGGCGGTCAACTATGGCTGGCGGTCCTTGGGCGAGGTGGCAATGATGCGCTACAAAACCCTGATTGGTCGCCGCCTCCACGCCCGGACTCTGTCTATGCAAAAGGCCGAAGCTGCGGTCGGCTGCAAGGTCATCAACATCATGACCAGCCTTGGCATGCCAGTATCCCAGCGCCTCGTCTGAACCCCAGGGCTAAGGGGTGCATGCGGCCCACCTCTCAATTATGCACCAACGTCGCTTCCAGGTGCTCGCACGCAGGTGGGTTGTCGAGCGGACCATCGGTTGGCTCACCACCAACCGGCGGCTCGCCAAGGACTACGAACGCTTGGTCGAGACCGGCGAGATGTTGCTCTATCTCGCCATGAGCCGCATCCTGCTGCGTCGCCTCACGCGAAAGGAAAGATAATTGCTCACCAGCCTCTCAAGAGCGCGGCCGAAATTTTTGGGTCGCCCAGCCTCGTTCCGCGCGAATGGCAATGGCGGAACTTCATTGAGGTTTTCAACCATCAGCCCTTCGCACGGCAATACTTCAACTCGCTCTACATCGCCGTCACCGTGACGGTACTGACGCTGGTTGTCTCGTCGCTTGCCGGCTATGCGCTGGCGCGCATGCGGTTTGCCGGGGCTGCGCTGATCGCACTCCTCCTGGTGACCGCACTGATGGTTCCCGAGGAGGTGACGATCATCCCTAATTTCTTCATGATGCGCTGGGCCGGCCTCGTGGACACCCATTGGCCGCTGATCCTGCTGCCAACCTTCGGACCGCAGGGCATCATGGCGACCTTCCTCATGCGGCAGTATTTCCTCGCCTTGCCGAAGGAACTCGAGGATGCGGGCAAGATGGACGGCCTGTCGCGGCTGGGAGTCTGGTGGAGCATTGCTCTGCCCATGTCCCGGCCCGCGCTTGCGGCTGTTGCCATCATTACGTTCCTCAATTCCTGGAATCTCTTTCTGGAGCCGCTGATCTTCGTCTCGTCGCTGGAGAAGTTTACCTTGCCGCTGGCGCTGTCGAACTTCACGGATCCGTACGGCATGCCGCTCTGGCACCTGCAACTGGCAGCCACGAGCCTTGCCGTCATCCCGATCCTCGTCGTCTACCTCATTGCCCAGCGCCAAATTATCGAGAGCTTCGCGCTCTCCGGCGTGAAGGGCTAGGACACAATCCCTGCTGCAGATCGGACTTTTCCATGACCTCTCTCTCCCTCAGCAACGTCAAGAAACACTTCGGCAGGGTCGAGGTCATTCGCGGCGTCGATCTCTCGGTCGACGACGGTGAGTTCGTCGTCTTCGTCGGTCCCTCCGGCTGCGGAAAGTCTACGCTGCTGCGGATGATCTCGGGCCTAGAGGACATTAGCGCCGGCGTGCTCAGGATCGGGGACCGGATCGTCAACGAGGTGCCGCCGGCCCGTCGCGGGGTTGCGATGGTGTTCCAGTCCTACGCGCTCTATCCGCATCTGAACGTGCGCGACAACATGGGATTTGGTCTCAAGGTGCGCAAGGTGCCGGTCGACGAGCGCGCCCGCCGTGTCGGGGAGGCCGCCCGTACGCTCAAGTTGGAATCGCTCCTCGACCGCCTTCCGCGCGAGCTCTCGGGTGGGCAACGGCAGCGCGTCGCCATCGGCCGCGCGATCGTCGGCAACCCTGAGGTGTTTCTGTTCGATGAGCCTCTCTCGAACCTAGATGCGGAACTGCGCGTCCACATGCGCTCCGAGATCGCATCGCTGCACAAGCGTCTCGGCAGCACCATGATCTATGTGACCCATGACCAAATCGAGGCCATGACGCTGGCCGATAAAATCGTGGTGCTGCGCGACGGTCTCGTGGAACAGGTTGGCACGCCGCGTGAACTCTACGAGCGACCTGATAATCTGTTCGTGGCGCAGTTCATCGGTAGCCCGAAGATGAACATTCTTCCAATCGGCTCGGTTGCCGGAGCGTTGCCCGCCCACCCCTACCGCGCGAGCCACGTCGGCATGCGACCCGAGGACCTCGAGCTGACCGATCCCGGTTCGGGCCTCGTCAGTGGGAGGGTTCTCCTTAGCGAGTATACCGGCGCGTCCTCGTTGCTGCACGTGGAACTGCCCGATGGCGAAGTTTTCCTCGTCGCGTACGACAGCCAATTGATCGATGCGGATACCACCGTAGGGCTCACCATCGCGCCCGACCGACTGCACTTTTTTGATGTTGCCGGCCGACGGGCCAACTAGCCATTCAAGATCTCCGTTTCGTTGTTTGAGTCAATGGGGCAACTCCTTCGTTTCTCAGCCCGCGCTACAGATCTTTTCACACGTCCCAAAGGACCGGAACTGATGCTGTGGACGGCTCCCACCCAGCGGTGAGGTAGCATGGCTGCTTCGAGCAGCCAGGAGCCCAGGAGCAGCCCATAAGCACGGTCACCACCATTGGTCTGGACATCGCCAAATCCGTCTTCCAGGTGCACGGCATCAGCGCCACGGGCGAGGTGCTGATCCGGCGTCAGGTCAGGCGAGGACAGGTGCTCAAGTTCTTTACCTCCCTGCACCCTGCCTGATCGGCATCGAGGCCTGTGCCTCGGCCCATTACTGGTCGCGGGAGCTCCAGAGCTTCGGCCATCAGGTGAAGCTCATGCCGCCGGCCTACGTCAAACCGTATGTAAAACGACAGAAGAACGACATGGCCGATGCCGAGGCAATCTGCGAAGCGGTGACCCGGCCGACCATGCGCTTTGTCGAGACGAAGACGTGTGAGCAGCAGAGCATCCTGATGTTGCACCGGGTGCGGCTGATGCAAATGCGCCAGAGAACCATGCTCACGAACGCCATCCGGGCCCACCTGGCGGAGTCCGGCGTGGTGGCGAAGATAGGCCGTGAAGGTGTCGACGAGTTGCTGCTGATGGTCCGTGATGGAGACGAACGCGTGCCTGAGCTGGCCCGTGCCTGCATCCTGGCGTTGGCCGAGCAACTGGTGCTGTTCAAGCGCCAGATCCTGGAGATGGACCGGCGCATCACCGCCTGCCACCGCGCCAGCGAGGTCAGCCGCCGGCTGGCCGAGATCCCTGGCGTGGGTCCGCTGCTCGCCTCCGCTCTGGTGGCGCATGTCCCTAATCCGAAGGCTTTCTCCTCAGGCCGTAATCTGGCGGCTTGGATCGGTCTGGTGCCAAAGCAGAACTCCAGTGGTGGCAAGGAGCGGCTCGGCGGGGTGACCAAGCAGGGCAACCGCTACCTGCGATCCATGCTGACGGTGGGCGCGCTCGCAGTGATCCGCTTTGCCCAGCGGCATGGAACCAAGCGGCCGTGGATCGTGCAATTGCTGGCGCGGCGGGCCACCAAGGTGGCGGCGGTGGCTCTGGCCAACAAGATGGCCCGGATGGTGTGGGCGATCATGGCCAAGGGCGAGCGCTATCGTGAGCCGGTGGTCGGCAGGCAGCGTAACATCTCGTCGGAACACCTGACGAGACCGAGGTTGGAAAGGGCGAAAGGACGTTAATGCAGGATCCGGTCGAACCGGGAAGCGGGACAACCCATTCGTGCCAGAGCATCTTGGAATGCGAGCTCTTGGTCGGGACCCCTTCGCGAAGGGCATTATGGCCAGCGGTCATGAGCACCGCAGCAACAGGTCGAACACATGGCCGCGCCGACCAGCCTTGCAAAAGCGTCAAACAAATCCCTTGCCAACGGAGAGCCGTCCACACATGGCACGGGGCTGACCTTAGCCGTTCTTCTGCATCGCCGGGATGAGCGGACCTTCATTCGGTCCGCTCAACGTTACACTTTGGCCTTGAGCGGACTTTCAGAAAGCTCGGTTCCGAGCAAGTGAACGCGCTATTTGGTGGTCGGGTCATAAGCCAAGATAGCACGGGCCGGGGTCGATCATTTTAGCCCATGTCGCCCGGTTCAACATTCGGGCGAGGCCACAGTTGACTCGAGTATCAGACGGAAGGGTCATTGCGTTCTCTCTTGGATGCTTTTCTGCAGGGCGTCTGGAGCAGAGCTCGGGTTTTTTTGGTCTGACACGGCGAAACACAGCCTACCCGCTTTCCGCGCTTCACGTTCATGAGAAGGTATAAATGCCGCTCTCAGGGCCTTGACTTCCGTCCGTGCGAGATTTTCCTCGATAAGTAGAGGGCAATATTCGCCGCTAATGTGACATCCTCGCTTCGATCAAATACGCGACATATCCAAGGGCGGCTCGACGCCCTCACGAAGCGGGCTCACATATGGGGTTTCCCGTGTCCTCTGGGCGAGATCGGCCTTGGCGGCGGTTATCAGGGATGGATCGGTTATCGCGGCCATCCCAGTGGCTGCCATGGCCTTGGCAGCATGCACCATCGCCTTGTGCGCCGCCGGCATCTTGCCCTGGGCTACGACCTGCCATGTGTGAGACGGCGTGCCGATTGCGACCGTCGGCGCGTGCGCCTGGACGGTGGGCACCACCCAGCTCACGTCGGTTCCGTTGCAGACTTTCATGTCAGTCAAGAGACTGCCGGAGATGGTCTCAGGCTAGGCGGCCGCGCCGAAGAGAGCAGCGATGAATTCACGTTGAGCCCGCATGCCGTTTGCTGGTGCGCTCGC
>NZ_VOSK01000420.1 GCF_009296175.1 Microvirga tunisiensis | reverse complement strand
ACCCCATGTCTTCTCCGCCAACGCGTTCCGACGTTCCAAACCTCGCCGCGATGAAAAAGGCGCAACAGATTGGCTCGCCCAAGCCGCAAGTCAGGTCATCGCAACCAGCGCAGGTGAATACGATCGGCTAGGGACTAAACAAGGCATTACTACTTTCAAAATCGAGCTTTAACTCATAAGAGCCCAAGATACCCCTTGCTTACCGGTTCAAGTACTCTGACCTATTCTTACTGCCTACACTGTATAAGACTCGTCTTGGAATCTGGTATAGTGACCAAGTTGTGCCTGCTCGTGCATATGTATTTGATAAATTCTACTCGCTTGCGCGAAATATTCGAGACAGCATAAGCGCTACAACAATCATTCGATGATCTCACTGCCTGCTTTCATGCGAAGAATCGGATCGAATAAGTCAGCCACATTGACCTTCCAAGCCTCTGCAATTTTTTGCAGAACGGTCAGCGTCGAGAGCTTACACGCTCTGACATAATGCTGTGTCGCTACCCCTTTGGAGAAAGCAGCAGCCGCATCTCTAAACAATGTTGCGATCGAAGCATCTGCCGGACAGCATGCTGAATGCGCAGTCGCCAGAGGGCACCGGGGCGGAGCGGAGCGCACCGCATCAATGCATGCACTGCGGAAACTCGTTACAGCCAAGCTGACGTCCAATTGCCACGATTGACGGCGAGAAATCTCCTCAAACAACGAGAAATCTCCTCAAACAAGGGCACCTTCATGATTTCTCGTCTTGTTCTCGCGTGTGCAGCGATCGCTTGCACGCTGCCTGCAACCGCATCCGAACGAGCTCAAATTGATGCACTCGTCGCGCAGCACGCCAAAGCTCACGGAATTCCGGAAGCATTGATACATCGGATCATCAAACGCGAGAGTGGTTACAATCCACTCGCATCCAACCGAGGAAATCTCGGGCTCATGCAGATCCGCTATGCCACCGCACGCGGCATGGGTTACAGAGGGGCAGTGTCCGGGTTGCTCGATGCCAACACCAATCTGACTTATGCAGTCCCCTATCTGGCGAACGCCTATAGAGTCTCTGGCGGCAATCCGGATCGCGCCGTCGCACTTTATGCCGGGGGCTATTATTACGAAGCCAAGCGCAAGGGCTTGTTGCACACACTCAGAACAGGGGGTAGCGACCCTGTAACGACCGGGTCAATCGCTCCCTCCACAGGCTTCGCATCTGTTAATGGGCGCTAAGGAACCTGCGTAACCGGGTCTGTGTCGAACCGTTGAGAGGATCCATCATACCGCCTCTTCATCCTCGCGCAGTGGAGATGTGATGGACGATGCGAGATCTGGTCCGACAGGTCCCGTGCTGATGTCTGCTGCTGCAATACTTTCGAAGATTCCGATACCGATAGCGGCCATGTAACCCACATCGTGTAGGGTTTCCCGCCAGGCCCGAGAGCGCCCGCTGACACACGGTGCGAGAGGATGGTTTTAGCCTTTTGGGTTGTGATACGACTGTCTGTGGTCGGCAGTGCCGACATGTGCGAGTTGATCCACGATGCCTTGCCTATCGAACACCGTATTCCTGGACTTCGAAGCGTCCTCCCTTGGCAAACAGGGCTATCCCATCGAGGTCGCCTGGGCTTTCGCCAATGGCGAGGAGGAGAGCCATCTCATCAGGCCCGCCGCATCTTGGACCGATTGGGATACCAAAGCGGAGAGAATTCATGGCATTTGCCGAGAGCAGCTGAAATCGGAAGGAACACCGCTCGAAGATGTCGCTCGACGAATGATATCGGTTTTGAAAGGTCGCGCCCTCTATGCAACGGCCCCATCATGGGATGGAAAGTGGCTGAGCAAGCTCCTGCGGGCGGCAGGATTGCCACGGCATGCCTTGCGTCTCGAGGACACTGAGATGGCTCATAAGCGGGTGATGCGTGACGTGCTGCGGGCTGCTCAAGTCCCGGATGACCTTCATCGCACGCTCATGCAGGATGTTCTTGCGCAGGCGCACCGCAGCAATGATGAGCTCGGTCCAGCTGCACACCGCGCCCTTGCCGATGCACAACGGGAGCGACGTCTTTGGCTCGATATACGTCGTCGCGCGGAAGAAATCGCAGCGCAATTTCAACAGCCTGTTATTGAACCCACAAGGAACAGATAGCCAAGCACGCCAATCGACACGCGTGGCAAACCGGCTCGGCATATCGCGACATATCTTTCTGTAAACGCCTCGATCAACAGATTAGTAGCCGTCCGGCAATCCAGATGCGATATCCTGATCAGGACGTGTCAAAACGTCGACGCGGCGGCCGTCCGGGAGCTGAATGGTTCGCAGCCTCATGACCTGAAGACCTGCGTCCAGCCCTTCCTGCACGGATCCATAGCGTGTAACCCGCGCACGACGTTCAATTGCACCGCGGGATTCTGCCTGCGACAGCTGCGTTCCGGTTGCACGCCGGCGCGCCACTTGCCTTTCCCGTCTCTGGCTGCGCGCCGATGCGTTGGCTTGCTGCGAGGAAGCACGTGACTTCCGTGCCGTGGCTGTCTTTTGCTTGGCTTGGTGACCCGTTGCCGTTTTACGCGGCGAGGCCTCGTCGGCCGGCTGAGTTTCTGCGCTTGCCTTAGCTTCCGTGGGAGCCGGAACGGGAGGAGCTACAGGATTAGGCCCCGCAGCTTGGGTCGGCGGCTTCGCCGGAAGAGACGATGGCGCCGACATCGGTGCCGGGGCCTTGGTTTCTCCCTCAGACGGAGGGTCGATCCATGGCCGCCCTGCTTGGGCGAGAGCAGCCAATGGACTTCCGAGCATTCCCACCAACGAGGCGGTCACCAGCCACCGTCCTGAAATTCCTGCCATGACACGCCTCCAGATCATTCCATGAGGGAACGCTTCTCCTGCCATGGGCGGTTCCATAGCGCTGCCGCCGCATAACCGGCACGAGAACTAAAGCACTGAAACCAAAAGTTATTTCGCCTAGATTATAGGGAGGCGGCCCCAACGCTCGTCTTTGAATCATGTGGGCGCAGGCACTCGCACTTCAACGGCCTCGATGTCGAAATCAGCGAATTGTGAAAGCGGCAAAGAGCAATGGATGCCAGCCCGCCCCCTTGCGCAAGCTCGACAATAACCGAAATAAGGGCATGACATGATAGGAAGGGCTTCATGGACTATATTTTTGCATTGGCCGCCGATCCGACAGCGTGGGTTGCCTTGGCGACACTTGTCGTCATGGAAGTCGTGCTCGGGATCGACAACCTCATCTTCATCTCGATCCTGACCAACAAGCTGCCTGCCGATCAGCAGGCCACGGCCCGGCGCATCGGCATCGGCCTCGCTCTTGTTCTCCGACTGGGTCTGCTCGGAACCATCGCGATCATCGTCCAGCTCACGGAGCCTCTCTTCACGGCCTTCGGCCATGGCTTCTCCTGGCGAGACCTGATCCTGGTCGCCGGCGGTCTGTTCCTGGTTTGGAAAGCCACCAAGGAGATTCATCACAATGTCGACCCCGATCCCGGACCCGACCTCTTCGAAGGTAAAAAGGTTCAGATGAGCTTCGCCTCGGCGATCGTGCAGATCCTGCTCCTGGATCTCGTTTTTTCCATCGACAGCATCATTACCGCCGTCGGCATGACGGATCACGTGCCGATCATGGTCATCGCCGTCGTTGCCGCCGTGACTGTCATGCTGCTGGCAGCCGATCTCCTCGCCCGCTTCATCCAGGCCAATCCGACGGTCGTCATGCTCGCCCTCGGCTTCCTGCTTATGATCGGCATGGTCCTGATCGCGGAAGGCTTCGGAGCTCATGTGCCGAAGGGCTACATCTACGCGGCGATGGCCTTCTCTGCCTTGATCGAGGCATTGAATATGCTCTCGCAGCGAGCCCGGAAGACACGATAACCGACAAGAAATGACCGGGCGCAGTCGAGAACCTAGAGCATTGGATCGAGAAGTGGATTTGCCCTTTTCGGTCCGATGCTTCTTCTCTTGGCGGCACATCGTTCGGAGCGGAAAACCGGGTCCACCTTTTGCTGACGCGGACCTCCGGTTCCGACGATGCGTTAGTACTACTGTGTCATAAACTCACGAGGCGAGCTATAGTCGGGAGATCCATCATGCGGAGGCGTGTGATGAACCTTCCTATCCCATCAGAGACGCGCGAGGCGCGGTTTGCCGCCTATGTTGATGCCCTTGCGGAAGGGCTCGGCCATGCCGATCGGATTGCCCCGATGCAGGCCTACTGTACCGGGCTCCTCCTGCCGGGCGAACGCAAGAGCATTGAGCCCATGGCGGCCCGGCTCGCACCCGACCGCGCCCAGGCGGCCCACCAATCTCTGCACCATCTCGTGGCTCAGGCCGAGTGGTCGGATGAGATCCTGCTGGCGAGCGTGCGCCAGCAAGTGCTGCCCGTCATCGAACGGCATGGGGCCATCCGGGCCTGGATCATCGATGACACCAGCTTTCCCAAGAAGGGCAGCCATTCGGTCGGGGTGGCGCGCCAGTACTGCGGACAGTTGGGCAAGCAGGACAACTGCCAGGTCGCCGTGAGCCTGTCGCTGGCCAACGACGACGCCAGTCTGCCGATTGTCTGGATGCGAGACCTCCTTGGCATGAGCGATGACCTGGAGGGCGGGCGGCAACGCGTCTGCATCGGGTGGCTTGTAGCGGCGGTTGGCGAGCTTCGGCTCGGCAGCCAGGCGGCTTCGCACAACCTCATCCGGGGATCGCCCCTTGAGCACGCGTTGACGTCTTCTGTTAT
>NZ_VOSK01000419.1 GCF_009296175.1 Microvirga tunisiensis | reverse complement strand
GATCAACCGCCTCAAGCAATTCCGCCGCATCGCCACACGCTACGAGAAGCGCGCCGCCAACTATCTCGCGATGGTCAACCTCGGCATGATCATGCTCTGGCTATAGCCCTTTGCAGACACGCCCTAGGCGCCTATAGCGGCCAGTATGAGGGCCAATGCCCCAACTCCAGCCTCAAATGGACAGCGGTCGAGAATACGGTCGGGGCATACGGCCGAAACTGCAGCGATGAGCCGTGGACGTATAACCGCACGGAGAAGACGTTCTACAATCCCAAGGCCAATGAGAATTTTGCCATGCAGGATTGCTATGCGGCGAGCCGTGATCAGCTTGCGAGCAATCCGAAAGCGAGCACCGGCACCGACATGGCCCGCCGCTTTCACGAGAACAAAATTCAACGGCCCGGGACGCCGGCTGAGCAACCGGTCGCCAATCGCTGAAGCCACTCGAACAGGGAAGGGAGCGGTTGAGCGCTTGCTCAGCATGCTATCGCTCTGATTGCGGGAAGGTACCTTGCGGGTCGCACAGCGAAAAGCGATCGGACATTGAGCCGTGTCCACCGTCGGGACCCACGCAGGTTCGGTCGTCTCGCCTAAGACGCAATCGCCATTGCGTCACGGATATCTTTCATAAGTGAGAGAGCTTGTATTGAGGACGATGGATCCTTGCGCGGCAACGAGATCTCGTGCCTGAGCGCATGACATTCTCGATGTGAGAGGATGGCTTTGCGCCAGAGCATCCGCGCTCAACCCGATGAGTGCCACGCAGGCAAGGCGATCTGGCAAAGGACGATCGAACCGGGCGTCATCGTTCATCTCCCGGAGAAGGCGATCTCAAACGGCTCTCGCAATCTATGCGGAGATTGGCTCGAATGCGATGCGAGTCCGCGCATCGCATGCATCCATTGCCCAAATCTGCATCTGGTTCCTGCGCCGACGATCATTCGCGCGAGCTCGGGCAGGAACGACACGATCCGAAAATCGGCGTAGGTCACTTTCAATCCTGTGGCGAGTTTCGCAAAAGGCGACCTGTTCGGCTGCGCCCGTGCCGTCGGCATCGTAGTAGGGAATGCCATCATCGCGATCGTAGATGACGCAGTCCGCTTCCTTCTTCGCTGTTCCATGAATGGCCTGCGCGCTTTATCCGGCACGGGAAAGCGCATCTGCATCTTTGTGTTATGCTTTATCGTGCACGATCACGACCGTCACGATCTGTAAGGATACGTGAATTGACCATCGTGCCTGACGGGGGGACACTGATTGCGTGGCCGACAGCATTGGTTGCTCCCTCTGAGAAACTGAGGCCCCTTTCGGGGCCTCTTTTATTGGCTCGATTTCTCGGCGAGGAGGTCAGGTCCTGAGGCTCTCCATAAGCTTCTGATAGGGCTCGCGGCGCTCCCGATACTTCAAGAGCAACTGCATTTCGATATGTCGCCTTTGCTCGACATCGATATCGCTCCGGTCGAGACTGAGTATGTCTTCTCCGTATTGAAAGTCTATATTGGTGAGCGTTCGTGCGACCCAAAGTATCTTTAAGTCGTTTTCCGTTATCATGCTTCCATGAGCGTCATTCATGGTGCACTGTCGCGTCGAAGCGTCTTTGGCGACTGGCATGGTCCCCCTCCAGCCTTCTGAGGCTATGAGGGAATAATATCGTTCCGGCACGTTGATCGGCAACGAGCGCAATCTAAGCTTGCGGATTAAAGACTCGGCTCCAAGTCGGTAATCCCAAGGGGTAGGGCGCGATTGCACTCATTTTCATATCGAGACTTCTCGGCCCCGATCAAATCGCTCTAAAGGTCGGTGCTGCCCGAGCTTAAAAAAATCTTAACGCAGGCTTTCGCCGGCGGTGCCCTTAGGGAGTAGTACATACCCCTTAATGGCTAGATCGGTGGGTCCCGCTCTTGATCAAGTTAGCTCTTTGCGTCCTGATAGATATGACGGGCTTATTGCGTAGAGTTTATCCAAGGGGGCAAGCAATGATCAAAGATCATTTTAGACATGCCGTGACATCTGGTTTGCCGGCAAATAGTTTTGAGAACGATTCTACTCAACATGTTGCAACAAAGTTGCTTTGCGGGAGCGCATTGCTGCAGGCCGGTCTCACACAGCTCTTGTCGGGCACATGCTTCGATGTGCTCACGCCGACTTCGAATGGGCTTGCGACCTCGCAGCGGTCCACTCAATCGGAGCCTGCCCTCTACATCGTGGATGCCACCGGTTCCTCCGAGCAAGCGATCGAGTTCATCCGAGACGCCAAGAGGCAGCATCCTGCCGCGCGGGTCATGGCGATCGCCAATCAGTTCGATTGTCAGGCCGTGCAATCGGCAGTCTCTGCCGGCGTCGACAGTTTCTGCCTCGCCACAAGTGCGCGCGAGGTTCTGATCAGGATTCTCGAGCTCACGATGCTGGGCGAAAGGATCCTTCCCGGATCCTTCGTTCGGACACTCCTCAACCAGGAACTGGCGCATTCCAGCACGGCTGAGATCATCCCGTTGGCAGAACGCCGGCCACCCGATCTGAAAGCTCAGAAATTGTCACCCCGTGAGACCGTGATCCTGCAGTCGCTGATGGGCGGCGATGCGAACAAGGTCATTGCGAGAAAGCTCGAAATCACCGAGGCGACGATCAAGGTCCACGTCAAGGCGATCCTGCGCAAGATCGGCGTCGCCAATCGCACTCAGGCTGCCATGTGGGCAACGGGAAACCTCAGGGAGACCGGCCCATCGGCCGGAGAGTTCCATGAGGTGCGGCGGTTGAGCTGAAATATCGGCTTGGGACTGCCCTTCGAAGTCCACTCACGGCTTGCGTGATCCGGGCTTGCGAAGTCGGTGCGGCCGGCGGGGATCCCACGTTGCCGGGCGATCATCTTGAAGGACGAGATCTTTAAAGGGACACCAACGATCTCTCTTGTCGTTCGTCATTGGGTCGGGGCAATAACGCTTCTTCGGATTTCAGTGCCCTTGCCCGCTTGAGTGCATCGTCATCCCGGAAGCGCAGCAAGCAACGATAAGATGGTGGCCGTGACATTCATGCCCACGATGATAAAAAGCAGGGCAACCGACACGGGGAAGGGCCGCGCTGCTGGTTCGCGTTCCTTCTGGAGATAGTTCGTCGTCTTCATAGCGTCCTCCTCTCGGCCTCAGACAGCATGCAAGGTGACGCAATTCGGCCAATGACGCTGTGAAGTGCTTCACAGCATCACGCGCCTTCTTAAGAAGCTTGCCGGGACATCGGAACGCAGAGGCAACCGCAAGACACGCAGGATATCATCGGTGTCTATGGAACTCGCATCGTCGCATGAGGGATGGTGGCGATTGTTGCCTGGCGGATCGTGCGGAACCGCAGGTCAGCGTCAGCGAAGAGTGGACCCGGTTTTCCAAATCGACCGATGCGCTCATCCAAGAGGGAGCATCGATCCCAAAGTTCAAATCCACTATCGGGTCCGATGCTCTAGGTCATCTCAAGACCCGCCGAGACAAGCTCGGTCTCAATTGGATGATACGGAAGCGTTTCCAGCCTCAAGGCCCACTGCCGCGGCTGACGGACACACATCGGGAACCAACGAGACACTGGGAAACATCCTTTGTTCGAGCCCACCCGGGTCCCGGCACTTCACCCAGCCCACAATAGGCACCGGATGACACGTATCGGTCGTAGGTTGTGGCGCTCGTGTTGAGAACAACAGCGCCTTGGGCAGCGACAAGGCCTTGTGCCTGATGACAAGCCATCGCGGTGGTCAGCGGATGGCTTTGGGCCATTGCACCAGAGCCGATGCTGATGAAGCCGATGGCAGCACACACCCGTTCCATGTGTTTCATAACCATCTCCATTGACGGGCAGACCGAGCCACAATTCGCTGTCAGGAGACGGACAGAGCCACCAGCGAGAGGACGGCTGCGAGGACATTCATCGCCACTGCGGTTGCTGCCAGACCCAGGGATATAGACAGGCGGTGCCGCTCCAGGTCTGAGTTGTTTTCAGCGCAGGGGAGGGACTTGGTAGAAAGCTGGGTGCCTCTCCTGGTCACTGTCCGTCTCCTCCAAAGCAGAGATCAGGCGATAACGATCCGAAGAGGATGCGCCTGAGTCGTCCTGTCGGCGGTGCGTTCCCGCACGTGAGACTTCAAGCCGCGTCCCGAGGCCTCAGCCTCAAGCGTCTACCAAGGCGGGGCTGGTCCTTCACTCAAGCTGACACGGTCGAGCCATATTGGTCCGTTGTGCTGTCGTGGTCGTTCACGTGACCATTTTCAAAAAGAGGGAATGATGGCTTACATTCAATGGGATAGACCATTTTTCGTGGACCCCTCGACGGGTGAAGTCGTCCCGGCCGGCACGGAAGGGGCCGTCGCAGTGCCAACCTACGGAAACTACGGCGGAGGAGGCTATTCTGCCGGCAAGTTCGGAGGGGAATTGTCCACGGCGCTGTCAGGCGATCCACTCAGTCAAGAGCAACTCACGCAGTCGAAGATCGGCTCTGAAAACCCGGTGGATGATCTGGACTATCTCTTCTACTTACATGACCTAGTGGTTTCCGCCTAACAAAAGAGTCCGCGTGAGGATTCCCCCTGGCTTGTGCGTATGCGAGGCTGCAGCATGCGCACTGGTATCTCCATCACCCTTAACTCCTCAGACAGGCAGCGCCTTGAGGCTGTTATCAGCAACCGGAACACGGCCCAGAAGCATGTCTGGCGGGCCGCCATCGTGCTGCTGAGCGCCGATGGTGTCGGC
>NZ_VOSK01000041.1 GCF_009296175.1 Microvirga tunisiensis | reverse complement strand
GCGGCGCCATGGACCTGGTGGCGGGCGTCAAGCGCGTCGTCGTGGTTATGGAGCATGTGGCGAAAGCCAAGGATGGCTCGGAGGACCCGAAGCTCCTGAAGGAGTGCAATCTGCCGCTCACAGGAACTGGCGTGGTGGATCTCGTCATCACCGATCTCGGTGTCTTTTCCATCGACAAGAAGGGCGGCTCCGGCATGACGCTCATCGAGCTCGCCGACGGCGTGACGGTGGATGAGATCAAGGCGAAGACGGCGGCGGATTTCAAGGTTGCCCTGAACGGCGGTCAGTCCGACGCTGCATAGCAATCAAGGCGCCAATGCGCGGCGATCGAAGGCTTCTACATAGGCCTCGGGTATGCCCGAGGCCTTTTCTTTGCACCTGAAAATTGGAAACGCTATTTCCGATATTCGAGCTGCATAGCGACGAGATCGGCCGTGGGCATTCCGTAGCGGGCGGCAATTCCCTGCAGGGCCTGGTCCAATGCCTGGGCCGGCCGCTGGCTGCCGATCGCCGGCAGCAGATGATCCGCAGACCAGCTCGTCGCAACCTTGTCGGGGATGATGCGGATGCGGCTGCGGGTCACAAGCGCATCTTCTGTGCGCGCGAACGTTACCGCGCGTGACCGATAGGTCCTCGACCAGGCGTCCGCCACGAGGGCAAGCGAGACTTCGTCGGCGCCGGGTCGAAGATCTATGCCGAGTTGCTCGCGGCCCCAGAAGGCGAGCGTGTTTCCGATGGCCGTCAGTGCAAAGGGGCGTGTGAATGTGAACGCGTCGCTCTTGTGGCGCGCGTCCCATTAGGGAAGACCGAGATCGGGGGCGACCGCATCGGCCTTGTCCCGGCCTGCGATGGCCTCGATCAAGGTAAGCGCCATCGGCATGGAGGCCGAGATCCCCGTCGTCGTTGCAACGCCCCGGTCGACCACAAGCCGCCGGTCCGCGACATAGCGGATCGCAGGATGCTTCTCGCGCAGTTTATCGAGATAATACCAGTGCGTCGTTGCGGCTTTGCCGTCGAGCAGTCCGGCCGCGCCAACGACCTTGGCGCCTGCGCAAACAGCGATGACGAATGCGCCCTTGGCGGCCTGATTCCTGATCCATTGCAGCACAACCGGATCGTCGTCTCGGCTCATGGCGGGAACGATGACGTAGTCGGCGCCGTCCGGATGCCGCGTGTCGAAATCCGCGACCGTCATGTCGGACACGACCTTGAATGCAGGATAAAGCGTCACTGGCCCGGGCTTCGTTGCCAGCGCCACCACATCGGCGACGTCGGCGCGCTGGAGAATGCCATAGGGCATGAGATAATCGGTGGTCTCGGTCGCGTCATTGATACCGACAATCGCGATGAGAGGGCGCTGGCGTTTGGGCGGCCTCAAGGCCGCGAGCATGGCATCGGCCTCTTCTTTTGCAATCGGCGGCGCGGCGCCGACATCCGGCGACGGAGGCAGGGAGAGGACCCAAGCCATACCAATTGTCGCGAGGAGCGTGGCGACACCCAGACCGCTCCACAAGACAAGCCGCTTCTTCATGCCACTCACGCTCCGATGAGCTTGCCGTAAGACATCCTAAAGCATCGGATCCAAAAGTGGACTCCACTTTTGGGATCAATTCCGATGCTTAATTCCTTGGCTACCGCATCCTAGGGGGTGGAAAATCGGATCCACTTTTCGCTGACGTAGACCTTCGGTTCCGCACGATGCTCGAGGTCGTGTTCCGGATGTGGCTCACCGCGTCTCCTTCAGTGCCGTTGCCTCTTCAGAGTCTGATCAGGCACGATGGCTACGGAGGCGAATTGTGTAGCTTTTCAAGGATCTCTCTCAATGCCGATCGTCCGGGCTCGGAGAGCCCGATGCCGCGCTGCTCGGGCTCTCCGCCACTCGCGGCCGGGCTTCGGCGCTGCGCACGAGCTGGATCACCGGGAGGAGGCCGACGAGGACGATGACGAGGGCGGCGAGGGATCCATCCTCGAAGCGGCCCCGCGAGGCATAGGTGTAGACGAGGGTCGAGAGCGTTTCCGTGTTGAGGGGCCGCAGCAGCAAGGTCGCCGGCAGTTCCTTGATGCAATCGACGAAGATGAGCAGGGCAGCGCTGGCCAGGGCCGGGCGCATGAGCGGGATCTGAATCGCCCAGACCATTTCCCGCCGTGAGGCGCCGAGGGTGCGCGCCGCATCCTCGAGACTCGGCGATACGCGGTCCAGCCCGGCCGACAGCGAGCCGGTCGCAATCGACAGGAAGCGGATCACGTATGCAATGACGATGCCGCCCGCGGCTCCCATGAGCAGGAGGCCGAGGCGCTCCCCGGTGAGGTTGCGCCAGAGGGTGCCGATCAGATTGTCGATCCCGACCAGTGGCGTCATCAGCCCCAGCGCGAGCACCGTGCCGGGAAGCGCATAGCCTAGGCCTGCGACAAAGAGTGCTCCCTTGGTCAGGGGCGTCTTGGCCAGGCGGACGGCCGAGACCAGCACGACGGCGAGGATCAGCACCGCGCAAGTCGCCACGACCGAGAGGCCGATGGTCGTCATGAAATGAGCGAGGAAATCCGCATCGAACTGATCGAAGAGGCTGCCGCGAAACGTCTCGCGCAGCAGGAAGGCCGTTGGCAGAACGAAGCCAAGGACAACCGGCATGGTGCAGAGAACAGTCGCAATCCAGCCGCGTGCTCCGACGAGAGGAACAGGATGCACCGTGCGGTGCCGCTTGGGCGAAGCGGCGTAGCGCCGGTCCCGCCGGCCGTAGCGTTCGATCAGGATCAGGCCCATCACGAAAGCGAGCATCACACAGGCAATCTGCGCCGCGCCCGGGAGGCTGCCGCGGTTGAGCCAGGTGTTGTAGACCGACACCGTAAGCGTGCGCACGCCGAGATACTCGCTCGCGCCGATGTCGTTCAGCGCTTCGAGAAGCGCGAGCGACACGCCGACTGCGAGAGCAGGACGGGCGAGGGGAAGCGCGATGATGCGGAAGAGCTTGATGCGGCTGGCGCCGAGGGTCCGCGCCACTTCCAGCATGCTCGCGCTCTGCGTCAGGAACATCGCGCGTGCCGCGATATAGATGTAAGGGTAGAGCACCGCAGACATCACGAGGATGCAGCCGGGGAGCGAGCGAACTTCAGGAAACCAGTAATCGCTTCGCGACTTCCAGCCCATGACATCGCGCAGAGCCATCTGCACGAGGCCGGCGGAGTCGAAGATCTCCACGTAGATATAAGCCGTGATGTAGGTCGGCACGGCGAGCGGCAGCGGCAGCAGCCACACCAGGATGCCGCGTCCCGGAAAGCGGTGAGCGGTGACGAGCCAGGCCGCCGTGATGCCCATCGAGCCCGCCACGACGCCGATCCCGGTCAGCAGCGCCAGGGTGTCCAGGGTGCTCGCCGGCAGAACGTTCGCGATGAGATGCGGCCAGATCTCCATATCGCCTTCGGCGGCGATGCCGATCAACGCGGCAAGCGGCAGAAGAACGATGAGACCGATCGCAGCCACGGCGGACGAGAGCCACCAGGGAAGGCTTTTTGCCTTTCGCGGGGCCGATGGGCGGATTGCGGTCTGCGTTTCTGCGATCACGGTGGAACTGAAATGGCGCTACCGTCGCCGGCAGCGCCTTGTGGAGCAGGAGAGGGCAGCTGGAAATGCTGCCCTTTGTCTTATTGGTCGAAGCGAACCTTGTCGACCAGCTCGCTCGCCTTCTTGCGCAGCTTGGCGATCTCGGCGACCGGCACGTTATCGGCCTTGAGCTCGCCGAAGGACGCGATGGTCGGGTGGATCTTGATGCCGGCCTTGATCGGATATTCGGAATTGGCTTCGGCGTGGATCTGCTGGGACGCATCCGAGACCATGTATTCCATGAACTTCACGGCATTGGCCTTGTTGGGCGCGTGCTTCGCCAGAGCGAGACCCGAAACGTTCACGTGCGTGCCGCCGCCCTCGAAGGTCGGCAGGATCACGTTGATCGCCTCGCCCCACTTCTTCTGTTCGGCATCGTTGCCGTTGAGCATGAGCGAGACGTAGTAGGTGTTGCCGACAGCGATGTCGCAGACGCCGGCGAGGATGTCCTTGGCCTGCTCGCGGTCGCCGCCCGAAGGCTTCTTGGCAAGGTTGGCCTTCACGCCCTTCAGCCACTCCTCCGCCTTCGCCTCGCCCTTGTGGGCGATCATGGCGGCGATCAGGCTGATGTTGTAGAGGTGCTGGCCCGAGCGGATGCAGACCTTGCCCTTCCACTTGGGATCGGCGAGTTCCTCATAGGTGATCTTGTCCTGCTTCACGCGCTCCTTCGAGGCGTAGACGACGCGGCCGCGCAGGGCGATGCCGAACCAATGCCCTTCCGGATCGCGGTAGGCTGCCGGGATGACCTTCTCGAGCGCCTCGGACTTCACCGGTTGCGTCACGCCGTAATCCTTCGCGGCCGCCAGACGGCCGATATCGACGGTGATGATCAGATCGGCAGGGCTGTTCTGGCCCTCGGTGCGGATGCGCTCTTCGAGACCGTTGGCGATGAAGATCGTGTTGACCTTGATTCCGGTCTCCTTGGTGAACTCGTCAAGGACGGGCTTGATCAGGCCCGGCTCGCGGGTGGTGTAGATGTTCAGCGCCTCTTCGGCCGAGGCCGAGAGCCCCGATCCTGCCAGGATACCGAGAGCCGCTGCACTGAGAAGGAGCCCGCGTCCGAACGAAAAGTTCACCATTATGCATTCCTCCAGCAACCGTGCCGGGCAGGCGTTTCATCCTGCCGCGTTGACGTTGCTAGAACCATGATCGGGATATCGGGTCAATTGAAAATCAAGTGATTTCAATACCTTATAAGAATTCTAAACTGCAGCTTCCTTATAGGCATTCTAAGCTGAGGCGGCCTTCTGAATCGGCTCGATGTCGGGGAGGGCGGCGCGAAGGCGGACGATCTCCTCTTCCATCTTCTCCATGTTGGAGAAGAGTCGTTCACTGGCGAGGCGCAGGAAGTAGAAGCCAAACTCGGGATTCTGGAAATAGAGCTGGCGCACCTCGTCATATGAGATGCTGAGCACCTCACCGGCTTCCAGGCATTCGAGGGTCTGGGTGCGCGTGTTGCTCGGGGACATGAAGCCCATCTCGCCGACGACCTGCCCCTGGAGCAGCTCGATATCGATCTCCTTCAGGCGATAGCGTCCGGAAATCGTGAAGAACATGCAGTCGGCCACATCGCCCTTCGCGAACAGCAATTCCCCGGTCCTCGTCTTGTGACGGGTCATGAAGGGCTTGAGCCAATCCATGGACAGGTCGCTCCTGGAGGCCTGCTTCACCCGCTTGATCAGGCCCAGCATCTGGTACAGACGCATGCCATTCAGCGGCAACAGGATCAGGTTGACGACGAGGCTCGGGTAATTGCCCGTGAAGGAGGAGAAGATCAGGGAGCAGATATTAGCCCCGATTCCGATGCAGCGCAGCGGGATGATGGTCCTCATAGCGCTGCCCGTGACGGCAAGGACTGCTCCGAGCCAGCCGATTGCTTCGAACCAAGTCATGAACACTCATCCCCGCATTCTGATCTATCGTTACGGCATATAGCACCAAGATAGGAATGTGCGCCAGCTACGCATTGGCGCAGTATAAAAGGCTCTTTAGGAGAGTGCCCATCCAGGGCGCAAGCATCGGCCAACCCGACGCGGCCAGTGCTTGCATTCCAAGGAGGTCAGGGGCGGGGAGTGGAGGCTTGGCGAGGCACGCTCAGACCCTGTCGCTGAGACGTGGCACCGGTCCGGGGCGCGGCGGAGGGACGCCTTGCGGCCTCACCCGAGACGGATGGTGGGGGCGGAACGGGATCACGCGGCAGGACTCCGACGGGGGTCGTGGAGGCGACGCAGCCGCTCAAGGCAAGCCCGGCAAGCACAACGGCAGGAAACGTTACGGAAAGACGCATGGTTTTACTCCACAAGGATCGTTGCAGAAGCTAGACCATAAGAAATGGAAGTCGAGTCTTGTGTCGATGCTCCGATTTTCACCGAGACACGGTCCAGCGTGCGAATCGAAGGCGCTTTTCTGTGGCTTACACGAGGAAAGTTGCATCGAAAGGGCTCCTCCGGACGGGCGTGATGCCTAAATATTGAAAGAGAAACTTGAGAGGACTTAATGGAGGATCGTTTCCGCGTGAAGATTGCAGGAGCCTTGATCACCGCTGTCGTGTGTGCCGGTCCGGCTTGGGCCAAGTGTCAGGATGGCCCGGGCCCCGGAATTGACTGGTCCGGATGCTCCAAGGCGCGCCTCATGCTGACCAACGAGGATCTGACGGGCACCATCTTCCAGCGCTCCCTTCTGACCCTGAGCGATTTTGCGTCCTCGAAGATGGCCGGTGCCAATTTGAGCGAAACGGAGGTCAGCCGCACCCGCTTCGAGGGGGCCGACCTGACAAAGGCGGATTTCACCAAGGCGCTCGGCTGGCGGGCCAATTTCGGACAGGCCAATCTCACCGGTGCGGTCTTCAGCGCGGCGGACATGAACCGCTCGAACTTTGCCCAGGCCAAAGCCGCAGGAGCGAATTTCAGCAAGGCCGAGCTGAACAGGTCCGACTTCAGCGGGGCCGATCTCTCAGGCGCCAATATATCGAAGGCGGAACTCGCGCGGGTTCTCTTTCAGAGCGCAAAAATTACCGGTGTGGACTTCAGTTATTCCAACCTGTCTCGAGCCCGTCTGGATGGCCTGGATCTGCAGGGCGTGAACCTCACGGGATCGTATCTGTACCTGACACAAATCGGCGGTGCGAATTTGAGTGGGGTCACAGGGCTCACCCAAGCGCAGGTCGATATTGCCTGCGGGACGGCGCAGACGAAGCTTCCCGCTGGCCTCAATCCACCGAAAGCCTGGCCCTGTAAGGAAGAAGAGGACTGAGACGCTGCTGTTTCTGGTGAAACCAAGCTGCAGCGTGGCCGTTGAATTTTGAGAAGGTCTTGTCTCGCGAGGTCCAGAGCATCAGACCCTTAAGTTGGCGCATCGTGCGGAAAAGTGCATCCGGTTTTCCGCACGATGCGTTAGGTTCCATTTCTTCGAAGGAGTGCGTTCGATTTGGCCACGCTCAAAGAATTCGAGGATGCCTTGCGTGAGCAGGGAATGCATATGGCCCTCGCCATCCTGGAGAAACTTCGGGAGCGGGATCGCACCAAGCGGTCGGTAGCTCCCGCTCGCCGCATCGCCGGCCGGAAGATGACGCCTGAACTCGCCCGACGGATCCTGGAGCTTCATGGAACGACGGAGATGACGCAGCAGGAAATCGCCTTCCAACTGGGCGTCAATCAGGGGCGGGTCAACGAGGTCATCAAGCGCGGCAAGTGGCTTCATGACGATCCGACCTCACCGGAGGCGGTTGCTAGAGACAAGGCCAAGGCGCGGATGGCCGGTGAGAGCAGCCGAAAGCGGCCCGAACATCGCGCAATGAAAACCGTCTCTTCATCTCAGAAAAAGAGCTCGAAGCTGAAGCCGAGCAACCAGGCGCAGCTTCTGCTGGGCGATCTTTAGTGGATCGTGAAGAACCAGAGGCCCGCGTCGGCGAAAAGTAGTCCCGGTTTTCGCGCCAAGCGATGCTCTAGCGCCTTCATTTCCAGAAAAAACCCCGCCCAAAGGGCAGGGTTGAGTGATCTCCTCGCCTTCGGTTGTCAAGCCGAAAACACGATTATTAGGACATGCCTTCCAAGTAATGTCAAATAACTTTAAAGGTCTTGTTAAGAAATTTATTTTCTGCAGTATTGGATAAAATTCTTTACATCGAAAGTAGTACTACTTTTGCACCCATTGAATACTGATCGAACATGTAGGTGTTGCCCCTTTGCAATAGCTTTCCCAAGTGGAACGGGCGTAAGTTTTCACCGTGAGTCCTCACACTAAGGGGTTACGGTTATGAGAAAGTGCGTAATTAGCCTCCTCGCAGGGGTTGCAAGCGTCACGCTTGCTGCAGCCGCTGCCTCTGCCGCCGATCTTCCAAGTCAGGCACCACCTCCTGCACCGATCATCACGGCGCCGATCTTCACGTGGACCGGATTCTACGCTGGTGTGAACGCCGGCTGGGGCTGGCGTGACAATGATCGGCAAACCGCCGTCCTCGGCGGTGCGGTCCCGGGCACCCTATTCTTCCCGGACAATGGTGACGGTGGGTTCACCGGCGGCGGTCAGATCGGTTACAACTACCAGATCGGCTCTTTCGTGATCGGTCTGGAAACCGACATCCAGTGGGCCGACACCGATCAGGAAGAGAATGTTGCGTTCATTCCGGCGGGCGTGCCCGGCACCTTCGTGCCCGGAACATTCAATAACGACCTGTCGGATTGGTTCGGCACGGTGCGTGCCCGTGCCGGTGTCGCGTTCGATCGCGTGTTGATCTACGCCACAGGCGGTCTGGCCTATACCGACGATAATACGGGCTGGGTGGCCGGCGGCGGTGTCGAATGGGCGCTGCCGGTAAATTGGTTCGGCTCTTCGGCGGTCACCTTCGGTCTCGAAGGCCTGTGGCTCAGCTTCGATGACGACGACGACTTTGGCGGTGGAGTTGTCGGCTCCTTCCAGCCGGCCGCCGGCGGACCGGCGTTCGACGTCGTTGCTCCCGCCGGAGGCAGCGACGACAACGACTTCTTCGTCGCTCGTGCCAAGCTGAACTTCAAGTTCGGCACCTACTGAGACGTTCCACCTAACAACAGAAAGGCCCGAGGGATCCTCTCGGGCCTTTTTTCTGTGCATCGTGCGGGGAAGCGGATCCAGCTTTCGGCGATGACCGATGCAACGGCCCCTCGCGCCTAATCCCGAATAGCCAAGCTTTGAGATGAAAATGGCCGCGACCCTGTCCTTTGAAGGATCTGTGGTCGCGGCCCCAGCCCGTGTTTGCCCCCACGGGAAGCTTTGGCCTAGACCCCGGAAACGTGACCTCATTGAGGCACAGGCTTGGCAAGAAATTTGAAAAACTTTGGAACCAACTTCAACTAAGGGCGTTTATTGGCATCTCCGGTCTTTTTTGCCCCTACGGCCGGACACCTTAAGAGCACCCCTATGGGTGCTCTTTCTTTTTGTAATTCCTGACTTTTCTCAGTTCGAATCACTATGAGCTTGAGCTTATGGAGCGCGAGTCCTGCGTTCAAGGCATCTTGGCTCGGCTTATTTTGCAATCCCGCAAAGCTGGATTGCCATTCTGAAAAGAGCTGCTCAATCGTATTTGCGTTCATCCGCGATGACCTTACCGTCGTTCGGGAGGCTTCCAGGCGTCGCGAGAGTCACCGACCCTTTCAGCTTCGCGATGATCTGAAGGGTCGCGCCTACCGCTGCCGAGAGGTCGTCGCTCGGCTCGGCCGTTTCGGCAGCGAGCATCATGACGTCCATCTCGCCTTCGCGGGTGATGACGAGGCGCAGCCGGCCGAGTTCGGGATGGCGCCGGCCGATCTCCGCCACCTGCTCGGGCCGAACGAACATGCCTTTGACCTTGGCGGCCTGATCTGCGCGGCCCATCCAGCCTTTGATGCGCATGCTGGTACGACCGCAGGAGCTGACCCCGCTCACGGCCGCTGTCAGGTCTCCGAGAGCGAGGCGGATGAACGGACGATGTGGATCGAGCGTCGTCACGACGATCTCGCCGACATCGCCCTCCGGCACCGGATCGCCCGTGCCCGGCCGCACGATCTCGACAATGATGTCTTCGTTGACGACGAGTCCGTCGCGGGCGGAGGTCTCGTAGGCAATGAAGCCGAGATCCGCCGTGGCATAGGCCTGATAGGACTCGATACCCTTGGACGAGAATTCCTCCTGCAGCGACTTCGGAAACGCCGCGCCCGACACGAGCGCGCGCCTGATGGAGGAGATGTCCCGCCCGGCCGCCGCAGCACCGTCGAGCAGGATCTTGAGAAAGTCCGGCGTGCCGCAATAGGCTACCGGGCGGTAGGCCTCGATCAACTCGAACTGCTGCTCGGTGTTGCCGGGCCCTGCCGGAATGACGGCGCAGCCCAAGGCCCGCGCGCCGGAATCCATGATGAAGCCGCCGGGCGTCAGGTGATAGCTGAAGGTGTTGAGCACCACGTCCCCGCGTCGGAACCCGGCGGCGAAGAGCCCGCGTGCGGAGCGCCAAGGATCCGAAACGGTTCCCTCCAGCTCGAAGATCGGACCGGGCGACGTGAAGAGACGGCCGAATGAGCCTGGTGCATCGGAGACGAAGCCACCGAAGGGCAGGGCGGTTTTCTGCAGAGCCGGCAATTCGGATTTGCGCAGCACCGGCAGGGTGGCGAGCGCCTCGCGGCTCCTGATGCTGTCGAGGTCGATGCCTTTGAAGCGTTCTGCATAGGTGGGAGCTTTGACGGCCTGTTTCAGGATCTCCGGAAGTCGCGCAAAGAGAGAAGCTTCGCGCTCGGCTCTGTCGCGCGTTTCAAGGGTATCGAAGGTGTCAGACATCAGTTCTCTTTTTCAGCTTCTAATACTTGTGGTTCAACTCTGAGCCATGGATAAGGATATTCATTAAAGTACCGCGCCATGATCTGGAGTGCGTCCCAAGCGTCACCACGTAGAATAGTGTCGAAATCTGCATCCTCACGGATCATACGTTGGATACTTGAGAGTTCATGAGCAGGTTCGCGAAAATGAGCGTACGAATTTCTGATCACGCGAAACTTCTCAAAATCATCGGCATGGTCTGCACTGAACAAACCTGTTTCTTGGCCCCTTTCCGATAAATTCTCGAAGCTCATTCTTTTAGCTGCCTCAAGGCCGGAAGCATAAAATGCACCAGCGAAATGCCTCTCCAGGGCAGCGAGAGCCATCAATATCGTCGATAGGTAGAGTCCGCTTATGTATGTGAGCTGTGCCTCAACGAAAGCTCTATAGGTTTGCTCACCTCCTGAGAACAGCCGGCCCATCTCTGTCTCGGGGAAGAGCTTCGATACTTCATTAGCCCGAGCTAATCGCTCATGCCGGGTTTGATCATCTGCTTCTCTAATCCAATTTTCCAAGGTCATTGTTTACGCCAGCCAGCGCTTGCGCCGCTTGTAGCTCTTCACGGCCCGGAACGATTTGCGGTCGCCCTCCGACACGCCGAGGTAGAATTCCTTCACGTCCTCGTTCTCGCGCAGCATCTGCGCGGGTCCGTCCATGACGACACGGCCCGTTTCGAGGATATAGCCGTAAGTGGCGTATTTCAGCGCCATGTTGGTGTTCTGCTCGGCGAGCAGAAAGGAGACGCCCTCCGTCGCGTTGAGCTTGCGCACGATCTCGAAGATCTCCGCCACAATCTGCGGCGCGAGACCCATAGAGGGTTCGTCCAGCAGGATCATCGAGGGCTTCGACATCATGGCCCGGCCGATGGCGCACATCTGCTGCTCGCCGCCGGAGGTATAACCCGCCATGGATGAGCGCCGCTGCTTCAGGCGCGGGAAGTACTCGTAAATCGCCTCGATATCGCGTCGGATGGCGGCGTTGCCGTCTTTGCGCGTGAAGGCGCCGGTGAGCAGGTTTTCCTCAATGGTAAGATGGCCGAAGCAGTGGCGGCCTTCAAGAACCTGGATGCAGCCCCGTCGCACCAACTCGTTGGGCGAGAGACGATCGATCCGCTCGCCTTTGAACTCGATCGAGCCCTTCGTCACCTCGCCGCGCTCGGCGCGGAGCAGGTTGGAGATGGCCTTGAGCGTCGTCGTCTTGCCGGCCCCGTTCGCACCGAGCAGCGCCACGATGCCGCCCTTGGGCACATTGAGGGAAACGCCTTTCAGCACAAGGATGACGTGGTCGTAGATGACCTCGATGTTATTGACGTTCAGAACAGTCTCCGCCGGTTGCGGCTTGTTCTGATCGTGCATCTGAACGGCGCTTGTCATAAGCGGTTCTCTCCTTTTCCCTCTCCTTGTGGGCAGGGTCAGGGCGGAGGTGCTGGCCTGAACCTTGATAGGTTAGCGCTCACACCCCCGCCTCGAACTCCTCCCCACACGGGGGAGGAGGGCAGGTTGCGGTTGGCCTCAGCTTGCCTTGTCGCAGGCTTCCGTGCGCTTGGGCCAGCCGGTATTCTTCTCGGCATAATCCTTCGCGGCCGCTTCGAGTTGGCCTTTCACGCGGTCGGTCATCGGCTCGATGGGATTGGAGATCTTCACCCATTTCGTGCCGTCCCATTCCTGCATGAAGGCGGCGCGGTGCCCGTTATGGTCCGAGCAGGAAAGCACGAGCTGATCGGTGAAGCCCTCTAACCCGAGCTCCTTCAGACGGGCCGGATCGAGCTTGATGTTCTCCATGCCGCGGCGCACGTCCTCGCCGGTCACCGCCTTCTTGCCTGTGAGCTTCTGCGCCGTGGCAATGCCTTCGGCGATCAGCAGCGAGTTGTAGATGCCGCGATTGTAGAGAAGCTCGCCGACCTTATCCTTCTGAGCCTTCGAGAAGCCCTTGTCGACCACGTGCTTCTGGATGTCCTGGACGGCAGGGAAGTTCGTTCCCACCGCATGCCAGTTGAGCATCTTGAAGCCCTTGGCGCCTGCGCCACCGCTCTTCGCGTCATCCTCGCCCGGCCACCAGACCGAGTAGAACTTATCCATCGGATAGCCAGAACGAACCGCTTCCTTGATGGCTGCGCCATTCATGGAGCCCCAACCCCACATGATCATGTAGTCGGGCCGGTCGCGGCGAGCGCTGAGCCATTGCGAGGACTGGTTCTGCATGTCCTGCGCGGCCACGGGATAGAGCGCGACCTCGAAGCCCAGCTCCTTCGACAGTTCCGTGAGCAGCGGAATCGGCTCCTTGCCGAAGCTGGCATCGAGATGCAGGAAGCCGATCTTCTTGCCCTTCAGCTTGTCGAGGCCGCCTTCCTTCTCGCCGATGTACTTGATGATCATCGACAGGCCGTCCCAGTACGTGGCCGGCGGGTTGAAGACCCAGGGAAAGATGTCGCCGCGGGCGGAGGCCGAGAGGCCATAGGCCATGGACAGGATCGGGATCTTGTCCACGGAGGCGCGCGGGATCAGCGGCAGGGTGATGCCCGTCGACCACGGATTGACCACGACCGGGTTCTTGCCCTTCACGGACTCGTAGCACTCGACACCCTTCTTAGTGTCGTAGCCGGTCTCGCATTCCTCGAGCACGAGCTTCACGCCCCCGATGCCGCCGTCACGCTCGTTGAGCATGCGCAGATAATCGTGCATGCCGTCGGCGATAGGCGTGCCGGACCCGGCGAAGGGGCCAGTGCGGTATGTGAAGAGAGGCACATAGATCGAATCCTGCGCGAAGGCAGGCAGGGCAACACCCGCCAGCATCGTCGCGGCGGCTAATCCAAGACCAAATTTGCGAAACGACATGGTTGCGTTTCCTCCCGTTGTATCGGCTGAAGGCCGAATTCTTGTTCCGTTTTGTCTCCTTGGCGGTCCACCGTCAGTAAGGGAACGGCCAGACCAGGAGCTTCTGTTTGCCGATCTGCCAGAGCCGCGCGAGGCCGTGCGGTTCGACGATCAGGAAAAAGATGATGAGCGCGCCGACGATCATGAAACGCAAATGCTCGATGACATCTGCGCCGACCGAGAGGCCGAATGGTGACAGGATGGCAGGCAGTACGATGCCAAGGATGATCGGCAGGATGAAGATGAGCGCCGCACCGAAGAACGAGCCGATCAGGCTGCCCAGCCCACCGATAATCACCATGAACAGGATGAAGAAGGATTGATTGATGTTGAACACGTCGTATTCCGCGCCGCCATACCAGAGGAAGACGAGCAGAGCGCCGGCGACGCCGCAATAATAGGACGAGACGGCGAAGGCCAGGAGCTTCGTCTGGAGCGGCCTGATGCCCATGAGCTCGGCCGCGAGATCCATGTCGCGGATGGCGATCCACATGCGTCCGATACGGCCGTGAACGAGGTTGGAGGCGAGCCAGGTGAGCAGGATCACGATGGTGAGCACGACGAGATAGCGCGTCTGCGGTGTCGCGTTGGGCCCCATGATCGGGATGCCGAAGAGGGTGCGCAGGGGGGCATCGAGGGCGCCCGAGACGTTGTAGTTCACGAGCCAAGGGATGCGGATGAAGCACCATTGCAGGAAGAACTGCGCGGCGAGCGTCGCCACGGCCAGATAGAAGCCCTTGATGCGCAGCGAGGGCAGGCCGAACAGGGCGCCGATGGCCGCGGAGAAGAAGCCCGATACGAAGATCCAGACGATCACGTTCACGCCGGGAAAGGCCGTCATCAGCTTGTAGCAGGCATAGGCCCCCACGCCCATGAAGGCGCCGGTGCCGAGCGACAGAAGGCCCGTATAGCCCGTGAGGATGTTGAGGCCAATTGCAGCAAGCGAGAACACCAGGAACGGTATCATCACCGCCTGCAGCAGGAAGCTGTTGCCGAGGAAAGCCAGCGCATAGGCCGCCAGGATGATGAGGGTGAGCCCGATCCGGTCTTCCCGCAGGGGAAAGATCGCGCTGTCCGCGACATAGTTGGTCTTGAACTGGCCGGCCTCGCGGTAGAGCACTGAGATGTCTCCCTAAATCCGTTCGATGATCTTTTCGCCGAACAGACCCTGCGGCCTGTAGAGCAGGAAGAGTAGGGCGATGACGTAAGCGAGCCAGGTCTCGATACCGCCGCCGACGAGCGGCCCCCAGTAGAACTCGCCGATCTTCTCTCCGACCCCGATGATCAGGCCGCCGATGATGGCGCCGGGAATGGAGGTGAAGCCGCCGAGAATGAGGACCGGCAGGGCCTTGAGTGCGATGATCTGGAGCGAGAACGACACGCCCGAGCGCGCCCCCCACATGATGCCGGCGACCAGCGCCACGATGCCGGCGGCGAACCACACAATGACCCAGATCTGGTTGAGCGAGATGCCAACGGAGAGCGCCGCCTTGTGGCTGTCGGCCACTGCCCGCAGGGCCCGGCCGATGCGGGTCTTAGAGAAGAATACAGCGAGCAGGCAGATCATGATCGAGGCGATCACGGCGGCGGCGATATCGAGATGCTGGAGGCGGATGGAGCCGCCAAGCGCATCGATCTCCGTCGTGCCCTGCGGCAGGAAGAGTTGCTCCGTGATCATTTCCCGCGGGCTGCCGCCAAAGATGAGCTCGCCGAAGCCGATGAGGAAGTAGGTAAGCCCGAAGGTCGCCATGAAGAGGATGATGTCGGGCTGGTTGACCAGCGGCCGCAGCACTACCCGTTCCACCACCATCGCAAGCACCAGCATGGCGAGAGCCGCCAGGATCAGCGCCAGAAAGGCCGGAACACCTTTCTCATAGAGGCCGACCAGTATCAGCGCCGAGAACACGACCATGATCCCTTGCGCGAAGTTGAACACGCCTGAGGCTTTGAAGATGAGCACGAAGCCGAGCGCGATCAGTGCATAGAGCACGCCCGAGACGAGCCCTTCCCAGAGCGTCTGGATCAGGAGATCCGGCGCCTCGCCCATAAAGACGAAGGGTTCGATGAAGACCTTGTACAGCATGTCCATCGTTCAGCCCTTCAATGCGCCACGCCGAGATAGGCGTCGATGACGCGCTGGTCGTTCTTGACCTCGGTCGGCGTGCCGTCGGCGATCTTGCGCCCGTATTCCAGCACCACGACGCGATCGGAGAGATCCATCACCACCCCCATGTCGTGCTCGATGAGGGCGATAGTGGTGCCGTATTGCTGATTCACCTCCAGGATGAAGCGTGACATGTCCTCCTTCTCTTCGAGATTCATGCCGGCCATAGGCTCGTCGAGCAGGAGAAGCTCCGGCTCCATGGCAAGCGCGCGCCCGAGTTCGACCCGCTTCTGCAGGCCGTAAGGCAGGCGCCCGACCGGGACCTTGCGGATGTGCTGGATTTCGAGGAAGTCGATGATCTCCTCGACGAAGCGGCGGTGCTCGACCTCCTCCTTCATGGCCGGACCATGACGGAAGAGCTGCCAGAAGAAGTTCGAACGCATCTTGATCGAACGGCCGGCCATGATGTTGTCCAAGGTCGACATGCTCTTGAAGAGTGCGACATTCTGGAAGGTGCGGGCGATGCCGCCACGCGCCGCCACATAGGGGCGCATCTTCGGGCGCTTGACGCCCTTGAAGGTGATGCGTCCCTCGGTCGGGTAATAAAAGCCGTTGATGCAGTTGAGCATCGAGGTCTTGCCCGCGCCGTTCGGTCCGATGATGGCGCGGATCTCGCTCTTACGGATGTCGAAGGATACGTCGGTGAGTGCCTTCACGCCGCCGAAGCCGAGAGATACGTTCTCGACCGCGAGCAGCACGTCGCCCTTGCTCATGACAGGATGATCGGGCGCTCTCATTCTGCCGCCTCCAGTACCGATCCGGGTTCTGTCGGCGGGTAGAGCTTCATATCCCTGATCTTGACCCGTGCCGAAATCACGCCCTTGCGTCCATCCTCGAAAGTGACCTCGGTCGAGATGTCGGCCTCCGACGAGCCGTCGTAGAGCGCGGTGATGAGCGGAGCGTAACGCTCGGCGATGAAGCCGCGTCGCACCTTCTGCGTGCGGGTGAGCTCGCCGTCATCGGCATCGAGCTCCTTGTGCAGGATCAGGAAGCGCTTGATCTGCGCGCCGCCCATGCGCGGTTCGGATGACAGCGAACGGTTCACCTCGTCCACGTGCTTTTCGATCATGTCATAGACCAGCGGGTGGCCGGCGAGCTCCTGATAGGAGGCATAGGTCACGCCGTTCCTCTCGGCCCAGTTGCTCACCGCCACGAGGTCGATGTTGATGAAGGCCGCGACATGGTCGTGCCCGTCGCCGAAGCAAACCGCTTCCTTGATGTTGGGATAGAACTTCAGCTTGTTCTCGACGTATTTCGGCGGGAAGAGCGCGCCGTCGCGCATCTTGCCGACGTCCTTCGCCCGGTCGATGATCTTCAAATGGCCGTTCTGGTCGAAGAAGCCGGCATCGCCCGAATGCACGAAACCGTCCGGTGTCTTCGTCTCCACCGTTTTCGCATCGTCCTTGTAGTATCCCACGAACACGCCGGGAGAGCGATAGAGAACCTCGCCATTGTCGGCGATGCGGATCTCCACCTGCGGTGCGGGGCGGCCCACCGTATCGGCGCGGATCTCGCCGTTCGGCTGCATGGTGATGTAGACGGAAGCCTCCGTCTGCCCGTAGAGCTGTTTTAGGTTCACGCCGATGGAGCGGTAGAAGCGGAAGATCTCCGGCCCGATGGCTTCGCCTGCCGTGTAGCCGACCTTCACCCGGGTCATGCCGAAGCGATTGCGCAGGGGCGCATAGACAAGCACGTTGCCGATGTTCCAGAGCAGGCGATCCCAGGCTCCCACGCCCGGCTCCCTGTTCAGGATCTTCTCGCCCACCTTATTGGCGTGGTTGATGAAGAAGTGAAACATGCGCCGCTTGAGAGCACCCGCGTCCTCAATGCGCACCATGGTCAGCGTGAGCATGCTCTCGAAGACGCGCGGCGGCGCGAAGACATAGGTCGCGCCGACCTCGCGACGGTCTTCCGCAATGGTTTCCGGGCTCTCGGGGCAATTGACGCACAGACCCGACAGGATCGCCTGCGCATAGGAGAAGATGTGATCGCCGACCCAGGCGATGGGCAGATAGGCGATGATCTCGTCCGTCTCGTCGAGCTTGTCGAAGTCGCAGCCGATCTCGGCGGCCGCGATCACCGCATCGGAGGTGAGCATCACGCCCTTCGGCCGTCCTGTCGTGCCGGAGGTGTAGAGAATAATGGCGAGATCGGAGCCTTTGCCCTCCTGCAGGGCTCGCTCGGTGGCAGTGGCCTCTTGCGCATCCGCCAGCCGCGCGCGGCCTTCCTCGACGACGGACGCTATGGAATGGAGCCGGCCGTGATCGTAGTCCCTCAGGCCCTTCTGCTCGTCATAGAGCACATGCCCCAGTTGCGGCAGTTGCTCCGAGACGGAGAGGATCTTGTCGACCTGCTCTTGGTCCTGCACCGCCGCATGGGTCACTTCGGCGTGGGCGAGCACATAGGCCATCTCCTCCGCGACGGAATCGGCATAGACCGGGATCGGGATCGCACCGAGCCACTGGGCGGCGCAGATGGTCCAGTAGAGATAGGGTCGGTTGTAGCCGATGATGGCGATCTTGCCGCCGCGCTCCAGGCCGAGGGATTGCAGGCCGCAGGCATAGGCGCGGACGATGTCATGGACCTCGCCCCAGGTCCAGGATTGCCAGATCCCGAGATCCTTGTGCCGAAACGCGGTGCGGTTCGGGCGTAGGCGCGCATTGCGCGTCAGCAGTTTCGGGAATGTATCCGCGCGCGCGTCCGCAGCCGTCGTCAACGACGTCAACCTCCCTGGCAGCCGCGCGCCTTGAAAACGCGTGGTATGGCTTCGCTTCCTCTGGCGCATGGAGATGCTTCTCTATGCGTCCGCCGATCTGTGCCGGCTTGCCCGTTTCGGGCTGTGTTGGAAGGTATTCTGTCGTGCCCATCAGGGGACGGCAAGGTGCCTTTCACCGCTACCATGGGCTAATACACCGGCGGACGTCCCCTAGGCAGGAGAGCCTACGCGGCCCCGGTTCCGGCAGGCCGGATCGTCATGGTACGGCCGTGAGGGCAGCCGGCTCGATTTCGTCGGATTTGACGAGGCGTTCGATGCCGACCGTGTTCTTGACGCGATAGAGCAGAGAGTCATCCTCGTCCGATACAAGGCAGACGATGCAATAGGTGCGGCGGTCCGCATGGCCCGAGGAGGGCTTGGTGATCCGGACGAGTTGCCCGATATGGAATGCCTCTTTCATCAGCGCCTCCAACACCCTGGGATGCGATGAACAGGAGCTTGGCCGATGGGCGGCACCACGAAGAATGTCGCCTGCCGATCCGTCAAGCTTGCATGCTCTCCCCGACCCCTTTCAGGATTCGAACCGGATCAAGACGGATGGCTGAGGCGAAACGATGGCGTTGTTCCATTTCTTCCCAATTCCGCGGCATGATGCCGTCTCTCGATCCGCAAGCGAGTCGAGGAAACCGCGAACAGGCTGTGGGCGCATTAACATGCGATAATCGCCATAAAAGCTTGGCCCCAAGGCCGGCGTTCCCCGGCCGCAATCCGCATATGGATGGTGAGGGTTATTGGGCCGGAGGCGGCGGGTTGCTGCGAGGATTGGCAGGAGCTGCGTTGTTGCCGGGCTGATTGGCGTTGTCCGTGCCGCCGGTCTCGTCCGGCCCGTCATCGCCGCAGGCGGCGAGAACCAGCAGGACAGCCAGGGGCAAGATCATTCGAAGGCGCATGATGGTCTCCTCGTCTGGTGCTGTTCAACTCCCCGCCTGACGGGATGTTCACTGACCAGCTTGGGCCCAAACGCGTATCCGACCGATCATCCATGGGCGATGGCGTGGAAGAAGCTCCCCGTCACGAGCCCCCTGCGATGCCCGGCGATGCCCAGATCGTTGCCTTCCGCATCCGTAATCGTGGCGAAGGCGGTCTCATGCGACGTGTCGCTCTGCGTGACCGAGGCATAGTGGAACTCATGGCCGACGAGGCGCCGGCCGGCTTGGCCCATCGCCCCGTCGCCGAGCAGATGCGCCACCCGGTAGCCGAGATGCATCTTGCGCTTGGCATAGCTCGTCTCGACCGGGAGCAGGCCCGCCATGGCATGCGCATGGCCGTCTCCGTCCTCGAGGGAGCGGCCCAGTACCATGTAGCCGCCGCACTCGCCATGAACTGTCCTGCTCTCGGCAAATCGGCGCAGTCCGTCGAGAAAGCGCGCCGCTCCGGCGATGCGGCCGGCGTGAAGCTCGGGATATCCCCCGGGCAGCCAGCAGACGTCGCAATCGGGCGGCGGAGGCTCGTTCGCCAAGGGCGAGAAGGTCACGATCTCCGCACCGGCCGCGCGCCAGCCCAACAGTACATGCGGATAGACGAAGGAGAAGGCCTGGTCCGAGGCCAGCGCGATGCGCTGCCCCGGCGGCGGCAGAGGCAGAGGCCTTGCGCCACCGGCGGATTGCAGCCGGGTCGGACGGGCCAGGGCAATGAGCCGGTCGATGTCGAGCGCAGCTTCCGCTGCATCGGCAAGACGTTCCAGGCGTCCGTCGAGTTCGTCGGTTTCTCCTGCCTGGACAAGTCCGAGATGCCGCTCGGGCAGGATCAGATCGCTGCTGCGCATCAGAGCTCCGAGAACCGGCAAGCCGATGCGCGCCATGCCGTCCTCGACCAGCCTGCGGTGGCGTTCGCTCGCGACCTTGTTCAGCACCACGCCGGCCACCTCGATCCGTGGGTCGAAGCGGGCGCAGCCGAGTGCGACGGCGGCGGCCGATTGCGCATGGCCCGACACGTCGAGGACGAGGATCACAGGCCAGCCGAACAGGGCTGCGATGTCCGCGCTCGCGCCGGTGCGGCCGGTCTCCTGGCGGATCCCGTCGAAGAGGCCCATCGAGCCTTCCGCGATGACAAGCTCCGCATCGCCGGCCGCCTCGGATGCGAGCGCATCCAGCAGCTGCGGGCTCATGGCAAAGCTGTCGAGGTTGAAGCTCGGCGCGCCGGTCGCAGCGGCGTGGAAGGCGGAATCGATGTAATCCGGCCCGCATTTCATGCCGCGCACGCGCAGGCCCCGGCGGGCCAGCGCCCGCTGGACCCCGAGCACGATTGTCGTCTTGCCCGCGCCCGAGCACGGTGCGGCGATGAGAAGGCCGGGACCGACGCTCACTGGGCCGCCTCGCTGCCGAATTCGAGCAGATGGTTGGCGATGGCTGAGCGGAAAGCCGCAATCGCCCCAATCGCCACGATAGCCGGCGAGCGGATGAGCCCTTCCTCCGCAAGCTTTGGCAGGGTTTCGAGTGTTCCTTCCACCACGCTTTCCTTGGCCGTCGTCGCCCCATGCACGGCCAGCGCGGGCGTGTCGCCCGCAAGCCCGCCCTCGAGGAGCCCTTTCACGATCGAGGGGAGGCTGGAAACCGCCATGTAGAGCACGATGGGGGCACCGGTGCGGGCAAGCCCGCTCCACTCGATCTCCGCGTCGGGCGCGGCATGGCCCGTGGCAAGGATGACCGCATGGTTCGTCTTGCGCATGGTCGCCGGGACGCCATGGATGGCGAGCGAGGCAAGGCCGCTCGACACGCCGGGGATGATGCGGAACGGAACGCCGGCGTCAGAGAGAGCCAGTGCTTCCTCGCCGCCACGGCCGAAGATGAAGGGATCGCCACCTTTGAGCCGCAGCACCCGCCTGCCTTCGCGGGCGAGCTGGATCAGCCGCTCGCAGATATCCCGCTGAACAGCGGAGGGCTTGCCACCGCGCTTCCCGGCAAATTCGAGCGTGGCCCCCTCGTGGGCAAACGACAGCACGGCCGGGTCGACGAGGGCGTCGTAGACGATGACGTCGGCCGTCGCGAGGGCATTCAGCGCATGGATGGTGAGCAGGCCGGGGTCGCCCGGGCCGGCGCCGACGAGCCAGACCGTGCCGGGCGCGAAAGGAGGCGAGAGGCGAGACAGGGAGATCATGAGGCCCTCCGCATCCGAACGCCAGTGACGGGATGACTGTTGGAATTCATGGGGACGATGTAAGAGGGCGTATGGACGAGAGTAAACCCGCCGGATCGTTGCGCCGGGGCTGGACCACGGGCGCCTGCGCCACGGCGGCGGCCAAGGCGGCATATCTTGGTTGGCAGGTCGGTGATTTTCCCGATCCCGTCGAGATCGCGCTTCCAGGCGGAGCGCGGCCCGCCTTCACCCTTGCAATGAGCGAGCCTTGCGATGGTGGCGCCCGGGTGGGTGTGGTCAAGGACGCGGGCGATGATCCGGACGTGACCCATGGCGCCTTGGTGGTTGCGACCGTCCGTGCCGGCGCGCCGGGCTCGGGCATCACGTTCCATGCAGGCGAGGGCGTCGGCACGGTCACGCGCGCCGGACTGCCCCTGCCGCCGGGCGAGCCTGCCATCAATCCGGCCCCACGCCACATGATCCGCGACAACCTGGAAGAGGCGGCACGCAGCATCCGCGGGCCCATGGATATCGAGGTCCATATCTCCATCCCGGGTGGCGAGGCACTTGCGCAGAAGACCCTCAATCCGCGTCTCGGCATCATGGGCGGACTTTCGATCCTCGGCACGACGGGAGTGGTGGTACCCTATTCCTGCTCGGCCTGGATCCACAGCATCTACCGGGGCATTGACGTGGCCCGCGCGGGCGGCCTCGAGCATGTGGCGGGAGCGACGGGTTCCACCTCCGAGAGGGCCGTGCAGATCCTGCACGACCTCCCGGACCATGCCCTCATCGATATGGGCGATTTCGCCGGCGGCATGCTGAAATACCTGCGCCGGAACCCGGTCCCGAGGGTCACCATCGCGGGTGGCGTCGCCAAGATGACGAAGCTCGGTCAAGGGCTGCTCGACCTGCATTCGCGCTCCGGCACGGTCGATCTCGCCTGGCTGTCCGAGCGTCTTGCCGAAGCCGGTGCGGAGCCGAGCGTCGTGGAGCAGGCGCGCAGCGCCAACACGGCGCTCGAAGTGCTGGAGACCGCGAAAAACCTCGGCCTTCCGCTCGGCGACATGGTGGCGCAGCATGCCTGGCGCACGGCCGCCAAGGCCTTGCGCGGTACCGAAATCGCTCTTGAGATCGCGGTGTTCGACCGCGACGGACAACTCGTTGGCCGCATGCCGTTCCATCCGGTTGCCTGACGCAACGTAATTCATCGGTTGTCCTCGCGGACGCCGGGACGGAAGCGGCGGTCGTAATCGGTCGAATAGAGTGCGCTGTCGCGGAAGTCCTTGGCTGCCAGCGTCCGTCCGACCAGGATCAACGCGGTGCGTTCCAGCTTATCGGCTCGGACCATGGCGGCAATCGTGGAGAGCGTGCCTTTGATCACCCGCTCGTCCGGCCAGGACGCGCGCCAGACCACCGCTGCGGGACAATCGGCGCCGTAGAACGGCAGCAAGTCTTCGACCACCTGCTCGATCACATGGATCGAGAGATGGATGGCGAGCGTAGACCCGGTCTGAGCGAAGGTGGCAAGCCGCTCTGTCTCCGGCATGGCCGACGCCCGCCCCGAGGTGCGGGTGAGCACCACAGATTGGCCGACTTCCGGCACGGTGAGCTCACGCCCCAATGCCGCCGCCGCCGCCGCGAAGGCAGGGACGCCGGGCGTGATCGTGTAGGGGATGCCGAGCGCATCGAGCCGCCGCAACTGCTCGCCCATGGCGCTCCAGATCGAAAGATCGCCGGAATGGAGCCGCGCCACGTCCTCAGCATTCTCATGCGCCCGCAGGTATTCGGCCGTGATGGCATCGAGATCGAGCGGCGCCGTGTCGACAAGACGCGCACCGGGTGGGCACCAGGACAGGATCTCCGGGGGCACGATGGAGCCGGCATAAAGGCAAACGGGACAGCGCTCGATGAGGGTGCGCCCACGCACGGTGATGAGATCGGCGGCGCCGGGGCCGGCTCCGATGAAATGAACGGTCATGGCTCGGTCTCCGGGCGGGCGAGGGCGCATGTGACGGAGGTTGACGCGATGCGCTCGAGAACGAGCGTAGCTCCGGGGCCTGCTGCGGCGAGGGCGGCGGCTTCCGCCACCGATCCGACGCCGCGAGCGGCGAGGGAGCGCGCCGATTGCGTGCGCACGCGTGGCCCGGCGGCAGACAGGTCCTGCTCCCCAACCGCCATCGTGGGAACCGCAAGTCGACGGGCAGCCTCAGTGAAAGCAGGAAGGTCGGCAAGGGCCTCGATGGTGCCGAGTTTCGCCAAGGCACCGCGCGCAAGTTCGGCACGGTTCAGTGCCAGCTCCACGAGCGTCACGATTTCCTCTGCGGCGGCACTGCGCCTGAAGCCTAGACCTGCCACGATCATGGCTTCGCCACCACCCATTGCGTAACGGGCATCGCCGCCCGCCAGCCATGCATGCCGCCGACCGGCTCCAGGCGCGAGACCGCCAAGCGCCGCATCGTGCCGCCGTGCTGCGCGTAAAGTGCGCCGAGCAGCATCTCGGTCTCAAGCGTGACGCCATTGATGGCGAGACGCCCGCCGGATTTCAGCGCGGCCCAGGCGGCGTCGAACACGCCGGCTTCCGATGCGCCGCCGCCGATGAAGATGGCATCCGGCGCCGAAAGATCAGCCAATGCTTCCGGCGCACGTCCGGTGCGAATATCGAGCGACGTAGCGCCGAGTTCGAGCGCATTGCGGCGCGCCCGCTCGGCCCGCCCACAACGTTCCTCGATCCCGATGCAGCGGTTGCGTGGATGGCGCAGGCACCATTCGATGCCGATGGAGCCTGCACCCGCGCCGATGTCCCATAGCAACTCACCGGCCTTGGGTGCGAGCGCGGCAAGGGTGAGCGCACGGATCTCGGCCTTCGTGAGCTGACCATCGTTCTCGAAAAAGGCATCGGGCAGACCCGGTGCAAGAGTGACGACTCTTGCCGCGCTCGCAGCCACGGCCTCGATAGCGACCGTGTTGAGCGGATCGATCTCGGCGATGGCGAACTCAGCAGCAACCGCGCGGCGGATGCGCTCGCGCGGGCCGCCCATGGCTTCGCAAACGGTGATCATCGAGGCTCCGAAGCCCCGTGCCTTCAGGAGGTCGGCGAGTTTGCCCGGCGTCGAGCCGTCCCATGACAGAGCTAGGATGCGGGCGCCCGGTTGCAGATGGGGAATGATGCGCTCCAGCGCGCGGCCGTGCAGGCTCACGCAATCGCAATCGGGCAGCGACCAGCCGAGGCGAGCGGCCGCAAGGCTGAAGGCGGATGCTTGCGGAAAGCAGGCGATTTCCTCCACCGGGAAGAGGCGCGCAAGCTCCGCGCCGATGCCGTAGTGGAACGGGTCGCCGGTCGCGAGAACGCAGGTCGGCTGGCCACGGCGGGCGAGGACGATCGCATAGCCGTCCACAAAGGGGCTCGGCCAAGTGAGCGTTTGCGCGGCAAGAGGGGCGGCGAGATCGAGATGGCGCGCTCCGCCGATCACGAGTTCAGCCTGATCGAGACCAGCCCGAGCCGCAGGGGAGAGCCCTGCGCGCCCATCCTCACCGATGCCGATGATGGTGAGCCAGGGACGGTTCTTCGCCATGCTCGACTCCTGCTCAGAATTCAGGGAAAAGGAGCTCATGCGCATCCTCATTCTGGGCGGCACGACCGAGGCCTCCGCACTCGCGGCGCGGCTTGCCGGCAAGCCTGACTTCAGTCCGCTCCTGTCCATGGCCGGTCGCACCAGCGATCCGCGTCCCATGCCGATCCCGACCCGCATCGGCGGCTTCGGTGGTGTGGCGGGGCTCGCCCGTTTCTTGCGTGACGAGCGGATCGAGTCCGTGATCGACGCGACCCATCCCTTCGCTGCCGTGATGTCCCGCAACGCGGCAGGGGCGTGCGCGCAGGCTGAGGTGCCGCTGCTCGCCCTGCGCCGCCCGGCCTGGACTCCGCACGAGGGGGATCGCTGGATCGAGGTGACTTCGATGAAAAGGGCTGTTCATGCCTTGGGAGATAGCCCCCGCCGCGTGTTCCTCACCGTGGGCCGCCTCGAACTCGCATCCTTCGCGACTGCGCCGCAGCATACATATCTCGTGCGCACCATCGAGCCCATCGGCGATGCGCTGCCGATTCCGAAGGTCATTGCCATTCAGGATCGTGCGCCGTTCGACGAGGCTGCCGAGCGCGCGCTCATGGAGCGCGAGCGCATCGACGTGGTGGTGACGAAGAATTCCGGCGGTGCTGCAACCTATCCGAAGATCGGGGCCGCGCGGGCTCTGGGCCTGCCGGTCATCGTCGTGGCCCGGCCCAAGAAGCCGCTCGGTGTCGAAGAAGTCGCCAGCGCCGAGGCGGCGCTCGTTTGGCTCGAGCGTCTTCATGGGCGCATTCCGTAAAAGCGCGGTGTATAGACGTAAGACTCTTCGCCGTCGGGCCGCTCGATCAGCCGTGTGGTGGTGGCGCCGATGATCACGATTGTCGACATGTCGGCCATGGCGGTTTCCACCTCGGCGAGTGGCAGAATCCTGATCCCCTCGTCGGGCCGTCCCACTGCGCGGGCCAGAATGACGGGCGTGCCGGGACCACGCGTCTCGGCGACGATCTTGAACGCTGCGCCGAGCTGCCAGGGCCGGGCGGAGGAAATCGGATTGTAGAGCGCCACAACGAAATCGGCCGCGACAGCGGCTCTCAGGCGTGCCTCGACAACCTCCCACTGCTTCAGGTTGTCCGACAGCGACATGGCGCAGAAATCGCCGCCGAGCGGTGCGCCGACGCGGGCCGCGGCCGCAAGCATCGCCGTGATGCCGGGCTCGACGCGAATATCGAGACTGCGCCAGGCCGGATCGCCATTGTCGACGGCCTCGAACACGGCCGCCGCCATGGCAAAGACGCCGGGATCGCCGCCGGAGACGACAGCCACGCGAGCTCCCTTCGCCGCGAGATCGAGCGAAAAGCGTGCGCGGTCGAGCTCGACGCGGTTGTCGGAGGCATGCCGCCGCAGGCCGGGCCTTTCCGGTACCCGGTCCACATAAGGACCGTAGCCGACGATGTCGGTGGCTGAGGCGAGCGCCTCGGATGCGGATGGCGTCAGGAAGCGCGGATTGCCCGGGCCGAGTCCAACGACCGTAAGGAGGCCCGTCATACGCGCCTCCCTTGTCCCGGCACGATGATGAGCGAGAAATACGGTGCGTCGAAATCCTCCGGAAGGTCGGGCAGCGGAACGATCTTCTCCTCCGCCATGGTCGCACGCTCCACATAGATGGCGCGCTCGAAAAGGCCGGTAGACTTTAGCACTGCGCGGACCTTCGGCAGATGGCTTCCGAGCTTCATCACCACGGCGGCATCGGTGCCGGAGAGACGGCGTGTCAGCTCGGCCTCGGGCAGCGTACCGGGCACGACGGTGAGCACGTCGTCGCCCCAGGTGATCGGCGCCCCGGCACGGGTCCAGGCGCCTGACATGGCTGTGACAGCGGGTACCACTTCGATCGGGACGCGGTCCTTCAGGCGCCACCAGAGATGCATGAAGGAGCCGTAGAAGAAGGGATCGCCTTCGCAGAGAACCGCAAGGGTGCGCCCCGTCTCGACCTCGGCGAGAAGCCTCACTGCCGCCTCCTCATAGAACGGGTTGAGGGCTGCCGCATAATCCGGATGGTCGGCCGGGATCTCGGTCGTCACCGGATAGGCAAGAGCGATCTCCCGCTCGGGGTTCTGGCCGACAATGGCATCCGCGATGGTGCGCGCATTCCCGCGCCGTCCACGCTTGCAGAAATGGACGAGCCGGTCGGCACTCTCCAACACCTTGCGGGCGCGCACGGTCATGTAGTCGGGGTTGCCGGGGCCGAGGCCCAGGCCGAAGAGACGGATGGGATCTTGCGTGGTCATCGGCTCACTCGACCGGGTTCGCGAGGGCATTGACGGCTGCGGCCGCAATGGCGCTGCCGCCTCGCCGGCCGTGGACGACCAGGTACGGCACGCGTCCGTCCCGTGCCAGCGCCTCCTTGGATTCCGCCGCGCCGATGAAGCCGACCGGAATGCCGATGACGGCGGCAGGCCTGGGCGCCCCGGCATCGAGCATTTCGAGAAGGTGGAAGAGAGCCGTGGGTGCATTGCCGAATACGACGAGGGCCCCCTCCAGCCGCTCGCGCCAGAGCTCCATGGCGGTGGCCGAGCGGGTGTTGCCGAGTTCAGTGGCGAGTGCCGGAACGCGTGGGTCGTCGAGGGTGCAAATCACTTCGTTGCTCGCCGGCAGCCGCGCGCGGGTGATGCCGTTCGCCACCATCTTGGCGTCGCACAGGATCGGCGCGCCGCACTTCAAGGCTGCTTCCGCCACTTCCGCGAATTCGGGCGAGAGATCGACATCGCGCGGCAGGTCCGTCATGCCGCAGGCATGGATCATGCGCACGACGACGCGTTCCGCCGTGCCGGAAAAGCGCGAGAGATCGGCCTCCGCGCGGATGATCGCGAACGAGCGGCGATAGATCTCCGCACCTTCGCGAATGTAATCGCGCGATCCGCTCATCGGGTGCGCTCCGGAAAGGCACGACGCAGGTCGGCAGAAGTCTTTGACAGCAACAAACGGGTCATAATCTCGTCGATGGAAAGGTGAAGAGTGGAAACATCGCGGGTGGAGCCATAGGGAACGACGTCATAGCGGCCATCGGCGCGGCCCACCAGCGTTAGATCGGCCCTGCCTGGATGGGCGCAGCCTTTCGGGCAGCCAGAGACGTGAAGATTGGTGCCCTGGGCGAGAAGATCGCTGCGGGCGCTCGCGAGCCGCAAGGCGTCTGCGGGGGCAGGCGTCAGAGCGTTGGCGCAGTCCGGCTTGCCCGGGCAGGCAAGCAGCGGTAGGCGAGGGTCGTTCGCGTCGGTGATAAAGCCGGCACCGGAGGCTTCTGCAATGAGCGTTGATACGTGTTCGTCCGCAATGCCCGGCAACAGGATGCCGCGCGTGAAGGACAGGCGGATCTCGGCCGTGCCGAAGCGTTCGCTCCACTGAGCTACCTGCAACAATTGCTCGGTCCCACACCGGCCGAAAGGTAGCGCGAGAAGAACGGCATGCCCGCCTTCGATCGGGATGACTCCCGCGCGTGGGGGCTCTGGGCGCTGCAGCATGGCGACTGCCGGTTCGAGAGCCGCCGATGCGATCAATTCTTGAACGAGGTGCGGCTGAAGATCACGAAGACGCCGCGCCTCGGTTCGTCCCGTGCGTCTCATGTCCGAGAAGCCCGAGAGGAACGTGCGGGTTGCAGCTGGCGCATGGGGGAGGGATGCCGCACCGATCCCATGCAGGTTCCCAGACGAGGAGATGCTGAAAGCAACGGTGCCGTCCTCGCCCGCCGTCAGTTGAAGATCGGCCCCAACGGCATCGAGGGGCAGGGAGCCGCCGCCATCGACAGCGACGAAGAATTTCGCAGGCAATCCTTCCTGTGCAGCGGCCGTACTCTCGATCGCCTGAGCCAGGGCGAAGGCGTCGATGCGATCGTGCGGGTCGAGGCCGGCCAGCGGCGAGAGAACCGTGGGCCGGTTCGGGCCCTCGCCTTCGGGTTCGGCCAAGTCCTCACGGGCGAGGAGGGCGAGCAGTTCGGGATAGGTCCCGTCGTTGACGCCGCGGATCTGCAGATTGCCGCGGGCGGTGATGTCGAGATGGCCGTTGCCGTGTTCGCGTGCAGCCTCGGCGATGAGGCGCGCCTGGTCGGCGGTGAGCCTGCCGCCGAACGGACTCAGGCGCACGAGCAGGCCGTCGCCGGTTGCCATGGGGCGGCGCACGCCCGGGCACCATCCGCGACGCCTCTCGCTGACAGGCTGCGCGCTCATTCAGCCGCTTCCTTTTGCTCATCGTAGAAGAAGGCTGCAACGGAATTGAGGCGGCTCTCCCACAGACCGCGTCGACGTGCATCGGACAGGCGGGCGCGGATCGCCTCCGCAGCGGCCGGATTGGCAGCCTCAAGTCGGTGCCAGATCTGCTCGTCGGCGATCAAGGCCGTGAAGACGAGATCGAGGGTTGCTGACGAAACTGCATCCGTGGTTGCCGCAAAAGCGAAGAGCGCATCGATTCCTTGCGCGATCTCGGCCGCGCCGCGCCAGCCGTGGCGCATCTGGCCAGCAATCCAGCGCGGGTTCGTCAGGCGGCCGCGTACGAGGCGATCCACGTCCTCCGTCAACGTGCGGGCTTTCGGGTGCTGCGGACGGCTCGTGTCGAGGCTGTAGACGGCCGGGGACGCGCCGAGCGCCTGGGCGGCAGCCGTGAAGCCTCCGATGGCATCGGCGGCGGAGTCGCCATCGAGAATATCGCGCTCGGCCACGTCGCTCACATGCACGAAGGCCTGGGCCCGCCCGATACGCTGCGGGAAACTTTGGTCGGCCTGCGCTTGGCCGCCGGCACTGAGGGCATGGGACGTGGCATCGAGATAGGTGCGGCCGAGATCGCTTCTCGTCGTCCATTCGCCGTCAAGCGCCCGAGCCGACACGCCCGCACCATAGGTGCCCGGCGCAGAGCCGAACACGCGCGACAACGCTTCGCCGCGCCGGCGCGCAGCGGCGAGTTCGTTCCACTCACCGTCCTCATTGAGCGCGGCGACCGCGCGGGCAGCCTGGTCGAGGAGCGCGATCTGATCCGGAAACGTGTCACGGAACGCGCCGGAGACGCGCAGGGTGACATCGGCACGCGGTCGGTCGAGGAGCGGCTGCGGTACGATCTCGAAGCCGGTCACGCGGGTGGAGGCATGATCCCAAGTCGGGCGCACGCCCATGAGGGCCAGCGCATGGGCGATATCCTCGCCGCCGGAACGGAGCGTCGGGGAGGCCCACAGGTCCATCACGATCCGGCGCGGCCAGTCGCCTTCCTCCTGCAGGTGACGACGCACCACTTCGGCTGCTGCGCGCCAGCCGAGTTCGGTTGCCGCACGGGTCGGGATTGCGCGCGGATCGAGGGTCGCGAGGTTGCGTCCCGTGGGCAGCACGTTGGTCTGACCGCGCGACGGCGAGCCGGAAGGGCCAGGCACCACGAAGAGGCCATCGAACGCCTTCAGCAATCCCTCGCGCTCGCCGGTGGCGCAGGCCTCAAGCCCGGCAGGAGCGCTGCCGAAGACGTGCAGCCCATCGCGGATCGTCACCTCGCCGAGATCGCAGAGATGAGCGTCGAGGCGCGTCAGCGCCTCGTCCATGGGCATGCGCCCATCGACGCCGCAAGCCGATGCGAGCCCGCTGGCCCTGGCGCGCTCCAGGATCTCGTTCGCAACAAGTTCGGCCCGGCCGGGATGGAGCACCTGGGCGGACGAGAATTCCTCGACCAGGTCGCGCAACGCCGCAGCCTCGCCGTGCAGGCCTGCTTCGCCGGTCTGCGGCGTGAGATGGCCGATGGTCACCGCGCCGATGCGGCGCTTGGCGGGAGCGGCCTCGCCCGGATCGTCGACGATGAATGGATAGATCACCGGCACGGCACCGATGACGAGGCGCGGCCAGCAGGTGGAGGACAATGCCACCGCCTTGCCGGGCAGCCATTCGGTGGTGCCGTGTGTGCCGAGATGCACGAGTGCGTGGATGTTCTCCAAAGCACGCAGGCCGAGGTAGAAGGCGAGATAGCCGTGGCTCGGCGGGCATTCGGGATCGTGGTAGAAGCCCTTGCGGTCGAGCCCGTGCGCTCGGTCGGGCTGAAGCGCAACGAGGACGTTTCCGGCACGAATCGCACGAAAGCGGAAGGCCTCCGCTTCGAACGTCGGATCGTTTTCGGGATGTCCCCAGCGCCCATCGATGACATCGCGCTGTTGTGCCGGCAGCGCGTCGAGCCACGCGCGATAGCTGGATAGCGGGACCTCGAACGACGTCTGGCCTTCGGTCAGACGCGGCATCAGTTCGGCGGCTGTAAAATCCCGTTCGGCCGCATAGCCTGCTTCTTTGAGAACGTCGATGATCTCGCAGGCGCTGGCCGGAGTGTCGAGGCCAACCGCGAAACCGGCACGTCCGCCCCGGGCCGGGTAATCGGAGAGAACCAGCGCGAGCCGTCGCTCGTGATGTGGGGTGCGAGCCAGACGCACCCATGCGGCGGCCATGTCTGCAACGGCATCGATGCCGGCTTCGTCCGGCGCCTGCACCCGGCGCGAGAAGGCGAGCGCCGGATCGGCAGTCTCTTCGGCCTTGAACGAGACAGGACCAGCGGCGATGCGGCCGTCGAACTCGGGCAGGGCGATCTGCATGGCGAGATCGGCGGCGGATAGCCCGCGCGGAGAGGTCTCCCAGGCTTCCTTGGCGCTGCCGACGGGAATCGCTTGCAGGATCGGGCAATCGGCTTCGTCGAGCACGAAGCTTCGATCGTCGCGTGATGAGAAGGCCGTGGTCGTGACGATGATGTCGGGTCGGCGCGCCCGGATCGCGCGCCCAACGACGGCCACCGCCTCAGGATCCTTTAGGCTTGAGATTGCGAGTACGAGCGAGTCGATGCTTCGCTCAGCAAGAGCCGCTGCGAGAGCCTTGAAAGCTTGCGTATCGCCGGAGAGGACGGTGGAGCGATAGACGAGAAGACAGGCGAGGGGCCGTTCAGTGGAGAGGTGGCTGAGCAGGGCTTCGGGCTCCACGATCCTGCCAGTTTCGCCCGAATAGACCTCATCCTGAGGAGCCTGCGCGGCAGGCATCTCGAAGGAGGATCCAGTGCTCTCTGGATCCTCCTTCGAGATGTAGCCTGACGGCTGCTCCTCAGGATGAGGGGTTTGTTTGAAGAGTAGAGTTTGATGCACCCATGCAAAAGCGCGCGGAGCTGCGCGCGGCAATTCGACGACTGCTTCGACTTCACCGATCTCAACGCCGATGCGCACGAGAAGGCGGCTCATATTGTCGATGCCGCCAGCCTGGAAATAGGATTCCAGTTCGTCGCAGAGCGCCTGCGGTACGGTGGCATAGGCCGACAGGCGTGGATCGGGCCGGTCGTCGCCCGGCAGCACCGCGAGCTTCACCCCATGGGAGCGGCAAGCCTGGGCGAGGTGCTCGATGCCATAGCGCCAGTAATCCAGACCGCCGAGGCAGCGCACGAGGACGAAGCGCGCCTTTACGACGGTCTTGTCGATATAGAGATCGACGGAGAGAGGATGGCGCAGGCGACGAAGCGAAGCGAGGCGGAGGGAAGGTCCGCCTGCCGCAAGCCGATGGGCGGCCGCCAGCGCTCCAAGGTCACTGTCCGCGAAGGAGAGGACGACGATATCTCCCGGCGGTTGCTGGAGGTCTGTGGCCTCCCCGCCCTCGTCGAGGGAAATCGCTGTGACCGGAAGGAGGTGCATGTCATCCGTTGCGCAAAGCGGCCTCGACGGCGTTCACGTCGAACCCTTTCAGACCAATCACGACCATGCGGCCGTCGCGGGCTTCGCCGGCCTTCCACGGCCGGTCGAAGTGGTGCCCGATGCGCTGGCCGACGCCCTGGACCACGAGGCGCATGGGCTTGCCATCGACGGGCGCGAAGCCCTTGATCCGCAGCACGCCGGCCGCTTCCGCCGCGCGCTCGACACGGGCGACGAGCACCTCTGGCGTAGCGACAGGCGCAACCGGAAACGCGATGCTGTCGAAATCGTCGTGGTCGTGATCCTCGGCGGTCTCATGGTGCGAAGGACGGGATTCGAGGTCGGCTTCCGCTGCAGCGCCGAGGCCGAGCAGAACGGTCGGGTCCACCTTGCCGTGAGTGGTCTCAATGACCTTCACGGCGCGGGGGAGATGCTCGTTGATCGCGGCGAGGACGTTGCCCCTGTCGCCGGCCGCCATCTGGTCGGTCTTGTTGAGGATGATGAGGTCGGCGCAGAGAAGCTGGTCCTCGAACACTTCCTCCAGCGGATTCTCGTGATCGACGGAGGCATCGGTCGCGCGCTGGGCTTCGAGCGCATCCGGGTCCTCCGCGAAGGCGCCGGAAGCGACGGCGGGTCCGTCGACGACGGCGATCACGCCGTCCACCGTCACACGGGAGCGAATATCCGGCCAGTTGAAGGCGCGCACCAGTGGCTTGGGCAGAGCAAGACCCGAGGTTTCGATCAGGATGTGCTCGGGCGGGTTCGGCCGGTTGAGCAGCGTGTTCAGGGCCGGCACGAAATCGTCGGCCACCGTGCAGCACAGGCAGCCGTTGGAAAGTTCGACGATGTCTTCCTGCGTGCAGCCTTCGATGCCGCAACCTTCGATGAAGGAGCCGTCGAAGCCGAGATCGCCGAATTCGTTGACGAGAACGGCGAGGCGCCGTCCGCCCGCATTTTCGAGCAGGTGGCGCACCAGGGTGGTTTTGCCGGCACCCAGGAAGCCGGTGACGATGGTGCAGGGGATCTTCTTGAGATCGCTCATGAGGTGAGCCTTTCGGCGGCTTCGTTCAGGCCGCGTCGTTTGTCTTGATAGGAGGAATGCGGGCGACAACGCCCTTGCGGAAGGCCTCGGGCCGCTCGCGCCAGGGCACGAGTCCGTCGGCAGTCGCGGCATAGCGGCGCAGTCCGTCGAGGATCGTCTCGACCGAGGTCTCGGCGCTCAGGTCACCATAGATGTAGGTCCAGCGTCCGGGGCCGGAGACCGCAATCGTACAGGGGCGCTTGCAGACGGAAAGGCACTCGACCGCCTCCACGCGCACCTTTGGCGCGTCAGAGTGCTCAAGCGCCTCCGTGAGAGCCCGGTGAAGGATGGCACCGGGCCGGAGCGCCTTGTCGTCCGGGCCACCCGCCTGACGGCAGGTGACGCAGACGTGCAGGCAGATCTCCTCATGGAATGAGGTCATGGCTTCTGGCCGATGCGATCAGGCGGATGCCGAAAAGGCCAGGGCCAGGGTTGCCGCCCCCATCACCGTGACCGCGAGACCGGCAAGGCGCAGCTGCAGCGAAGGCACCTGGAGCGAAGCGTTCGCAAAGCGGCGAGCCGCGAAGGCGATGCCGATCGTGAGCGCGGTCTGAATCACGATGAGGCCAATGAGATAGGCCACGAGCGGGGTGGATTCCGCGCCGACGATGGATTCACCCAGGGCATAGCCGTGCACCGCTCCGCCGATGGCGAAGAGAGCGGCGATCGCCGCATAGGGAAGGGTTGTGCGCAAGGTCGCTGCAATGCCGATGATGACGACGCTCAGCGCTACGAGCAGTTCCGCATGGGGCAGGTCGGCGCTCGCCAGGTGCAGGCCGACGCCGGCCGCCATGGCGACGACCCAGAAGGCCGGCAGGGCGAGGCCGCGTGCGAAGCGGGAGGCGACGAGGCCGACGCCGATGAGCGCGGCGAGGTGATCGAAGCCGATGACCGGGTGGCCGAGGCCCGAAAGCAGTCCCTGAACGAAGGTGGAGGGCATCTGGCCGTCCATGACATGGTGCGCCAGGGCGGGGGTCGCGGCGACGAGGCCGGCGAGCGTCAGGGCAAGGAGGCGGGTCTTGGGCAGGATCGGTGCGGTCATCGTTCTCTCCGTCGGGAGACTCTGGTTCTGAGTCTGTTGCGCTTCCACGGACGGAACCGAACGACGAAACGTCATTCGACTACGGTCACCGTCGGCACACCCCGTCCGACAGACCCGATAGAAGCAAAGGCTGACGGCAGGTCTCCTGGCTCGCGGGTCGATGCTTTTCGCCGCCACCTTCCCGGGCGTCATGACCCAGTGGCATTTGGAGCGAAGGCTCGCCGCTTACAGTTGCGGGGGCAGCCGCGGTGTCTCACCGCATTCCCTTTTCACCCCGTTTCCGGGGCACCGTCCATTACATGCTTACCGGGGCAAGGAGCATCTTTCAAGCCTGAGTATTGAAAACGGCCCGGCCTTGAAATCGGGCCCGGGGCTGTTCATGGTGCGGCCCTCTCATGCTGAAAGCAGGTTGGGATGACCCAGGACGAAGAGGCGCGCCATCGCGCCAAGATGATCAAGCGCAAGGAAGTCCAGGACCGGGAGGTCGCCTCGAAGATGGTCGAGAAGGGGCTCCTCATCGTCCATACGGGGCCTGGCAAGGGCAAGTCGACGGCCGCCTTCGGTCTCATGCTGCGGGCGCTCGGGCGCGGATTTCACGTGGGCGTGGTGCAGTTCATCAAGGGCGCCTGGGAAACCGGCGAGCGCCTGGCCCTCGACCGGTTCTCCGATCAGGTCGAGTGGCACACCATGGGCGAGGGTTTCACCTGGGAGACGCAGGACCGCTCCCGCGACGTGGCGGCCGCGGAACGCGCGTGGGACAAGGCAAAGGGCCTGATGGCCCGCGAGGACATCCGCCTGCTGGTGCTCGACGAGCTCAACATCGCCCTTCGCTACGATTACCTGGACCTGGCGCAGGTTGTCGAAACACTGCGGCAGCGCAGGCCCGATCTTCACGTGGTCGTCACCGGCCGCAACGCCAAGCCGGAACTCATCGAGGCGGCCGATCTCGTCACCGAGATGAATCTGGTGAAGCACCATTTCGCGGCGGGCGTGAAGGCGCAGGAAGGCGTCGAGTTCTGATGCGCGCGCTCATGGTGCAGGGCACCGGCTCCAATGTGGGCAAGTCGCTCCTGGTGGCCGGCCTGTGCCGGGTTTTCGCGCGCAAGGGCTTGAAGGTCCGGCCCTTCAAGCCGCAGAACATGTCGAACAACGCCGCCGTCACCGCCGACGGCGGCGAGATCGGCCGCGCCCAGGCGTTGCAGGCCCGGGCGGCCGGTGTCGCGCCCAGCGTCCACATGAACCCCGTGTTGCTCAAACCCCAGAGTGAGATCGGCTCTCAGGTAGTGGTGCAGGGCCGCGTGGTCGGCAGCGCCAAGGCGCGGGAGTACCAATCCTGGAAGCCGCGCCTTATGGAGGCGGTGCTCGACAGCTTTGGCCGGCTCTCGGAAGAGGCCGATCTCGTCCTCGTTGAAGGCGCAGGCTCGGCATCCGAGGTCAACCTCCGCGCCGGCGACATTGCCAATATGGGCTTTGCCCGCGCGGCCGATGTGCCCGTGGTGCTCGTGGGCGATATCGACCGAGGCGGCGTGATCGCGAGCCTCGTCGGCACGAAAGCGGTGCTCGACGCGGCGGATGCCGCGATGATCCGCGGCTTCATCGTCAATCGCTTCCGGGGTGATCCCGCCCTGTTCGACAGCGGCATGCGCTTTGTGGCCGAGCGCACCGGCTGGCCGGCTCTCGGCCTCGTGCCGCATTTCGCCGATGCCGCGCGCCTTCCGGCCGAGGACGGTCTCGGGCTACGGCGCGAAGGGCGCAAGGGCTCGGTTGTCATTGCCGTCCCAGTGACGCCCTGGATCTCCAACTTCGACGATCTCGATCCTTTGCGCGAGGAACCGGGTGTCGAGGTGGTACTGGTCGAGCCTGGTCGGCCGCTCCCTGCTGCTGCTGCCCTCGTCCTGCTGCCGGGTTCCAAGACCACCATCGAGGATCTCACGTTCATTCGGGCACAGGGCTGGGACATCGATCTCAAAGCCCATGTGCGCCGGGGAGGGCGTGTCCTCGGTCTCTGCGGCGGCTACCAGATGCTCGGGCAGCGCATCGACGATCCCTCTGGGATCGAAGGCGAGGCGGGCCGCTCCATCGAGGGCTTGGGTCTGCTCGATGTCGCAACGACCCTCACCGCGAAGAAGCGGCTTGAGGCCGTGACCGGGACCACGCTCACAGATGGTGCGCCGCTCTCCGGATACGAGATGCATATCGGCGAGACGTCAGGGCCGGATGCTTCTTCGCGCGCTTTCTCGCGATTGGCGAACGGGCAACACGACGGCGCCATTTCAGCAGACGGGCGCGTCGTCGGCACCTATGTCCACGGTCTCTTCGCGGATGACCGCCAACGGGCGCGGTGGCTCAACCTGCTTGGAGCCGAAACGAGCGATCTCGCCTATGAAGCCCTCGTCGACGATATCCTCGACCGCTTTGCCGATCACCTGGAAATGCATCTCGACTGCGAGCGAATCCTCGCCATCAGCGCGCGATAATCCAGATCAACAGCGTCAATGCCGCCGCGAGTGCAAAAAGCAGCGCGCATGCCGTGCGGTAGAGGGCGAGGGCGCGCTCGATGTCGTCCGCCGTCGCCTCGGCACGCCCGTTGCCCATCCAGCTGTCCTCGACCTGCACATCGCCATAGATGCGCGGTCCGGCCAATCGCAGCCCCAGCGCTCCGGCCATTGCAGCCTCAGGCCAGCCGGCATTGGGCGAGCGGTGATGCGAGGCGTCGCGCCGGACGGCTTGCCAGGCACCGCGAGGCGAGGTGTCCCGGTTCAGGGCGGCGGCTGAAACAATGAGGAGGGCCGACAGGCGCGAGGCGGGCAGGTTCACGAGGTCGTCGAACCGTGCGGCAGCCCAGCCGAAGGCCTCGTGCCGGGGGGTGCGATGGCCTATCATGCTGTCGGCAGTGTTCGTGGCCTTGTAAAGAGCCGCTCCGGCGAGGCCGCCGAGCGCGAGCCAGAAGGCGGGCGCCACGATCCCGTCGGAGAAGTTCTCGGCCAGACTTTCGATGGCGGCGCGGGAGACACCGGCCCCGTCCAGGCTTTGCGGGTTGCGCCCGACGATCATCGAGACGGCCGAACGCCCACCGCCGAGTCCACCCTCGCGCAACCCTTTCGACACGGCTGCGACATGCTCATGCAGGCTGCGCTGGGCAATGAGAGTGCTGGAGAGAAGGGCGAGCAGTCCCACACCGACGGTGCCGAGCGGCAATAGAAATCGTTCCAGCATCCACGCCGCCAGGCCCGTGACGGTCACGAGGATCAGCAGAGCCAGAATGCCGGCAGCGCGCCGCCAGCTGAAGGACCAGTTCTCACGGTTCGAGACTCGGTCGAGGCCTTTGATCAGCCATCCGATCCAGGTGACGGGATGCCCAATCCACGTGTAAAGGCGGTGGGGATAGCCGAATGCCGCTTCGGCCGCGAGGGCGAGGCTCAGGATCAGCAGGCTATCGGAGAGGGGCATGGGTGAATCGGATGAGTGAGGCGCGGATCTGGCATGGGGGCGATCTGGACGAAGCCCGGCGGCTCTTTCCGGAAGCACCCGAGCCGTGGATCGACCTGTCGACGGGGATCAACCCCATACCCTATCCCATGCCCTTCTTGCCAGCCTCCCTGTTCGAGCGACTGCCGTCGCCTGCCGGTCATAAGGATCTGGAGGCGGCTGCCGCCGAAGCCTATGGGGCATCGGATGCCGCAACGGTGGTGGCCGCGCCGGGAACCCAGGTTCTCATCAGCTTGCTGCCCGACCTGTGGACCCGGTCGCGCGTCGCAATCCTCGGGCCCACCTATGCGGAACATGCGCATGCCTGGCATGGGGCAGGGCACGAGGTTGCGGAAATCGGCTCGACCGACGGGGCAGGCGATGCGGATATCGTCGTTGTGGTGAACCCCAACAATCCCGATGGCCGCATGCTCCGACGGGGGGCGTTGCTCGATATAGCGGGTCACCTGCGACAGCGCGGGGGCTGGCTCGTGGTCGATGAAGCCTTCGCCGACTTCGCTGAGTGCGAGACACTTGCTCCCGTTCTGCCGGAGAACGTCATCGTCCTGCGTTCCTTCGGCAAGACATACGGCCTCGCGGGTGTGCGGCTCGGATTTGCGATCACAGCTGACGGCTTTGCCGAGAAGCTGAGAAAAGCGCTCGGCCCGTGGTCCGTATCCGGCCCCGCCATGGAGGTCGGGCGCCGGGCGCTGCGTGATCGCGCGTGGAGACGGGCTGCGCTGCGGGCGCGAGCCGACGATGCCAGTCGCTTGGATGCGCTGCTTGCACCTCATTCGGATCGGTCGCCGAGAGGTACGATCCTCTACCGTCTCATGGACAGTAGCCGCGCGCCGGAGTTGTTCTCTCATCTGGGGCGTCACGGCATCTGGATCCGCCGCTTCCAATACGATCCGCGCCTCCTGCGGTTCGGGCTTCCGGGTCCGGAGGAGAATTGGCTACGTCTTGAGCGCGCTTTTGCGAGCTTTTCCTGATGAGCTCAGTTGAATCCGAGAAAAAGAAAAAGCCGCGTCTGATCTTTCAACCAGAACCGCGGCTTGTATCCGTGCGAAGCCCCCCAAGCACGGTAGTTTTTTGAATATATATTTGGTGACTGTTGTTTTGAATTGCCCCGCATCAATGGGTTCAGTCTATAGCCCAGTGCCCCAAAAAAGAAATAGTGGAAAATACGTACCGTAAATGGTCAAGCTTGACGGTAAGCTGCGTATTGCCAAGTTCAAAGATGATTATCCTGTCCCGCGTTAAGAATTCTGAAGAGTATTGATTTCACTTTAAAGCTTGGCTTTGGGGATCTTTCGTCCGATCATATGGATAGAGTGGCCATGTGCCCATGCCATCCGCAAAGTCCCAGAGCTTTGGAACAGATCCGGCGGAGTTCGAGTCTGAATGAGACTGATGAGACATCGGCAGGAGATAAGTGTGAATGTCGTCCGGTCGCATTGAGAAGAAGACGGTCAGGCCCTGGAACACACCCGGGCTGGCGTATCTCGGGGCTTGTCTCGGCATTGCGCTCGCAACTGCCCATCACATCCATCATGTGAGCGCCGGCGATCTCTCTGAGAACAACGCCGTTGTTCACATCTTCGGCGAACTCTTTGCGGCGACGAGCGCCGGCGCTTTATTGCTGGGGATCGTCTCCGAAATTCGGAACCGGCTCGTGACACGTGGTGACTGAAGGGAAAGCCGCTCACGGATCGATTTCGAGCCTTAATCTGATCTTCTCGGCTGGCGAGCAGATGCGACGGTAATGTGTTGGCGCATCGTGCGGAACCGGAGGTCCGCGTCAACGAGAAGTGGATCAGGGTTCCCGCGCTGAGCGATGCGCTCATCTAGGAAGGAGCATCGGATCAATCCCAAAAAAGAAGTCTATTTGTGGCTATTTGTGGGCTATTTGTGGCTATTTGTGGGTCCGATGCTCCAGCGGGAGGAAAGGCCATCTAGCGCTTCAGGCGCTTCACATTGGCACGGACCTTCCTGCGGTATCCCCTTACGACCTTATGAGCCGATCCACCCGTTGCAAGCGTCGCCGCCGCCTCTGCAAAGGCGGTGACCTTTTCCGTCACCATCAGCAGGTTTTCTGCCGTTGACCCCTGACCCATGGCGGCTTGGGACACGCGGGTCCAGATCACCATCTGAGCCTCGAAGGCCAGCATCGTGGTGTCTGTCGCAAGTTTCATCCAGGGCAAAAGCATCGGAACTCCTGAAAAGGGGGACGGCGGATTGGCAGCTTCGGACTTTGGCATCCGATCTGCTAGAGCGCGTTGACATTCAGGCTTTCGACGGACTCGCAAATCTGATTCAAGCTCCTTTTGGGCGCGGAGGCTTGGGTGAGCGGAGTTCGTCTGATGTTGAAAGATCACCAGTGGGATCGGATGGAGCCGCATTTGCCGGGCAAACGCAT